>NZ_JBHVGL010000022.1:103053-152672 GCF_042800875.1 Kitasatospora sp. NPDC057595 | reverse complement strand
TTTTTTCGTTGTCTGGTGGGTTCGTTTTTTTTTATAAGAGCGCGGGCCCGGGGGGCGGGCGCGCCCGCCGGTGCGCCGCGACGGTCCCCCGCCCCGAGCGACGGGCAGGCGGCCACCGCGCCGCTCCCCCGTCCCGACGCGCTCCAGGCCACCCGGCCGATGCGCGAGCGCCAGCAGACCCCGCCGCCCGCACGGCCGACCCGGCAGCGGCCCGGCGGGCCGCGCGGCCGGGCGGGAGACCGGCAGCACACGCCCGCGCCCGGGGGGCGCCCCGGGACGGCGCGGCAGCGGCTGATGCGACAGCGGCTGGTGGTGTTCGTGACCGTGACGGTCGGGGTGGCGCTGGCCATCGCGGCGGCGCAGGGGTGCGAGAACCGGGACAAGCAGGGGATGCGGCCACCGGCGAGCTCCGCCGCTGCGGCGGGCCCGACGGCCGGCGCGGCGCCCGCGACCGCCCCGGCTCCGGAGGCGTCGACCGGGGCGGGGCTGTCGGCGGACGGGCTGACGCCGTCCACCACAGCGCCGTCGACCACAGCGCCGTCGACCACAGCGCCGTCGACCGCTCCGCTGGCGGCCGCGGCCCACGGGGCCCCAACGGGCGGCGGTGCGGAGGGCGCGCTGGCCCCCGCCCAGGGTGCGGGCCCGGCGGTCGACTGGCCGAACCGCTCCTACGCCGATCCGGCGGGCGGTCCGGCCATCGCCCTGCACGACGGCCGCTCGGCGGGCGCGGGGCCGCAGGTCGTGCTCAGCGCGGTCCTCCCGGCGCGGTACAAGGGCGCACCGGCGGCGCTGGTCGTCCTGCGGCGCTCGGAGGGGTCGGTGCCGGTCGACCTGGTGCAGCTGTTCGCCTTCAACGGGGACGCCCCGGTCGCGCTGACCTCTCGCTCCTCGGCGGCGGACCCGCAGGCGGCTGCGGCCTGGCGGCTGGAGGCCGGGGCCCTGGTGCGGGAGGAGCGGGTCGCCCAGACCGGGGCCACCACATCCACGCGCTACACGCTGCGCGCGGACGGCACCCTGGAGGAGTCCTGGCCCGGCTCCCCCACCATGACGCCCCCGATCACCACCCCACCCCCCGCCGCTGCCCCCGCACCCCCCACCGCCCCCGTCGGCTGACCCGGGGCGGGCACAGGAAGTCGGCCGGGCTGACTTTTGGTGCAGCAGCCGGCGCCTCGCCGCAGGCGCCCAGGGCGGCCAGGTACTCCGGAGCAGGGAGTCGGCCGGGCCGCCCTTTGGTGCGCAGCCCGCCCGGTCGGAGGCGGCGGACCCGGGCAAGCCGCGACCAGAACACGCAAGCGCGCCGGGAGCAGGAAGTCGGCGGATCCGACTTCCCGCGCCGCAGCACGGCGCCGCGTCGACGGTGGCACAACCGGAGGCGGCCGGAACGGGCACGCACGCCGGAGCAGGAAGTCGGCGAGCCCGACTTTCCGTGCGGCAGCACCGAGCCACGCCGGAGGCGCCCGTGATGGGCGGGCACTACGGAGCAGGACGTCGGCCGGGCCGACTCTTGGTGCGCGGCGCGCCCGGTCGGCGGCGACTGGCACGCCTGAGCACGGAGAGTCGCTCTGCTCGACTTTCCGTGCGGCAGCAGGCGCCTCTCCGGGGGCGCCCACGACGGGCAGCCCGAGGCCTGGCCGACCTGTTCTGCCGCAGCACGGCGCTTCGCCGGAGGCGGCGGGGCACGCCGGAGTGGGAAGTCGGCGGGGCCGACTTCTTGTGGGGGTGGGGGGGTCAGGCGGTGGCGGTGACCGCGTAGAAGGCCACGGCTGCGGCGGCGCCTACGTTGAGGGAGTCGACGCCGTGGGCCATGGGGATGCGCACGGCGTGGTCGGCGGCGGCCAGGGCGCGGCGGGTGAGGCCGTCGCCCTCGGCGCCGAGCATCAGGGCCGCCTTGGGGAGGCGGTGCGGGGCGAGGTCGGCCAGGTCGACGGCGGTCTCGGCCGGGGTGAGCGCGAGCAGGCTGAAGCCGGCGGCGCGCACCGTGTCCAGGGCGGCCGGCCAGGGGTCCAGCCGGGCGTAGGGGACGGCGAAGACGGCGCCCATCGAGACCTTCACCGCACGCCGGTACAGCGGGTCCGCGCAGTCGGGCGAGAGCAGCACGGCGTCCATGCCGAGGGCGGCGGCGCTGCGGAAGATCGCGCCCAGGTTGGTGTGGTCGACCAGGCCCTCCAGCACGGCCACCCGGCGGGCACCGGCCAGCAGCTCGGCGGCGTCCGGCAGCGGCTGCCGCTCCATCGAGGCGAGGGCGCCGCGGTGGACGTGGTAGCCGGTGACGGCCTCGGCGAGGGCGGGTTCGACGACGTGCACGGGCGCGTCGGCCTCGGCGATGACGTCCGCCATCACGTCCAGCCACTTGGGGGTCAGCAGCATCGACCGCATCCGGTAGCCGGCCGCCAGGGCGCGGCGGACGACTTTCTCGCCCTCGGCGATGAACAGGCCCTCGGCGGGTTCGCGGCGGCGGCGGAGTTCGACGTCGGTCAGGCCGGTGTAGTCGGCGAGGCGCGGGTCGGCGGGGTCGGTGATGGTGCGGGGTTCGGACACCCTGCGATCTTGCCAAGTCGGGCCGGGGAAGGCCAACCGGCCCAATGGGCGGCGTGGTCGTCCTTGGCCCGCCGCCGTGTGGAGTGCAAATATGACGTATGGCCCGTTTTCCGGGTCGATCTTGGGCGCCGTCGGACCCCGGTGCGGCCGGTTCCACCTCCGCCTCCCGGTCCACCGGTACCGGCGCCGGCTCGCCCGGCGGGCGCCCACACGGTCGGCACCAGCGATCACGAACGGCCCGGCCGGCACCGGCCCGGGTCCGGTCGGTGGCCGGGCAGGTCTTCGCGCTGCAGGTCGTGGTGGTGCTGATGCTGGTGGTGGCGGCCGTGGTCGCGCTGCTGGTGCAGTCCCGCAACGACGCCCGGCAGGAGGCCACCAACCGCTCGGTGGCGGTCGCGCAGACCTATGCCAACTCGCCGGGCATCGTCGCGGCGCTGCGCTCCCCCGACCCGACCGCGATCCTGCAGCCCTCCGCGCAGTCGGCGCGGATCAACGCGGGTGTGGACTTCATCGTCGTGATCAACACCGACGGCATCCGCCTGACCCACCCCGACCCGGCCCGGATCGGCCACAAGATCATCGGCAACTACCAGCCCGCGCTGAACGGACAGGTGGTGACCGAGCAGGTCACCGGCACGCTCGGGTCGCTGGTGCAGGCCATCGTGCCGGTGCGCGCCCCGGACGGGCAGGTGGTCGGGGCGGTCTCGGCGGGCATCACGATCGCCAATGTGAGCAGTGCCAGCGAGCGGCAGCTGCCCGTGGTGCTCGGTACGGCCGCCGCCGGGCTCGCGCTGGCGACCGGCGGGACGGCGCTGATCAGCCGGCGGCTGAAGCGGCAGACCCGCGGGCTGGGGCCGGCCGAGATGACCCGCATGTACGAGCACCACGCGGCGGTGCTGCACTCCGTGCGCGAGGGCGTGCTGATCATCGGCGACGACGGGCGGCTGCTGCTCTGCAACGACGAGGCGCGCCGGCTGCTGGACCTGCCGCCGGACGCGGAGGGCCGTCCGCTGACCGAGCTGGGCCTGGAGCCGGCGCCGCTGGAGCTGCTGGCGGACGGGCGGGCCGTCAGCGACGAGGTGGTGCTGGCCGGTGAGCGGCTGCTGGCGGTGAACATCCGGCCCACGGACCGCGACGGCGGACCGCCCGGGTCGGTGGCGACGCTGCGGGACTCCACGGAACTGCTGGCGCTGTCCGGGCGGGCCGAGGTGGCGCAGCGGCGGCTGCGGCTGCTGTACGACGCCGGGGTCACGGTGGGCAGCACGCTGGACGTGACGCGGACGGCGGAGGAGCTGGCGCAGGTGACGGTGGGCCGGTTCGCCGACATCGTCACGGTGGACCTGGCCGACCAGGTGCTGGAGGGCGACGAGCCGCCGTCCGGTCCCGCGCTGCTGCGGATGCGGCGGGCGGCGCTGTCGGCGGTGCGGGAGGGTGTGCCGTTCTACCCGGTCGGCACGGTGCTGGAGGTGGGGCCGTCGACGCCGCTGGCGGGGGCGTTGAACAGCGGGCTGCCGGGGCTGGAGCCGCGCTTGACGGAGGCCGCGGGGTGGCGCGAGCAGGATCCGGAGGCGGCGGCGCGGGTGCTGGCGGACGGGGTGCACTCGCTGGTCCGGGTGCCGCTGAAGGCGCGCGGGGTGCTGCTGGGGATCGTCCGGTTCTGGCGCTCGGAGCGGCCGGAGCCGTTCGAGGAGGAGGACCTGGCGCTGGCGGAGGAGCTGGTCGCGCACGCGGCCGTGTGCATCGACAACGCGCGCCGGTACACCCGGGAGCACGCGATGGCGGTGACGCTGCAGCACAGCCTGCTGCCGCGCAGCCTGCCGGAGCAGAACGCGCTGGAGGTGGCGCACCGGTACCTGCCGGCGCAGGCGGGGGTGGGCGGGGACTGGTTCGACCTGATCCCGCTGCCCGGGGCCCGGGTGGCGCTGGTGGTGGGGGACGTGGTGGGGCACGGGCTGCACGCGGCGGCGACGATGGGGCGGCTGCGGACGGCGATCCACAACTTCTCGACGCTGGACCTGCCGCCGGACGAGCTGCTGGGGCACCTCGACGAGCTGGTGAACCGGATCGACCTGGAGGAGTCGGCGACCGGGGCGTCGGCGGCGGTGACCGGGGCGACCTGCCTGTACCTGATCTACGACCCGGTGGCGCGGCGGTGCACGGTGGCGAGTGCGGGGCATCCGCCGCCGGCGCTGGTGCGCCCGGACGGGTCGGTGGTGTTCCCGGAGCTGCCGACCGGGCCGCCGCTGGGGCTGGCGGTGCTGCCGTTCGAGACGGTGGAGCTGGAGGTGGCGGAGGACAGCCGGCTGGTGCTCTACACGGACGGGCTGGTGGAGGACCGCGAGCGGGACATCGACGAGGGGTTGGAGCTGTTGCGGGCGGCGCTGGAGGGGCCGGCACGGACGCCGGAGCAGACCTGTGCGGACGTGCTGGGAGCGATGCTGCCGGAGCGGCCGCAGGACGACATCGCGCTGCTGGTGGCGCGGACCCGGGGGCTGTCGGCGGACCGGGTGGCGCAGTGGGAGGTGCCGTCGGACCCGGCGGCGGTCGCCGGGGTGCGGGCGGCGGTCGCGGAGCGGCTGGAGCACTGGGGGCTGGCGGACGCGGCGTTTGTCACCGAGTTGATCCTGAGCGAGCTGGTGACCAATGCGATCCGGTACGGCACGGGGCCGATCAAGGTGCGGCTGCTGCTCGACCGGTCGCTGATCTGCGAGGTGTCGGACGGCAGCAGCACCTCGCCGCACCTGCGGTACGCGGCCACCACGGACGAGGGCGGGCGCGGGCTGTTCCTGGTCGCCCAGTTCGCGGACCGGTGGGGGACGCGGTACACGGCCACCGGGAAGGTGATCTGGACGGAGCAGCCGCTGGAGTAGCCGGGCGTGGGCGCTCGGCCGCTCAAGCGCTTAGCTGCACGGCCATGCAACGCGAGCATCGAGGGCGCTGAGCTGGGACGACGCGCCAAGCACTTTGCAAACAGCTGCTGTTTGCAAAGTGCTGGCGTAAGGAAGAGGGAAGAAGCCGAGGGGTCAGGCGCCAGCGGCCGTGGCGGGAGCGAGGACGTTGACGACGTCGCCGATGACGATGACCGCCGGGGGCTTGATGCCCTCGGCCGCGACGGTGGCGGCGACGGTGGCCAGGGTGGCGTCGACGCGGCGCTGGGCGGCGGTGGTGCCCTCCTGGACGACGGCGACCGGGGTGTCGGCGGCGCGTCCCTCCGCGATCAGCCGGGCCGCGATGGCGCCGATCTTGTCCACGGCCATCAGCAGCACCACGGTGCCCGTCATCCGGGCGAGCGCCCCCCAGTCGGTCAGCGACCGCTCGTCGTCCGGGCCGACGTGCCCCGAGACCACTGTGAACTCGTGCGTCATCCCCCGGTGGGTGACCGGCACCCCGACCGCCGCCGGCACGCTGATCGAGCTGGAGATGCCCGGCACCACCGTGACCGGCAGCCCGGCCTCGGCGCAGGCCAGCAGCTCCTCGCCGCCGCGCCCGAACACGTACGGGTCGCCGCCCTTCAGCCGCACCACGAACTTGCCGGCCTTGGCGTGCTCGACCAGCGTCCGGTTGATCGCCTCCTGCGCCATGAAGCGCCCGTACGGGATCTTCGACGCGTCGATCACCTCGACGTGCTCCGGCAGCTCCGCCAGCAGCTCGCGCGGCGCCAGCCGGTCGGCCACCACCACGTCGGCGTCCGCGAGCAGCCGCCGGCCGCGCACCGTGATGAGGTCCGGGTCGCCCGGGCCGCCGCCGACCAGCGCGACCCCCGCGCCGTGCGCGCGGTACTGGCGGGCGGCGAGCGAGCCGTCCCGCAGTCCCTCGACGATCGAGTCGCGCAGCGCGGCCGAGTGCCGCGGGTCGCCGGTGAGGACGGCAACGGTCGCCCCGGCGTCCCGCCCGCTGGCCGGCGTCCACGCGGTGGCGGCGGAGGCGTCATCGCTGCGGGCGCAGAACACTCGCTCGCGCTCCGCCTCCGCGCTGACGGCGGCGTTCACCGCCGGGTCGTCGGTGGCCACCAGTGCGTACCAGGTGTCGGCGAGGTCACCCTCCTGGTAGGGCCGGCGGTGCCAGGTCAGCTCGCCGGCGTCGGCCATCGCCTGGACGGCCGGGGTGGTGGCCGGCGATATCAGGTGCACGTCCGCGCCGGTGGCGAGCAGGGCGGGCAGCCGCCGCTGGGCGACGTGCCCGCCGCCGACCACCACGACGCGGCGGCCGGCCAGCAGCAGGCCGACGGGGTACGGGGTGCGGCCCTCGGTGCTGGGGTGAGGGGTGGGCGCGGTCATCGGTGGTGCTCCTGGATCGGTGAGGGTGCGGGGGTACGGCGCCGCTCCGCGCACCGGCGCGCCCTCGGGCCGGTGTGCGGAGCGGTTCGGACGAGCGTCAGGCCTTCTCGGTGACCCCGGCGGAGTCGAAGGTGGCTACATCGTGCATCGCACGGGCCGCGCTCTGCACCAGCGGGAGGGCCAGCAGGGCGCCGGTGCCCTCGCCGAGCCGCAGGTCGAGGTCGATCAGCGGGCGCAGGCCGAGCTTGGCGAGCGCGGCCTGGTGGCCGGGCTCGGCCGAGCGGTGACCGGCGATGCAGGCGGCCAGCACCTCGGGGGCGATCGCCTTGGCGACGAGCGCGGCCGAGCCGGCGATCACGCCGTCCAGGATGACCGGGGTGCGCAGGCTGGCCGCGCCGAGCAGGAAGCCCGCGAGAGCCGCGTGCTCCAGCCCGCCGACGGCGGCGAGGACGCCGATCGGGTCGGCCGGGTCGGGCTGGTGCAGGGCCAGGGCGGCCCGGACGACCTCGACCTTGCGGGCGTGCGTCTCGTCGTCGATGCCGGTGCCGCGGCCGGTGACCTCGGCCGGGTCCAGGCCGGTGAACACCGAGATCAGGGCCGCGGAGGCGGTGGTGTTGGCGATGCCCATGTCACCGGTGATCAGGGCCTTGTTACCGGCCGCGACGAGGTCGCGGGCGGTCTCGATGCCGACCTCCAGGGCCTTGAGAGCCTCCTCGCGGGTCATCGCCGGGCCCTGCGTCATGTCGTCGGTGCCGGGCTTGACCTTGCGCGGCAGCAGACCGGTGGTGCGGCCCTGCTGGATCGCGTCCGGCAGTTCGGCAGCCACGCCGACGTCGACCACGCAGACCTCGGTGCCGATCTGCTTGGCGAAGGCGTTGACCACCGCTCCCCCGGCGAGGAAGTTGCCGACCATCTGGGCGGTGACCTCCTGCGGCCAGGGGCTGACGCCCTGGGCGTGCACGCCGTGGTCGGCGGCGAAGACCGCGACGCAGGCGGGCTCCGGGATCGGCGGCGGGCACTTGCGGGACAGACCGCTCAGCTGGGCGGAGATGATCTCCAGCATGCCGAGCGAGCCGGCCGGCTTGGTCATCCGCTTCTGACGGTCCCAGGCCTCGCCGAGCGCTTTGGCGTCCAGCGGGCGGATGCCGCGCAGGGTCTCGGAGAGCGCGTTGTGCGGCTCCTCGCCCGGCAGGGCGCGGTTGCCGTACTGCTCCTCGTGGACGACCCAGGACAGCGGGCGCTTCTTCGCCCAGCCCTGCTGCTGGAGCTCGGGCTCGTCCGGGAAGGCGTCGACGAAGCCGACGCACAGGTAGGCGACGACCTCCAGGTGCTCGGGCAGGCCGAGCTCGCGGACCAGCTCCTCCTCGTCGAAGAAGCTCACCCAGCCGACGCCGAGGCCCTCGGCCCGGGCGGCCAGCCAGAGGTTCTCGACCGCGAGGGCGGACGAGTACGGGGCCATCTGCGGCTGGGTGTGGCGGCCCAGGGTGTGCCGGCCGCCGCGGGTGCGGTCGGCGGTGACCACGATGTTGACGGGCGTTTCGAGGATCGCCTCGATCTTGATTTCCTTGAACTGCTTCGCGCGGCCCTTGGGGAGCGTGTCCGCGTACGCCTCGCGCTGACGCTCGGCCAGTTCGTGCATCTTGCGGCGGGTCTTGGCGGAGCGGATGACCACGAAGTCCCAGGGCTGCGAGTAGCCGACGCTGGGGGCGGTGTGGGCGGCCTCCAGGACGCGGATCAGCACCTCGTGCGGGATCGGGTCGGGGCGGAAGCCGTTGCGGACGTCGCGGCGCTCGCGGATGACCTGGTGGACGGCCTCGCGGCCGGCGTCGTCGTAGCCGGGGGCGGCCGGGCCGCGCGGTTCGGCGGGCTCGGCGGCGGCTTCCGCGTCCTCGGAGTCGGGCGCGGACTCGGCTTCGGTCTCGGACCCGGCTCCGGTCTCGACCTCGGTTGCCTCGGCGGCCTCGGTGGCCTCGGTGGCTGCGGCAGCGGGCTCGGCGGGCTGCGTGGCGGCCTCGGCCGCTTCGGCGGTTGCGGTCGGCGCGGTGGCCTCGGCTTCGGCGGGCGCCTCGGTCGCCGGCGCGGCCTCGGCGGGAACCGGGGCCTCGGCGGGCTGCTCCGCGGGGGTCGGCTCGACGCCGGGCTGCTCGACGACGGGCTGCTCGGCGGCGACCGGGGCCTCGGGGACGGGCTGCTCCTCGGCGGGGGCCTCGGCGACCGGGACGGCGACGGGGACGGGCCGGCCCGAGGGCATCTCGCCGGTTCCGGCGGCGGTCTCGGCAACCGCCTCGGTGACGGGCTCGACGACGGGCTCGGCCGGGGCTTCGACGACGGGCTGCTCGGTGACGGCCTGTTCGGCGACCGGGGCCACCGACTCGGCCGGCTCGGCGGCGGGCTCGGCCGGCTCGGCCACGGGCTGCTCGGCCTGGGCGGGCACGGCGGGCTCGGCCTGGGCGGCCTGCTCGGCCTGGACCTCGACGACGGGCTCGGCCGGGGCCTCGGCGGCGGGCGCTATGGGGGCGGACTGCTCCGTCTCCGGCACGGCGACGGGCGCGGCGGCCGGGGCGGGCTGCGCGACGGCCTCGACCTGCGGCAGACCGTGCGGGGTCGGCGCGGCGAGGAAGGCGGAGATCCGGCGCGGCGGGCCGGCCGGGGCGGCGGAGGTCTCCCCCGGCACCGGCTCGGCGACGACCTCGACCGGCTGCTCGGACTGCTCCACGACCGCCTCGGCCGGGGCCTCGGCGGCGGGCACGGCCACGGGCTCGGCGTGGGCGACCGGTGCGACGGGGACGGCGTGGGCGGCGGCCGGCTCGGCGGTCTCCGGCACCCCGGCGGGGGCGACGGGCTGCGCGACGGCCTCGACGGGCACCGCGGCCTCGGTGGGCGCGGCGGGCACGGCGACGGCCTCGGCGTTCTCGACCGGCTCGGCGGACGCGGCGACGGCCTCCGCCACGGGGACCGGAGCCTCGACGGGCGCGGCGGCCGGCTGGGCGGCGGTCTCGACCGGCTGGGCGGCCGGCACCGGCTGGGCCACGGGCGCACCGGGGGCGGCAACCGCGGCGGGCACGCCGGGCGCGGGGGCCACCGGGACCGCCTGCGGCTCCGGCTGGAGGCCGGCCGGCACGACCGGGATGCCGTGGGCGGGCGTGGCGCCGGTCGACGGGCCGCGGTCGGCGAGCGAGCGGACCGGGACCTGGCCGGTCATCAGGGAGGGGTCCGGGATCGGCGGGCCGGCGTGCAGCGGGCGGCGCGGCGGCTGAGCGGCCGTCATCGCGTCGGGGCCCTGGCCCTGGACGGGGACGGTCTGGGCGCCGGGCGCGGGCTGGGCGTGCGGCGGGACCTGCGGGGCCTGGGCGTGCGCGGCACCGTGGGCGGCGCCGAGCACGGGCGGGTCCAGCGGGGGCCAGGACGGCTCGACGGGGGTGCCGGGCGGGGTCTGCTGGTCGGCGGCCGGCTCGCCCCAGGAGCCCTGCGGGCCGGGCATCAGCAGGACGTCGTCCTCGTCGTCGAGGCCGTCGGGCTGGTCGACGAAGTGGAAGGCGGGGCGCTGGGCGCCCGGGTCGACGGTCCAGCCGTCGCCGACGCCGACGCCGACGCCGCCGGGAATACCAGGGGTACCAGGGACGCCGGGCGCGCCGAGCGGGGTGCCCTGGGCGGGGACGCCGTGCGGCGGGAGGGTGCCGGGCAGGCCGGTGCCGTCCGTCGCGACGCCCTGTCCGGGTGCGACGGCCGCGGCGCCCTCGGGGCCGCCGAGCGGGTCGGGCCCGGCGAGCAGGTGCTCCGGCAGTCCCTCGTTCGGGACGTGGCCGCCATCGGTCATGTCAAAGCTCCTTCCAGGCCGCTGCCGCGCCCTCGGCGACGCGATCAACGACCGCAGCGCCCATCCGCACGGGTCGGGCCTGCACCGGCCCGCCCCTCAACCACACACGGCCGCCGCGCCGAGGCGCTGCGGCCGAAGTCCTTCCGGCGCGCTGCGGCACCCCGGCCCGCGCACCACCCGCGGGGGATGGCGCGTCATCTGAAACAACGACAAGCCGGGGCAACCGGCACGACCGCACCGGACCCTACGGCATTCTCCAGGTCCGGCGGGCGGCCCGTCGAATTGCCCACACTTCGAGCCGTACCGGTCCGTACCGCGTCGGATTGGCGACGAACAGGCCGGATCGGGCGGGCCGGCGGAGGCCGCAGCCGTCCCGGACGCCACACTACCGGCCCGGCGGGGCCGCCTCTCGAATCGGTGTCCGGATGCGACCTGGATCACCGTCCGGCCGGGGCGGGCGGAACAGGGCCTTCACGCTTTCTGCTCACCCCAGAGCAGGAAGGTGCCGGGGTCACCCACGCCGAGGCGCAATCCGTGGCCGCCGTCGCCGGGGGTGCCGGAAGGCGCGAGGAGGGGCGCGGACTGGAGCAGCGCGCCGTCGGCGCGGTAGCCGGCCTCGGCGATGGCGCGGCGGACCTCCTCGGCCTCGGCGAGGGTGCGGGCGACGGCGACGACGCGTTCGGGGCGGCGGGAGAGGACGGCGCGCACGGCTTGCGGTCCGCCGTTCTCGACGACGGCGGCGTCGGGTTCGGGGAGTTCGCCGAGGACGTCGGGGCCGTGGCCGTGGACGGTCTCGACCTCGACGCCGTAGCGGCGGGCGTTGACGGCGAGGCGGGCGCAGGCGGCGGCGTCGGCCTCGACGGCGACGACGGCGGCGCCGAAGCGGGCGGCCTCGACGGCGAGCGCGCCGCTGCCGGCACCGACGGACCAGACGAGGTCGCCGGGGCGCGCGCCGAGGCGGGCGAGCACGAGCGCGCGGACGTGCGCCGGGAGCGTGTCGGTGGCGCCCGGCGTGCGCCCGGTGCCGGTGTAGGTGTCGGTCGGCAGGGCCCAGCCGCGGTCGGGGCCGGGGTAGCCGACGGGGCGTCCGGCGATCCAGCCGGCCG
This sequence comes from Kitasatospora sp. NPDC057595, assembly GCF_042800875.1. NCBI lineage: Bacteria > Bacillati > Actinomycetota > Actinomycetes > Kitasatosporales > Streptomycetaceae > Kitasatospora > Kitasatospora sp. NPDC057595. The sequence goes on along the minus strand of NZ_JBHVGL010000022.1, from coordinate 140,934 downwards.
CTTCGCCGGCGGCGCCGCTCTGCGGTCCGCCGCCGGGGCCGCCGGCGCTGCTGCCGCCGATCACCAGGACGACGCTGGGGTCGCGCCAGATGTGGTCGGCGACGCGGTCGGAGGTGAGGACGGTGACGTCCTCGTCGGGGGTGCCGAGGGCCTCGCAGACGACGAAGGTGCGATGGACGCCGCGGAGCATCAGGGCGAGTTCGCTGGGTCCGGCGCCGGGGGCGCTGAGGACGGCGACCTTGGGGTGGGCGCGGCAGACGTTGGCGGCGCGGCGCAGCCGGCCGCCGTGGGCGCTGACGACCTGGGCGTCCTCCCAGGGCATGCCGGCGCGGGCGAAGGCGGCGGCGACGGAGGAGACGGCGGGCAGGACTTCGAGTTCGAGGCCGTACTCGGGGCGGCGCAGGGTGCGGACGACGCCGAAGAAGCCGGGGTCGCCCTCGGCGATGACGACGGCGGCGCCGCGGTGTTCGGCGATCCGGCGGGCGGCGAGCTGGATGCTGCCGAGGGCGAGGCGTTCGGCGCCGGACGGCACCGGGAGGGCCTTGAGCTGGTAGGGGGCGCCGGCCACCAGGGTGGCCGCGGCGAGGGCCGCGGCGGCGGCCTCGGTCAGCGGTGTTCCGTCCCACCCGATGACCGTGATCCGGTCAGCCATCTGCGGCCGTCTCCCTCGCCATCCGTGCGCCGACAGGCGGCGCCGGTGTGCGGCGCCGGTCAGAGGCTACCGGGTGCGATCCCCTCGGCGTGGACATCTCGCACACCTGTGCACGACGGGCGCGGCGGACGGAGCGGACCGGACGGGTCCCGGACCGGCAGGCGGGCAAGCGGGCAGACGGGCAGACGGGGACTGGACGGCCGGGGCCGGGCGGGGACGGTTCAGTCGCGCAGGACGTAGCGGTCGCCCCCGGCCCAGGCGGGGGCCGGGGCCTCGGGCGCTTCGAGGTCCTCGGGCAGCAGGCTCCACAGGATGAGGTCGCTGCGGCTCTCTCCCCCGGCCCGCTGACCGGCGGGCGCCCCGGAGCCGACCTCGCTCACCTCTCCGCGCACTATCCAGGCGCTGCGCAGCACGCCCTCGCTGATGCCGCCGATCTTCTGGGCGACCTGCTGGGCGGCGGTGTTGCCGGCGGCGGTGCGCAGTTCCAGGCGCAGGAAGCCGCGGTCCTCGAAGAGCCACTGGGCGACGCCGAGGACGGCCTCGGGGGCGTAGCCCTCGCCGCGGGCCCAGGCTGCGGTGATGAAGGAGATCTCGGTGGAGCGCAGCCGCCAGTCGGTGTTGCGGAGTTCGACGAGGCCGACCAGGCGCTGGGTGAGGTGCTCGGTGACGGCGAGCACGATGCCGCGGCCGGCGGCACGGTGGGCGGGGGCGAGGGTGCGGGCCAGCTCGACGGCGTGGGCCTCGGTGCAGGGGTGCGGCTGGTCGGTCCAGGCCAGGACGAGTTCGTCGGCCATCATGGCGGCCAGTCCGGGGGCGTCGTCCTCCGCAAGCGGGCGCAGCAGCAGCCTCTCGGTGCTGATGGCGGTCTCGGGGAAGCTCGCTGCCATGCCGTCTCTCCTCGCCGGGTCGTGGACACACCGTACGCCTCGCCGGTGCCGGGTTGTCACGCGGTGCACGGACCGGACGACGGTACGTCAGAAGTGGGTCTGTCGGACCGTCACTGGTGCATACTGCCCGACCGGGCCCCCGCCTGCTTGCGGCGGGGGCCCGGTGGTGTCCGGCGGGACGGGTCGGTGGCGCGGTCGGCGTGGATCAGAACGCCGGGATGACGGCGCCCTTGAAGGTGTCGTCGATGTACTTCTTCACCTCGGGCGAGTGCAGCAGCTCGGCGAGCTTCTTGACCCGGGGGTCGTTCTCCTTGCCCTGCTTGACCGCGAGGATGTTGGCGTAGGGGTTGCCCTCGGCCTTCTCCAGGATGAGCGAGTCGCTGGTGGGCTTGAGGCCGGCGTCGAGGGCGAAGTTGCCGTTGATGACGGCGGCGTCGAGGTCGTCGATGGAGCGGGGCAGCTGGGCGGCCTCCAGCTCCTTCCACTTGAGGTTCTTCGGGTTGCCAGTGACGTCGGCGGGGGTGGCGGCGGTGCCGACGCCGTCCTTGAGGGTGATGAGGTTGTTGTCGGCGAGGAGCTTGAGCGCGCGGCCCTCGTTGGTGGCGTCGTTGGGCAGGCCGACGGTGGCGCCGTCCTTGATGTCGCCGATGGCCTTGGCCTTCTTGGAGTAGAGGCCGAGCGGCTCCAGGTGGACCGTCTCGACGGAGACGATCTGGGTGCCGTGCTTCTTGTTGAAGTCCTCCAGGTACGGCACGTGCTGGAAGTAGTTGGCGTCGGCCGAGCCGTCCTGCACCGCGGTGTTGGGGGTCACGTAGTCGGTGACCTCCTTGATGGTGAGCTTGAGGCCGGCCTTCTCCGCGAGGTTGTCCTTGACGTACTTGAGGATCTGGCCGTGCGGGGTGGGGGTGGCGGCGACGGTGAGCGGCGCGTTCGGGTCCGAGGAGGACTTCGAGTCGCCGTTGCTGCCGCAGGCCGCGAGGGAGAGGGCGATGCCGGCGGTGGCGAGGACGCTGGTGAACTTCAGAACGTTGCGCACGAAAAGTGCCTTTCTGCGTGGTACCGGGGAGCCGGGTCCGGGTTCGGACGCCGGGAGGTCTAGGGGGCGACGAGCTCGTTCTCGTCGGCGGCGGTCCGGGCGGCGGGGACGCGGGGGCGCAGCAGGCGGGTCCGTCCGCCGGTGCGGCCGCGGTGGGCGAGGGAGCGGACGGCCTGGTCGCCGATCAGCTGCACGACGGTGACGATGATCACCAGTTCGGCGACGATGATCCACATGAAGGCGGTCTCGAAGCGGAAGTAGCCGTAGTTGATGGCGAGCGTGCCGAGTCCGCCGCCGCCGACCGCGCCGGCCATCGCGGAGTAGCTGACCAGGGTGATGACCGTGGTGGTGACGGAGGCGACCAGGCCGGGCAGGGCTTCGGGGATCAGCGTCTTGCGGACGATGGTCCAGGTGGAGCCGCCCATCGCCTGGACGGCCTCGACCAGGCCGCGGTCGACCTCGCGCACGGAGGTCTCGACGAGGCGGGCGAAGAAGGGGATCGCGCCGATGGTGAGCGGCACGGTCGCGGCCTGCCAGCCGATGGAGGTGCCGACCAGCCAGCGGGTGAAGGAGATCAGGGCGATCATCAGGATGATGAACGGCACCGAGCGGGCGACGTTGACGGCGGCGCCGAGCACCTTGTTGACGGGCCGGTTCTGCAGCAGGCCGCCCTTGTCGGTGAGCACCAGCAGCACGCCGAGCGGCAGTCCGAACAGGACGGTGCCGATGGTGGCGGCGCCGACCATCTGGAGGGTCTCCCAGGTGGCGGGCCCCATCAGTTCCTGCATCTGGTCCCAGGTCATGCCGCCGTTCCCTTCGTGCTCGCGGTGCGGGCGGCGTCGAGGACGTCGACCTGCAGGCCCTGCTCGCGCAGGAAGCCGATGGGCACCACGTTGTCCTGGTGGCTGCCGGGCAGTTCGACCCGCATCCGGCCGACCATGCGTCCGGCGATGGTCTCGACCGCGGCGCCGAGGATGTTGATGTCGATCTGGTAGGTGCGGGCGAGCTGGGAGACGAAGGGCTGGGCGGAGGTGTCGCCCTGGAAGGTGATCTCCAGCACGGTGGCTCCGGGGTGGCCGGTGCCGAACTCGCCGAGCGGGAAGAGTTCGCGGGCGAGCTCGGAGTCGGGCCGGGCGAGCAGGTCGGTGAGGGCGCCGGACTCGACGACCCGGCCGCCGCGCATCAGAGCGGCGGAGTCGCAGACGGACTTGATGACGTCCATCTCGTGGGTGATGAGCAGCACGGTGAGGCCGAGCTGCTGGTTGAGGTCGCGCAGCAGCTTGAGGATGGAGCGGGTGGTCTCGGGGTCGAGCGCCGAGGTGGCCTCGTCGGAGAGCAGCACCTTGGGGTCGCCGGCGAGGGCGCGGGCGATGCCGACGCGCTGCTTCTGGCCGCCGGAGAGCTGGCCGGGGTAGCTGCGGGCCTTGTCGGCGAGGCCGACGAGGTCGAGGAGCTCGGCGGCCTTGCGGCGGCGCTCGGTGCGGTCCAGGCCGATGATCTCCAGCGGGAGTTCGACGTTCTGCTGGACGGTGCGGGAGGAGAGCAGGTTGAAGTGCTGGAAGACCATGCCGATCCGGCGGCGGGCCTCGCGCAGTTCCTTGCCGGCCCGGTTCTCGCCGCCGGAGAGGGCGGTGAGTTCGACGCCGTCCACGGTGACGGTGCCGGAGGTGGGGCGCTCCAGCATGTTGACGCAGCGGATGAGGGTGGACTTGCCGGCGCCGCTGGTGCCGACGACTCCGTAGACCTCGCCGGGGCGGACGTGGAGGTCGACGCCGGCGAGGGCGGTCACCTCGCGGCCGCGGGATCGGTAGACCTTGGTGAGGTCCGTGGTGGTGATCACAACTGCTTCCGTAAGTCGGGGGCGGGCGGCGGGCGGCCGCCGCACCGGGGGGTGCGGTCGGCGACGCGCGACGGCGTCACGCCTGGGGGGTGCGATCCGCCGCCCCCGGTCGCGGCCGTCGGGCGGCCGGACCGCGCGACGGCGCGGCCCTGGCGGTTCACCGTGTCCGCGGGCGGGCGGACGGATGGGGGGTGACGGGTGCGGCGGGAGTGGGCGCGCTCACACGGACGGGAGCGGCGCGGGGTTCTCGCTTCGGGGCGCGAGGATTGGCACTCTCAACGGGTGCCGGGGGCGGTGGCCCTCAGCGGTGACACATTCGACGGCACATGGCACGCTCACCTGCCGGCAGTGTGCCGGTGGGGGTCCATTTCGTCGTCGCAGTCATGTGAGCCAGTAAAACAGATGGGCCGGGGGAACCCCAATTATTTGGCAAGGCTGTCCGCAATTCGGACAGCACTGGCTTTGAGCTGCGGTGATGCGGCTCGGCGCCGCCACCGTGGTCCGGATGGTGGCGGCGCCGACGAGGACCGCGACGGTCGGGGGGCCCGGGCGGAGTCCGGACGGGGTTCAGGCGGTGGCGGCGAGCGCGGCGGTGGCGGGCTTCTCCAGGTGCACCAGGGTGAGCCGGCCGCTGACCCGTTCGACGGTGGTCTGCCGGTAGCCCTGGCGGGCGTAGAGGCGCAGGTTGCCGAGGCTGCGCTGGCCGGTGAAGAGCCGGTAGGAGGTCACCGCGCCGTGCTCGGCGAGCCGCTGTTCGAGGGCTTCCAGCAGCCGGCCGCCGAGGCCGTGGCGCTGCATGCGGGGGTGGACGACCAGGCGCCCTATCCGGCCGACGCCGTCGGCGCCGACATGGCCGCGGACGGTGCCGACGACCTCGTCGCCGAGGCGGGCGACCAGGACGTGCTGCTCGGTCAGCTCGGTGCGCATGCTGTCCAGGGTCTGGGTCAGCGGCTCGATGGCCCAGTCCCCGTAGAGTTCGGCCTCGCTCTGGTAGCCGAGGTACTGGAGCTTGAGGATCTGCTCCGCGTCGTCCGTGTCGGCGGTCGAAATGATGACGCTCATGCCCATGTGCGGGGGCCTCCCCATCCTTGTTCCGGCGCGCGGTCGTGAGGGTGTCGCACCGGTTTCCCTGCCGGAGGTGTTGTCCCGGCCGGGGATCCGCCCAGACCGGGGTGGCGCACGAACGTACCGGTCCGCACGGCCCTGGTGGGGCCGTGTCGGCGGCAACGCGCCCACGGTCAGTATCGGGGCGGGCACGTCACCGTCAAGAGCGGCGTTCGCCAGCGCCTTACCCGTGTGTCAGCTCAGCTCAACCTCGCGGCCGCCGGACGTGGCGAGGGTCACGCCCCGCCGGGCGGGTGACGGGAGGGGCGGACGTGGCGAGGGTCACGCCCGGCCGGGCGGGTGACGGCGCGGGGGTGACGGCGGCGCGGCGGCGGGGCGCGGGCGGGCGGGGTCACGGCCGGCCGGGTCAGGCGTGGCGCTCGGTGCGCAGCAGGGCGCGCAGGCAGGCGAGGCAGCGGGCGCGGGTGGGGCCGATGGAGCCGCGCGGCATGCCGAGGCGGTCGGCGAGCTCGCGGTAGGTCGGCGGTGGGTCCTCGGCGAGGGCGGCGACCAGTTGCGGGCAGCGTCCGGGCAGGGCGGCGACGGCCTCGCGGACCAGACGGCGGCGCAGGCCGGCGAGGACCTCGTCCTCGGCGGACGGGTGGAGCGGGAGCTCGGTGCACATGCCGTGCTTGACCCGGCGGGGGCTCCGCCGGTTACGGCCGTCCGGTGGCGTGCGCGCGGGAGGGGCGCGGCGGTTCGTCCGCCGCGCCCCTCCTCCGGGTGGACCTCCGGTGGTCAGCCGGTCACCCACTCCTGCTGGGCGGTGAGGTCGGCCTTGACCTCGGTGAGCTGGACGGCGACGGCGTCGGGGGCGGTGCCGCCGCGGCCGTTGCGGGAGGCGATGGCGCCGTGGACGCTGAGCACGGTGCGGACCTCCGGGGTGAGGTGCGCGGAGATGGCGGCGAACTGCGCGTCCGTCAGGTCGGCGAGCTCGATGCCGTGGGCCTCGCACTCCTTGACGCAGGCGCCGGCGACCTCGTGCGCGACGCGGAACGGCACGCCCTGCTTGACGAGCCATTCGGCGATGTCGGTGGCGAGGGAGAAGCCGGCCGGGGCGAGTTCCTCCAGCCGCTCGCGGTGGACGGTGAGGGTGGCCATCATGCCGGTGAAGGCGGGCAGCAGGACCTCAAGGGTGTCGCAGGAGTCGAAGACCGGCTCCTTGTCCTCCTGCAGGTCGCGGTTGTAGGCGAGCGGGAGGGCCTTGAGGGTGGCGAGCAGGCCGGTGAGGTTGCCGATGAGCCGGCCGGACTTGCCGCGGGCGAGTTCGGCGATGTCGGGGTTCTTCTTCTGCGGCATGATCGACGAGCCGGTGGAGAAGGCGTCGTGCAGCGTGATGAAGCCGAACTCCTTGGTGTTCCAGATGATCACCTCCTCCGCGATGCGGGAGAGGTTGATCCCGATCATCGCGGTGACGAAGGCGAATTCGGCGACGAAGTCGCGCGAGGCGGTGCCGTCGATGGAGTTGCCGACCGAGCCGCCCTCGAAGCCGAGGTCGGCGGCGACGGCCTGCGGGTCCAGGCCGAGCGAGGAGCCGGCCAGGGCTCCGGAGCCGTAGGGGGAGACGGCGGTGCGGGCGTCCCACTGGCGCAGCCGCTCGGCGTCGCGGCCGAGGGCCTGCACGTGCGCGAGGACGTGGTGGGCGAAGAGCACGGGCTGGGCGTGCTGGAGGTGGGTGCGGCCCGGCATCGCGGTGTCCGGGTGGGCCTCGGCGAGGCCGACCAGGGCGTGCTGGAGGTCGAGCAGCAGGCCGCCGATGGTCTTCGCGTGGTCCCGCAGGTACATCCGGAAGAGGGTGGCGATCTGGTCGTTGCGGGAGCGGCCGGCCCGCAGCTTGCCGCCGAGGTCGGGGCCAAGGCGCTCCAGCAGGCCGCGCTCCAGGGCGGTGTGGACGTCCTCGTCGGCGATGGTGCCGGTGAAGGTGCCGGCCTCGACGTCGGCGAGCAGCCGGTCGAGCCCGTCGTGCATGGCGGCGAGTTCGTCGTCGGTGAGCAGGCCGGCCTTGTGCAGGACGCGGGCGTGGGCCTTGGAGCCGGCGATGTCGTAGGGGGCGAGGCGCCAGTCGAAGTGCACCGAGGCGGAGAGCCTGGCCAGGGCCTCGGACGGGCCGTCGGCGAAGCGGGCGCCCCAGAGGCGGACGTCGCCACCGGTTGCGGGCTGGTCGGCGGACATCGACGGCTCCTTACTGACGTGCGGGAAGGTGGAGGGGGTGGCCCCGGCCGGCCCCCGGGAAGGGGGGCGCGGCCGGGGCCGGGGGCGGATCAGCCCTGGTCGCGCCGGGCGGCGATCTTCGAGGAGAGGCCGAAGATCTCGATGAAGCCCTTGGACATCGACTGGTCGAAGGTGTCGCCGGTGTCGTAGGTGGCGAGGTTGAAGTCGTAGAGCGACTGCTCGGACTTGCGGCCGTTGACGACGGCCCGGCCGCCGTGCAGGACCATCCGGATGTCGCCGGAGACGTGCTGGTTGGCCTCGTTGACGAAGCCGTCGAGGGCGCGCTTGAGCGGGGAGAACCACAGGCCGTCGTAGACCAGCTCGGCCCAGCGCTGCTCGACCTGCCGCTTGTAGCGGGCGAGCTCGCGCTCGACGGTGACGTTCTCCAGCGCCTGGTGGGCGGTGATCAGCGCGATCGCGCCGGGGGCCTCGTAGATCTCCCGGGACTTGATGCCGACCAGCCGGTCCTCGACCATGTCGAGGCGGCCGATGCCCTGGGCGCCGGCCCGCTTGTTGAGCTCCTCGATGGCCTGCAGGACGGTCACCTTGCGGCCGTCGATCGCGACCGGGACGCCGGCCTCGAAGGTGATGACGACCTCGTCGGCCTCGCGCGGGACGGCCGGGTTCTGGGTGTACTCGTAGACGTCCTCGATCGGGGCGTTCCAGATGTCCTCCAGGAAGCCGGTCTCGACGGCCCGTCCGAAGACGTTCTGGTCGATCGAGTACGGGGACTTCTTGGTGGTGGCGATCGGCAGGCCCTTGGCCTCGGCGAAGGCGATGGCCTTGTCCCGGGTCATCGCGTAGTCGCGGACCGGGGCGATGCACTTGAGGCCCGGGGCGAGGGAGTTGATGCCGACCTCGAAGCGGACCTGGTCGTTGCCCTTGCCGGTGCACCCGTGGGCGACGGTGGTGGCGCCGTGCTTCTGCGCGGCGGCGACCAGGTGCTTGACGATGACGGGCCGCGAGAGGGCCGACACCAGGGGGTACTCGCCCTGGTAGAGGGCGTTGGCCTTGAGGGCCGGCAGGCAGTACTCGTCGGCGAACTCCTCGCGGGCGTCGGCGACCTCGGCCTCGACGGCACCGCAGTCCAGCGCCCGCTGGCGGATGACGTCCAGGTCCTCGCCGCCCTGGCCGACGTCGACGGCGACGGCGATGACCTCCGCGCCCGTCTCCTCGGCGATCCAGCCGATGCAGACGGACGTGTCCAGACCGCCCGAGTAGGCGAGTACGACGCGCTCGGTCACGGCTTTCTCCTTCACAACTGTGCGAACAGGCTTACGGCGATAGGCATAAGTATGCACTACTCCGTATGAAACTCAAAACCCGGTCCAACGGGCGGGTTCCGGATACGCCGGTGGGCCCGGCCGGAGCCGGGCCCACCGGGGTGGAACAGAGGGTGGAGCAGGAAGTGGGGCAGGGGGTGGAGCGGGGTTACTGCGCCTTCGCCTGGGCGAGCTGCATCAGGTGGTCGGCGAGGGCCTGGCCGCCGGCCGGGTCGCGGCTGATCAGCAGGACGGTGTCGTCGCCGGCGATGGTGCCGATGATCTCGAACACCTCCGCCTGGTCGATCGCCGAGGCCAGGAACTGCGCCGCGCCGGGCGGCGTGCGCAGCACGACCAGGTTGCCCGAGGCGGTGGCGGAGACCATGAGCTCGCCGGCCAGCCGGGCCATCCGGCCCTCGGTGGCGGACTCCCCCATCGGCGCGCGCGGGGTGCGGTCGCCGCCCTCGGCCGGGACGGCGTAGATGAGCGCGCCGTCCCGGTTGCGGATCTTCACCGCGCCCAGCTCGTCCAGGTCCCGGGAGAGGGTGGCCTGGGTGACCACGAGTCCGTCGTCGGCGAGCAGCTTGGCGAGCTGGCTCTGCGAGCGCACGGGCTGGCGGGTGAGCAGGTCCACGATCCTCCGGTGGCGCGCGGTGCGGGTCTGCGGGACCTGCGGCGTCGGGCCGGTGGCGGACTGCTCAGAGTTGGGTACGGTCATGTGATTATTCTCCCGGACTACGCTCGGTTCGCATCGTCCGGGGCGTCCTCGCGGACGGCCCGCAGGACGGCCGGCAGCGCCGCCAGGAAGGCGTCCGCCTCCTGCTCGGTCAGCACCAGCGGCGGCGCGAGGCGCACCGCGTCCGGCACCGCGGCGTTGACCAGGAACCCGGCCTCCTGCAGGCCCGCCTGGATCTTCGCCGACACCGGCTCGGTGAGCACGATGCCCAGCAGCAGCCCGGCCCCGCGCACGTGCGAGACCAGCGGGTCGTCGAGCGCCTCGACGCCGTGCCGCAGCCGGTCGCCGATCTTGCGGGCGTGCTCCAGCAGGCCCTGCGACGCGATGGTGTCCAGCACCGCGAGACCGGCCGCCGCGGCCACCGGGTTGCCGCCGAAGGTGGTGCCGTGCTGGCCCGGGGTGAGCAGCTCGGCCGCCTCGCCGAAGGCCAGCACCGCGCCCATCGGCAGGCCGCCGCCGAGCGCCTTGGCCAGCGTGACGACGTCCGGCTCGATGCCCTCGAACGCCTGGTGGGCGAACCAGTGACCGGTGCGGCCGACGCCGGTCTGGATCTCGTCCAGGACCAGCAGGGTGCCGGTGGCGCGGGTGATCGCGCGGGCGGCGGCCAGGTAGCCGTCGGGCAGCGGGATCGCGCCGTTCTCGCCCTGGATCGGCTCCAGGAAGACGGCCGCGGTCTCGGTGGTGACGGCCGCGCGCAGCGCCTCGACGTCGCCGAACGGGACGTGCGTGACGTCGCCGGGCAGCGGGCGGAACGGGTCCTGCTTGGCGGGCTGGCCGGTGAGCGCCAGGGCGCCCATGGTGCGGCCGTGGAAGCCGCCCTGCAGGGCCACCAGGTGGGTGCGGCCGGTGCGGCGGCTGATCTTGAAGGCGGCCTCGTTGGCCTCCGCGCCGGAGTTGCAGAAGAACACCCGGCCGGGGCGGCCGTCCAGGTGCAGCAGCCGCTCGGCGAGGGCGACGGTGGGCTCGGCGATGAACAGGTTGGAGACGTGGCCGAGGGTGGCGATCTGCCGGGTGACGGCCTCGACGACCGCCGGGTGGGCGGTGCCGAGGGCGTTGACGGCGATGCCGCCGAGCAGGTCGGTGTACTCCTTGCCGTCGGCGTCCCAGAGCTTGCTGCCCTCGCCGCGGACCAGCGGGATCCGCGGGGTGCCGTAGTTGTCGGTGAAGGCGTGCTGCCACCGCTCGGTGAGCTGGGCGTTGGAAGTCATGCGAGTCCCCCGGTCACGGTCGGTTCGTCGTCCGGCACGACCATCGTGCCGATGCCCTCGTCGGTGAAGATCTCCAGCAGCAGGCTGTGCGGCACCCGGCCGTCCAGCACGCGGGCGGTGCCGACGCCGGAGCGCACCGCCCGCAGGCAGCCCTCCATCTTGGGCAGCATGCCGCTGGCCAGGGTGGGCAGCAGCTCCTCCAGCTCGGAGGCGTCGAGCTGGCTGATCACGTCGTCGGAGTGCGGCCAGTCCTTGTAGAGGCCCTCGACGTCGGTGAGGATCACGAGCATCTCGGCACCGAGCGCGACCGCGAGGGCGGCGGCGGCGGTGTCGGCGTTGATGTTGTAGACGTGGCCGTCGGCGCCGCGGGCGATCGAGGAGATCACCGGGATGCGGCCGTCGGCGATCAGGCCCTTCACCGCGCCGGCCTCGATGTTGACGATGTCGCCGACCAGGCCGATGTCGACCTGCTCGCCGTCCACGACCGCGTACCGCTTGACGGCGGTCATGGTGTGGGCGTCCTCGCCGGTCAGGCCGACCGCGAACGGGCCGTGCTGGTTGAGCAGGCCGACGAGCTCGCGCTGCACCTGCCCGGCGAGCACCATCCGGACCACGTCCATGGTCTCGGGGGTGGTGACCCGCAGGCCGTTGGTGAAGGAGGACTCCAGGCCGAGCTTGTCGAGCTGGGCGCTGATCTGCGGGCCGCCGCCGTGCACCACCACGGGGTGCAGGCCGGCGAAGCGCAGGAAGACGACGTCCTTGGCGAAGGCCGCCTTGAGCTCCTCGTCGACCATGGCGTTGCCGCCGAACTTGATCACCACGGTCTTGCCGTGGAAGCGCTCCAGCCACGGCAGGGCCTCGATGAGCGTCATGGCCTTGGGCAACGCGGTGTTGTTGCGGGCCTGTTCGCCCTTGGGTGCGATCTGCACTGTTCTGCTTCCCCGGCTCTGCTGGCGACGGTCAGGTGGAGTAGGCGCTGTTCTCGTGCACGTAGTCGGCGGTGAGGTCGTTGGTCCACAGGCTGGCCCCGGCCTCGCCGGCGTTGAGGTTCGCGGTGATGACGACCTCGCGGCCGGTCATGTCGACCAAGTCGCGGTCCTCCCCCACGCTGCCGTCCCGGCAGACCCAGACCCCGTTGATGGCGACGTCCAGGCGGTCGGGGTCGAAGGCGGCGTCGGTGGTGCCGATCGCGGCCAGTACCCGGCCCCAGTTGGGGTCCTCGCCGTGGATCGCGCACTTGAGGAGGTTGTTGCGGCTGATCACCCGGGCGACGTCGACGGCCTCCTGCTCGGTGGCGGCGCCGGTGACGTCGATCCGGATGTCCTTGCTGGCGCCCTCGGCGTCGCCGATCAGCTGGCGGGCCAGGTCGGCGCAGACGGTGCGCACGGCCTCGTCGAACTCGGCCCGCTCCGGGACGGTGCCGCTGGCGCCGGAGGCGAGCAGCAGCACGGTGTCGTTGGTCGACATGCAGCCGTCGGAGTCGATCCGGTCGAAGGTGGTGCGGGTGGCGCCGCGCAGCGCCGCGTCCAGGACGCCCGCGTCCGCCTCGGCGTCGGTGGTCAGCACGACCAGCATGGTGGCCAGGCCCGGGGCGAGCATGCCGGCGCCCTTGGCCATGCCGCCGACCGTCCAGCCGGCCGGGCTGGTGACCTGGGCGGTCTTGTGCACGGTGTCGGTGGTCTTGATGGCGATCGCGGCCCGCTCGCCGCCGGTGGCGCTGAGCGCGGCGGCGGCCGCGCCGACGCCCGGCAGCAGGATGTCCATCGGCAGCCGCACGCCGATCAGGCCGGTGGAGGCGACGGCGACCTCGCCGGCGTTCAGCTCCAGCTCCTCGGCGACCTTCTCGGCGGTGGCGTGGGTGTCCTGGAAGCCCAGCGGGCCGGTGCAGGCGTTGGCGCCGCCGGAGTTGAGGACGACGGCGGAGACCGTGCCGCCCTTGAGCACCTGCTCGGACCAGAGCACGGGGGCTGCCTTGACCCGGTTGGAGGTGAAGACGCCGGCGGCGGCGAGCGAGGGCCCGTCGTTGACGACGAGCGCGAGGTCGGGGGTGCCGGAGGCCTTGATCCCGGCGGTCACGCCGGCGGCCCGGAAGCCCTGGGCGGCGGTGACGCCGACGTTCTGGTGGTCGGTCACGGTGCGACTCCGTTCACGGGAAGGCCCAGCTCCTCGGGCAGGCCGAGGGCGATGTTCATGCTCTGCACCGCGCCGCCGGCGGTGCCCTTGACCAGGTTGTCGATCGCGCTGATCGCCACGATCCGCCCGGCGGCCGGGTCCAGGACGACCTGCACCAGCGCGGCGTTGGAGCCGTAGACGCTGCTGGTCTGCGGCCACTGCCCCTCGGGGAGCAGGTGGACGAACGGCTCGTCGGCGTACGCCTCGGCATAGGCGGCGCGCAGTTCCTCGGTGCCCACCCCGGGCTTCGCCTTGGCGGAGCAGGTGGCGAGGATGCCGCGCGGCATCGGGACGAGGGTGGGCGTGAAGGAGACGGTGACCGGCTCGCCCGCCAATGGGGTGAGGTTCTGGGCCATCTCCGGGGTGTGCCGGTGGACGCCGCCGACGCCGTAGGCGCTGACGCTGCCCATCACCTCGCTGCCGAGCAGGTGGGTCTTGGCGGCCTTGCCGGCGCCGGAGGTGCCGGACGCGGCGACGACCACCGCCTCGGGCTCGGCCAGGCCCGCCGCGTAGGCGGGGAACAGCGCGAGGGAGACGGCCGTCGGGTAGCAGCCGGGGACGGCGATCCGGTTGCTGCCCTTGAGCGCGGCGCGGTGGCCGGGCAGCTCGGGCAGGCCGTAGGGCCAGGTTCCCGCGTGCGCGGAGCCGTAGAACTGCTCCCAGTCGGCGGCGGCCTTCAGCCGGAAGTCGGCGCCGCAGTCGACGACCAGCACGTTCTGGCCGAGCGCCTCGGCGACGGCGGCGGACTGGCCGTGCGGCAGCGCCAGGAACACCACGTCGTGGTCGGCCAGCACCTCCGGGGTGGTCGGCTCCAGGACCCGGTCGGCCAGCGGCAGCAGGTGCGGCTGGAGCAGCCCCAGCCGGGTGCCCGCGTTCGAGCCGCCGGTCAGCGCCCCGATCTCCACCTCGGGGTGGCCGAGCAGCAGGCGCAGCACCTCACCGCCCGCGTACCCGCTCGCGCCGGCGACGGCGACTCGCAATGCCATGGCGTTCCTCCTTCGTCGTGGCATGAATATACGCAGCACGGAACATTCATGCAAGGAGTATGCGCAGGGCGGCCCTCGGGCCGGACCGGTGCGGCGCCGCTCAGCGCTTGACGGCCCTGAGCACCACGAACTTCGGATTGCCCGCGACCGTGCGGCAGTTGCCGAACAGCCGGCGCAGCTTGACGTGGTAGCCCAGGTGGCGGTTGCCGACCACCCACAGCTCGCCGCCGGGGCGCAGGGCGCGGCGGGCGCCGGTGAACATCCGCCAGGCGGTGGCGTCGGTGGTGGCCTGGTGGGAGTGGAACGGCGGGTTGTTGAGCACCAGGTCCACCGAGCCGGCCGGCAGGCCCGCGTCGGCGAGCGCGTCGGCGGTGAGGAACTCGGCGGGGGCGTCCGGGCCGAGGTTGGCGCGGAAGGTCTCCTCGGCGGAGGCGACCGCCTGGTGCGACTCGTCGACGAAGACCAGCTCGGCGCCGGGGGCGGCCAGGGCGGCGGCGGTGCCGACCACCCCGTTGCCGCAGCCGAGGTCGACGACCCGGGCTCCGGGGGCGGCGGTGGGCAGGTGGGCGAGCAGGAAGCGGGTGCCGATGTCGAGGCGGTCGGCGCAGAAGGTGCCGGCGTGGTTGACCACGGTGCGGCCCGAGGCGGGACCGATGTCGCCGGGCAGGGCGTAGCGGTGCGGCCAGGGGTTGGGGCCGGGGTCGAGCGTCCGGTCGGGGGTGCAGAGGATCAGCCGGGCCTTGCGGACCGCGAGCGAGGTGCGGGTGGGGCCGAGGATCCGCTCGAAGAGCTCCAGGGTGGAGGTGTGGATCTCGGTGGTCATGCCGGTGCCGAGGACCACCGTGTCCGGGCGCAGGGCCGGGGCGAGCCGGTGCAGCTGGTCCTCCAGCAGGGCGAGGCTCTTGGGGACGCGCACCAGCAGGACGTCGGTCCGCCCGGGCGGGGTGTCGCGGGTGGTGAGCAGCCGGGCGGCGCCCTCGCCGGCGCCGGCCCGGGCGAGGTTGGCCGCGGTGGCGCGCTGGGCGAGGTGCGAGTCGCTGATCTGGGTGATCCGGGCCGGGGCCCGCTCGGCGGGGGCGGTGGCGAGCGCGGTGGTCAGCGCGCCCCAGCGGTCGCCGAGGACGGTGACGGCGCGGCCGGCCAGGGCGGTGGGCCGGCCCTCGGCGGAGTCGGCCTCGCCGGCCAGGTGCCGCAGCAGGTACTCGTCGGCGGCGTCCCAGGCGCGCAGCCGCTCGCGCGGGTCCTCGGGGTGGCGGGTGAGGTCGAGGCCGCCCCACGGGGTCGGGAAGGGGGTCGCGGCGGCGGTGGTGGCGAGGTGGTTCATCGCCGCCCAGGCTAGCCGACCGGGCCGCGGGCCGGACGGCCGGCGCCCGAGCGCGGACCGGGGCGGCGGTCGATACTGGGAGGGCCCGACGGAAGGGGCGCGGCCATGGACTGGAAGCTCGAAGTGGTGGTGGTCCCGGTGACGGACGTCGACCGGGCGAAGCTCTTCTACGAGGAACGGGTCGGTTTCACCGTCGACCACGACAGCCGGATCCGGGACGGGGTGCGGGTGGTGCAGCTGACGCCGCCCGGCTCCAGCTGCTCGATCGTGGTGGGCACGGGGCTGACGGACGCGCCGGCCGGCTCGCTGAAGGGGCTGCAGCTGGTGGTGCCGGACATCGACCGGGCGCACGCGGAGCTGGTGGCGCGGGGCGTGGAGGTGAGCCCGGTGCAGCACTTCGAGGACGGGGACCGGGTGGACGGGCGGGGCGAGATGTGGAACTCGTTCGTCTTCTTCAGCGATCCGGACGGCAACGGCTGGGCCGTCCAGGAGGCGCCCGGCCGGCGCTGACGCCCGGCGTGGTCCGAAAGAGAGGCCCTAAGCTCGGAGGATGGTCGAAAACGAGGGAAGCGTCCGGGTGGACAGCTGGATCTGGTCGGTGCGGCTGGCCAAGACGCGGTCGGCCGCGGCGGCGGCGTGCAAGGCCGGGCACGTGCGGGTCAACGGCGAGCGGGCCAAGCCGGCGCAGGCGCTGAAGCCGGGTGACGAGGTCCGGGTGCGCGTGGAGGGGTGGGAGCGGGTCGTCGTGGTGACGAAGCTGATCCGCAAGCGGGTCGGCGCGGGGGTCGCGGCGGAGTGCCTGGTGGACAACAGCCCGCCGCGCCCGGCGCGCGAGTTCGTCGCCGCGCCCGGCGTGCGCGACCGGGGCGCCGGGCGGCCGACCAAGCGCGACCGCCGGGAGATGGACGAGCTGCGGCGGCGGTAGCAGCTGCCCCGGCAGCCGCACAGGCCACGGCAGGTTCCTGCCGAATTGGTCTCGACCATTGCCCTGGACCCGGCGGCGGAGGAGGCTCGCTGCGAAGCGCCGGGCGGGCAGTCCGGCGCTCGTGTCCGAGGAAGGAAAGCACCGGCATGGCAATGCGCAAGGCGGTTTCCACCATGGCCCTGGCCGGCCTGCTCGCGGCGGGCGGTCTGATGGCCGCCCCCGCCGCCCAGGCGTCCACCACCAAGACGACCGGCTACGTCTACGTCGGCATGTACCCGAGCGGTGACGCGTGCCACGCCGCGGGCAAGGCCTACGTGGCCCGGGGCCAGGCGGTCTCGTACTTCTGCGACGTCCTCGACTTCCCGCCGTACACGGCCCGCCTCTCCATCTGGGCCTGATCGCGCCGCGGACCGGTCGGCGACGCACCCCGTCGCCGACCGGTCCGGCGGTGACGGGGCGCGTCGCCGGGGTTCAGGCGGCCAGGGTGTCGGTGCGGACCTGGGTCAGGAAGGCGTCCAGGTTGGCCAGCGTCCGGGCGATCTGCTCCTCCAGCGGGAGCGACTCGTTGGGGCGGGTGACCGCCGCGGAGTTCTTGCGCCCGCGCACGTACAGCGAGCAGGCGAGGTCGGCGCAGATGTAGGTGCCGACGGTATTGCCCTCCCGCCCCGCCGCCCCCGCCCGGCGGGCGGTGAGCAGCGCCACGCCGGAACCCGCGTGGGCGGTGACGCACAGCGAGCAGACGTTGGTCTTGGTCATGCTCCGCCGGAACGAGGGCACCCGCAGGGTGACGCCGACCAGCTCGTCGCGGTGCTCGGCGACCAGATAGGCGCGGTCGGGCGCGCCCTGGTCCCGCCAGCCGAGGAAGTCGAGATCGTCCCAGGGGAGTTCGGCCAGCCCTCGGGGCAGGTTGAGCCGCCGGGCCTCGCCCTTGGAACAGTTGACGAAGGACGCACGGATCTCGGGGTCGGTCAGCGCTCGCATGCCCGGCAAGCTAACACCGCCCCGCCGCACCCGTCTCCCGATTTTCCGCGCGCCCCTCACCGTCCCCGAGCCCCGAACCGCCCGCCGACGCCGCCACCGCCGCGGTCAGGCCACCGGGTGGGCGGCCTGGACGGCGAGCCGCCGCGGGGCGTCGGCGCCGATCCCGGTGAGCAGGTCGTCGAGGGCGAGGAACACCTCCCAGGACTCGCGCCCGGCCGCCCGCGCCAGCCGGTCGACCACTCGGTCCTCCAGGTCGCGGACCCGGCTGTCCTTCCACGCCTTGTCGGCCAGGCTGACCAGCAGGTCCTCCACGGTGGTGCCGGGCTCGCCCCAGCTGCCGTGGGTGCCGGCGAAGCGGGCGAGGCGCCGCGGCACGCCGTGGGCGAGCAGCAGCTCGTACCCGGCCCGCTCGTGCAGCGAGCCGGGGACGGAGAGCTCCTCGCGGTGGACGGCCTTGCCGATGTCGTGGGTGGCCGCGCCGAACAGCACGGCCTCCCGGTCCACCGGCACGCCGTACCCGGCGCACCAGTCGAGGATCGTCCCGGCGACCTCGTGCACCAGGCCGAGATGGGCCGTCAGCCGGGGCGGGGCGTCGACGGCCGCCAGCAGGGCGGCCGCGGGCAACGGCGGGGTGGGGGCGGTCATCCGCGCTTGAAGGCGACACCCGCGTAGGCGGAGACGTCCTGCCAGCCGTCGGGGAGGTCGGCGGTGCGGATGTGGCCGGCCTCGGGGCGCCAGAGCGGGAGCTGGACGAGGCCGGGGCCGGCGAACTCGAAGTCGCCGAAGAAGGGCTCGACGGCCGAGCGCGGGCGCAGCACCAGCGGGGCGCTGGCGCTGCGGTAGACGCGGGTGCCCTCGGCGGCGCTCTCCCGGGAGGCGAAGTCGGGGCTGCCGTGCGAGAGGATCAGCGCGCTGCCCGGCGCCAGCGCGTCGCGCAGGGTGCGCACGATCCGCTCCGCGCCGTCCTCGTCGCGGATGAAGTGCAGCACGGCGACCAGCATCAGGGCGACCGGTTCGCCGAGGTCCACGGCCGCGCTCAGGGCCGGGTGGGCGAGGATCGTCCCGGGCTCGCGCAGGTCCGCCTCGATGACGGAGGTGTGGCCGGCCGGGTGGCCGGCGAGCAGGGCGCGCGCGTGGGTGGCCACGATCGGGTCGTTGTCGACGTAGACGACCCGGGCGTCCGGGGCGACCCGGCGGGCGACCTCGCTGGTGGAGCCGACGGCGGGGATGCCGGTGCCGATGTCGAGGAACTGCCGGATGCCCCGGTCGGCCGCGAACTCGACGGCGCGGCCGAGGAATTCGCGGTTGGTGCGGGCCAGCAGCCGCAGCGCCGGATAGGCGGCGATGGCGGCCTCGGCGGCCGTGCGGTCGGCCTCGAAGTTGTCCTTGCCGCCGAGGTAGTAGTCGTACATCCGGGCCGTGTGCGGGACCCCGGTGTCCAGTTCGGTCGGCGGCTGCCAGTCCTCGGCGAGCGCCCACTCCCAGTCGGTGCCGGTGACGCCCAGCGCCGCCGTCCTGTCCTCACTCATCTGCCGCCCCCTGGTGTGTCCACGACGTCCGCAGTGTCCCCTGCCGGACGGTTGCTGTCTCCTCGCCCCGCGGCCGGCCGGCGGCCGGTGGCGCCCCCACCGCGCGGTGCGCCGTGATCGTAACCGACGAAACGCCGCCAAAACAGCGGAAGTTCAGGTTTCCGCAGTATCCGAACAGCGACGTGTGGGCACGTCAACGACGGTCCGCGCGCGACTCCGGGCCGACGGCGCCGGCGGTCGCCACCCGGTGACGCCGTCTCTATGCTGGCTGCCGATGACTGCCGACCGGCGCACCGTCCTGCGCACCACCGTCAAACTGGCCGCCCTCACCGCCGTCGGCGGCCTGCTCACCGCCTGCGGCGACACCGGCCGACGCCGGGCCGACCCGGGGACGTTCGCCACGCGTCCGGGCCCGGTGGACCCGTCGGGCACCGTCGACCCGGCCTGGGCCGCCGGCGAGGGAGCGGCCTCGCCGGCACCCGACGCGACCACGGCCGCCGCGAGCGCCCCGCCCACCGCCGACGCCGGCGCGCCGCCCACCCCGCCGGTGCTGCCGCCGCTGGCGCCCGGCACCCCGGTCGAGGTCGCGTACGGGCCGCGCACCGGCCGCAACGTCGCGCTGACCTTCCACGGCAGCGGCGACCCGGCGCTCGCCACCGCGCTGCTGGAGATCGCCGAACAGCGCGGCGTCGGGCTCACCGTGATGGTCGTCGGCAGCTGGCTCGACCAGCAGCCCCGAATGGCCCGCCGGATCCTGGACGGCGGCCACGAGCTGGGCAACCACACCCAGAACCACCAGAACATCTCGACCATGCCCCCCGACCGGGCCCGCGCCGAGATCGCCGAGTGCGCGGAACGGCTGCAACGGCTCACCGGCTCGATCGGCCGCTGGTTCCGCCCCTCGGCCGCCCAGTACGCCACGCCGATGGTGCGGGAGCAGGCCAGGGCGGTCGGCTACGAGCACGTGCTCTCCTTCGACGTGGACCCACGCGACTACGCCGACCCGAGCGCCGCCGAACTGCAGCGCCGGGTGCTCGGTTCGGTGCGCGGCGGCTCGGTGGTCGCCCTGCACCTGGGCCACCGCTGCACGGTCGACGCGCTGCCCGGCATCCTCGACGGCCTCGGCAGGGCCGGCCTCACCCCGGTGACCGCGAGCCGCCTCTGCGCCTGACCCCCGGGGCCCGTGGGGCACCCGGGACGCGTGCGATGCTTCGGGGATGCGGTACATCATCATCGGGGCGGGTGCGGTGGGCGGCACGATCGGTGCCCGGCTGCACGAGGGCGGGCACGACGTGGTGCTGGTGGCGCGCGGCGCGCACCTGGCGGCGCTGCGCGCGGACGGCCTGCGGTTCGGCACCCCGCAGGGGGTGCGGACGCTGCGGATCCCGGCCGTCGGCGGACCGCGGGAGGTGGCGCTGCGGGCGGACGACGTGCTGGTGCTGGCCGTGAAGACGCAGGACACCGCCGCCGCGCTGGCCGCCTGGGCACCGTGCCCGGTGGCCGGGGGCGGCACGGCCGCCGAGCGGCTGCCGCTGGTGTGCGCGCAGAACGGGGTGGAGAACGAGCGGCTCGCCCTGCGGCTGTTCCGCGAGGTGCTGGCGATGTGCGTGTGGATGCCGTCCACCCATCTGGCGCCCGGCCGGGTGAGCGCGGGCGGCACCCCGGTGAGCGGGGTGCTGTGGCTGGGCGGCCATCCGTCCGGCACCGGCGGCGCCCGGGCCGCCGCGATCGCCGCCGACCTCGCCGCCTCGGGCTTCAGCGCCCCGGTGGCGGAGGACGTGATGCGCTGGAAGTACACCAAGCTGCTCGGCAACCTCGGCAACGCGCTGGACGCGGTGGCCGGTGGGACCGACGGCGAGGAGCTGCGGGCGCTGCGGGAGCGGGCGGTCGCGGAGGGCGTCGCGGTGCTGGCGGCCGCCGGCATCGCCCACCGGGACCCGGCCGAGCAGGTCCGCGTGGCGCGTGCGACGCTGCGGCTGGAGCCGGTGGCCGGCGAGGAGCGCAGCGGCTCGTCGTCCTGGCAGAGCCTGGCGCGCGGCACCGGCTCGATCGAGGCCGACCACCTGAACGGCGAGATCGTGCTGCTGGGCCGGCTGCACGGGGTGCCGGCGCCGCTCAACGAGGCACTGCAGCGGCTGGCCGGGGAGTTCGCCCGCACCGGCCGGGCGCCGGGCTCGCTCACCGCCGAGGAGCTGTCGGCGCTCACCGCGCTGTGACCGGATCGTCGGCGGCACCGGTCGGCCGGTGGCGCCGACGCTCCGGCCGTTCGACGCGTCAGCCCATCGGATCGCCGGGCCCGTAGGGGCGCAGCCGCAGCGTACGGGCGTCCGCCGCGCGGATCTCCTCGGCCCGGCGGACGAGTTCCCCGAGGTCGTCCCGCCCGGCGTGCAGGAAGCGCCCGTGCAGCGCGTCGAAGCGCCCGCGGGCGGCGTCCACGGTGACGGCGACCATGTACGGGATGGAGCCCCAGTCCTTGGTGTCCCGGAACATCGGCATCCCGGCGGTCATGTCGGTGGCGACCGCGCCGGGGCTGATGTCGAGGATCACCACATGGTGCTCGGCGAGCGAGTCGGCGAGGTTGTCGGAGAGCTGGAGCAGCGCGCCCTTGGAGGTGGCGTACGCGGTGTAGTGGCCGTCGGGGCGCAGCGCGAAACCGGAGTTGAGGTTGACGACGCGCCCGCGCCGGCGCCGGACCATGCCGGGCAGGACGCAGCGCAGCAGGTTGTAGGGGCCGCGCAGGTTGACCTCGACGACCTGCCACCACTGGTTGACGTCGGTCTCCCAGAGCGGGACCTCGGCGCGGTCGACCTGGCCGGCGTTGTTGACCAGCAGGTCGACGGGGCCGAGGTCGCGTTCGATCAGCCGGACGGCCTCGCGCACCGAGCCGGGACGGGTGACGTCGGCGGTGACGGCGACGCCGCGCGCACCGTGCCGCACGCACTCCTTGAGGGTGTCGGTGAGGGTCTCGTGGGTGCGGCCGACCAGGCCGACGGCCATGCCCTCGGCGGCGAGGCCGATGGCGATCTCCCGGCCGATGCCGCGGCCGGCGCCGGTGACCAGGCCGACCTGTCCCGTGAGCGATCCCGTCGGCATGCCCGTGCTCCCTCCGTCCGTTGGTGACCACCCGCGGTCAGGCCCCGCATTCTGTCGTCCGGGCGGGCGGGGCGTCGCCGGGGCGCCCCCGCGACGCGGGCGGACCCACCCGTTCGGGGGAAGGCGCCGGCCCCCGGGTCGGCCGGGGAGGGGATGACCTACTCGCCGGTAGGGAGTAGTAACGTCGTCGGGACGGTGCACCGGTCCGCACATACCGGTGTCCCGCACCGCCGAACAGCAGCTGCTGGGTCATCTGTCGCTGGGCGACCCCCAGCACCACCGAAGGGCAACTGAGTGAGTGACATCGCGCGCGTCGGAGTGATCGGCTGCGGACTCATGGGGTCGGGCATCGCGGAGGTGTTCGCCCGGGCGGGGCTGGACGTCCTGGTCGCCGAGGCCAGTGGGGAGGCGCTGGAGTTCGGGCGCGCCCGGCTGACCAACTCGCTGGACACCGCCGTGAAGCGCGGCAAGCTGACCGAGGAGCAGCGGGACGAGGCACTGTCCCGCCTGGCGTTCACCGTCGACCTGGCGGACTTCGCCGACCGCGACCTGGTGGTCGAGGCGGTCGCCGAGCGCGCGGACATCAAGGTGAAGATCTTCGAGACCCTGGACCGGGTGGTCGAGCGCCGGGACGCGATCCTCGCCTCGAACACCTCCTCGATCCCGATCGTGAAGCTGGCCGCCGCCACCTCCCGCCCGGAGCAGGTGATCGGCCTGCACTTCTTCAATCCGGCGCCGGTGCAGAAGCTGGTCGAGGTGATCCCGACCCTGACCACCTCGGCGACCACCACCGACCGGGTGGAGGCGTTCGCCACCGAGGTGCTGCAGAAGGCCCCGATCCGGGCCCGGGACCGGGCCGGCTTCGTGGTGAACGCGCTGCTGGTGCCGTACCTGCTGTCGGCGGTGCGGATGTTCGAGTCGGGGGTGGCGACCGCCTCCGACATCGACAAGGGCATGGAGGCCGGCTGCGCCCACCCGATGGGCCCGCTGCGGCTGTGCGACCTGATCGGTCTGGACACCGTCGTCTCGATCGCCGAGTCGATGTACGACGAGTACAAGGAGCCGCTGTACGCCGCTCCCCCGCTGCTGTCGCGGATGGTGGACGCGGGCCTGCTGGGCCGCAAGTCCGGCCGCGGCTTCTACGACTACACGGCGACCGCCACCGCCTGACGTCGGACGCCCGAGGGTCGGGGCGGACGTGACGGGGCCCGGGAGCGGTATCCAGCTCCCGGGCCCCTGGTGTGCCACCCAATTGCTGCGCACCGGCACGTTTAAGGGTGTGGGTCAGTTTCACAGCGTTGCTCTGCCATTGAAGCTACCGCGCCGCGGAGAGGCGCAGACGGGAGTCGAACCCGCATCCCACGCTGTAGCACACACCCGGTCGATCCGGCGCTCGGCGGCGAATGCTGAGACTTGAGCGAGAGTCTGAGTCTTACGGGGCGCCTCTGCCATTGGGCCACTCCGGCACGTGGTGCCGGAGGAGGGATTCGAACCCCCACCGTCTCCCCGGTATCAGCTTCGACTTCAGTGTCAGCTTGCGCTTTTCGCGCCACCCCCGGTCTCACCCGGGGGGCTCGTGGGGCTACCCGAACAGGTAGCCGAAGACCGCGTCGCCGACCCGCCGGTCGTCGACCTCGGCGCCGTTGGCCTCCTCGCGGGCGAACTGGACGGCCTGCTGGAGCTTCTCGACCCGCTCCAGGAGCTCGTTGACCCGCCGGGCGGGCAGGGCCCCGGAGAACTTCACGGTCGTCCAGTAGCCGATCGCGACGTCCTCGTAGTACACCTCGACCTGCGCCGGGTGCTTCTCGGTGGCCTCGGCCTTGACGTGGTTGCGCGGCACCTTCTTGGTGCGGATGGTGCGCACCGCCTCGGTCTTCCAGGAGTCCGTGGACGGGTCGTGGCTCCAGGCCTCGGCGGCGTCCAGGACGGGCAGCTTGCGGACGAAGGTCCGCAGGTCGGTGAGCTGCTTCTCCAGGAAGAGCAGGTAGGTGACCGGCGCGGCGGCGACCAGCGTGCGGCCGTCGACGACGACGTCGGCGCGGGCCTCGGTGTTGGCCCAGTCCTTCGTCGCGGTGACGTCGAACAGCCGGGTGAGGGTGGTGGCCGTGGCCCGCAGCACGTCCTCGGCCTTGACCTGGACGCGGGTGGACTCGGGGGGCAGCTGCTCGCCCTCCTCGTCCTTGGGCTGGTACGTCCGGGAGATGCCGGCCAGCAGCGGGGGCTTCTGCAGATCCTGGTGGGACTGCGTCAGCTCCTGGAAGGACTTCGACTTGACGCCCTTTTCGACGGCGATGATCTGGTTCAGCTTTGCCACGTCGGGGACGCTACCAGCGCGTCCGTTCGGGCGTCATCCGAATAAACGGGCCGGTGGCGGGAGGCCCGGCCGGGCGCCGGACGCACCCGCCACCGCCCGGCGGCGGGTCAGCTGTTGATGGCGTAGCTGTCGCCGTAGACCTTCCACTTCAGCGGCGGGTTGAGGTCGAAGTTGCCGGCGTTGAGGAAGACCAGTTGCTCGGTGTCGACCCGACTGGTGTCGGCGTGCGCCTCCTCCTTCTTCATCACGACCTTGCGGGCCTCCAGGAAGGCCTTGAGGTAGGTGGCCTCGTCGCCGCCCTGGGCGGGGGTCTTCGCCTTCTTCATGGCGGCGCTGCGGATGCCGCCGAAGCTGTCGGATCCGCTACCGGGGCCGTGCATCACGATGGCGTCGTAGTAGACGAACTGGCCGAGCGCGCGCAGGCCGTCGGCCTTGGCCTGCTTGACCGAGGGGTTGAAGTAGACGCGGTCGCGCTCGTCGTTCTGGGCCTGCTGGAAGACGGTGTCCTTGGCGGCGGTGGCCCAGTCCTTCTCGAAGGCGGAGCCGAGGCCGGCGTGCGAGTCGGTGCCGTTGACCTTGCGCAGCGCCGGGAGGTACTTGGCGAGGATGTTGCCCGCCTTGAGGTCGGTGTAGTGCTCGACGAGTTCGAGCATGTCGCCGGTGCCGGAACAGAAGCCGATGATGCCGGCGGTGTAGCCGCGGCCGTCGTTGATGTCCTCGATGTACTTGTACTGGGCCTTCCAGTCGAGGGTGGAGTTCTCGGCGCTGGACACCAGCTGCATGGCGATGTCCTTCTTGTGCGGGTCGTCCAGGCCGACGGCGGCGAGCCGGACGGTGCCCGCGACGGGGGCGGCGTGGACGGTGCCGGCGGCCGCGACGGTGGCCGGGGCGGCGACCAGCAGGGCGGCGAGGGCGAGGCGGGCGGTGCGGGCGGTGCGGTGCTGGGTACGCATCTGACGCTCCGTTTCCCTGGTCCGGGCACGGGGGTGGCCGGACCCGACGAGAAGTTAGGAAAGTTTCCTAACTTGATTGAAGCGTTCACGCCCGGCGCGGCGCAAGGGGACGGTCCGCGATCGCACCGGCACGGCACGCGGAAGGGCCCCGGCCGGCGATCCGGCCGGGGCCCTTCCGACGGGGCGTCAGGCGCCGCGCAGCACCGCGCCCGTACGGGCGACGGCCTCGGCGACGGCGGCCTCGCGGGCGGCGCTCGCCTCGTCGGCGGTCAGCGTCCGGTCCCCGGCGCGGAACCGCAGCGCGTACGCCAGCGACTTCTTGCCCGCGCCGACCTGCTCGCCGGTGAAGACGTCGAACAGCCGGATCGCCTCCAGCAGTTCACCGGCCCCGGCCCGCAGCGCGGCCTCCACGTCGGCGGCCTGCACCGCGTCGTCGACGATCAGCGCGACGTCCTGGGTGGCCACCGGGAAGCCGGAGACCGCCGGGCCGTCGACCCGCACGGCGCCGTCGGCGGCCAGCAGGTCCACGTCCAGCTCCATCGCGGCAGTGCGCTCCGGCAGGCCCAGCGCCTTGACGACGCGCGGGTGCAGCTCACCGGCGTGGCCGACCACCCGGTCGGTGCCGGCCACCACCAGCTCGGCGCAGCGGCCCGGGTGCCACGGCATGAGCCGGCCCTGGCGCACGGTCAGCTCGACGCCGGCGGCACGGGCCACCGTGCGGGCGGCCTCGATGGCGTCGGCCCAGCTCGCCGGCGCGCCCTTGCCCCACCAGCCGGAGGGCAGCCGCTCGCCGGCCAGCGCGACGGCGACCCGGCGCGGCTGGTGCGGCAGCGCGGCGTCCAGCGCCGCCAGCTCCTCGTCGCTGGGCCGGCGGTCGACGGCCGGACGCGGGGCGACCGACAGCTCGTCCTTCGGCAGGAACACGGTGCCCGTCTCGAAGATCGCCAGGTCGGTGTTGCCGCGGCCGACGTTGCGGCGCAGCGCCCCGAGCAGGCCCGGCAGCAGCGTGGTGCGCAGCCCCGGCTCCTCGTCGTTCAGCGGGTTGACCAGGGTGACGGTCCGCCGGCGGCGGTCCTCCGCCTCCAGGCCGAGCGCCTCGAAGGCGGCCTCGCCGACGAACGGGTAGTTGTTGACCTCGACGTAGCCGGCCCCGGCCAGCGCGACGCCGACCCGGCGGTGCATCCGCTGGGCCTCGGTCAGGCCCTTGCCCGGCGGGACGGTGGGCATCCGGGCGGGGACGTTGTCGTAGCCCTCCAGCCGGATGACCTCCTCGGCGAGGTCGTACGGGTCGGTGAGGTCGGGGCGCCAGGTCGGCGGGGTGACCTCCAGGACGTCGGCGCCGGCGACCGAGCAGCCGATCTCCTGCAGGCGCC
This sequence comes from Kitasatospora sp. NPDC057595, assembly GCF_042800875.1. Taxonomy (NCBI): domain Bacteria; kingdom Bacillati; phylum Actinomycetota; class Actinomycetes; order Kitasatosporales; family Streptomycetaceae; genus Kitasatospora; species Kitasatospora sp. NPDC057595. Next base: position 114,348 of record NZ_JBHVGL010000022.1, on the reverse strand, counting down.
GGGTGACCGTCTCGCGGCCGTACGCGGTGCCGGCGACCCGGTCGGGCAGGTCGGCGGCGATGGTGATGGTGCGCACCGGGTGCGGGGCGGCGATGTCGGTGACGCCCGCCTCGGCGGTGCCGCCGGCGATCAGCACCAGCAGGTCGACCGCGCGCTGCGCGGCCGCGCGGGCGGCCTCGGGGTCGACGCCGCGCTCGAAGCGCTTGGACGCCTCGGAGGGCAGCTTGTGCCGCTTGGCGCCGCGGGCGATGGCGACCGGGTCGAAGTGCGCCGCCTCGATGATCACCTCGGTGGTGCCCGGACCCGCGGCCGGGTCGAGGATCTCGGTGGAGGCGCCGCCCATGACGCCGGCCAGGCCGATCGGGCCGCTGTTGTCGCAGATCAGCAGGTCCTCGGCGGACAGCGTGCGCTTCACGCCGTCCAGCGTGGTGAGGCTCTCGCCGGCCTCGGCGCGGCGGACCACGATCGGGCCGTCGACGCGCTGCTTGTCGTAGGCGTGCAGCGGCTGGCCGACCTCCAGCATCACGTAGTTGGTGATGTCGACGGCCAGCGAGATCGGGCGGATGCCCGCCTTCTGGAGCCGGCGCTGGAGCCAGATCGGGGACTTGGCGGCCGGGTCGAGGCCGACCACGGTGCGGGCCACGAAGCGGTCGCAGCCGGCCGGGTCGTTGACCTTCACCAGGTAGCCGAAGGAGTTGGCCGGCGGCACGTCGAGCAGCGCCGGGTCGGCCAGCGGCAGCCCGTACGCGGCGGCGGCCTCGCGGGCCACGCCGCGCATGGACAGGCAGTAGCCGCGGTCCGGGGTGACGGCGATGTCGAGCACCTCGTCGACGAGCTGGAGCAGCTCGATGGCGTCGGTGCCGGGCTCGAACTCGGGCGGCAGCACGATGATGCCGTTGTGGTCGTCGCCCATGCCGAGCTCGCGGGCCGAGCAGATCATGCCGGCCGAGGTCTGGCCGTAGGTCTTGCGGGCCGCGATCGGGAACGGGCCGGGCAGCACGGCGCCGGGGAGCACCACGACGACCTTGTCGCCGACGGCGAAGTTGCTGGCGCCGCAGACGATCTCCTGCGGCTCGCCGGTGCCGTTGGCGTCGCCGACGTTGACGAAGCAGTGCCGGATCGGCTTCTTGAAGCCGGTCAGCTCCTCGATGGAGAGCACCTCGCCGACCACCAGCGGGCCCTTGAGGTCGCCGCCGAGCTGCTCGACGGTCTCGACCTCCAGGCCGGCGCGGACCAGCCGCTCGGCCACGTCGCGGCCGGTCTCACCGGCCGGCAGGTCGACGTACTCGCGCAGCCAGGAAAGCGGGACGCGCATCAGATCTCCATCCCGAACGGGAGGGTGAAGCGCACGTCACCCTCGACCATGTCGCGCATGTCGGCGACGTTGTGACGGTTCATCAGGATCCGCTCCAGGCCCAGGCCGAAGGCGAACCCGCTGTAGCGGTTGGGGTCCACGCCGCAGGCGACGAGCACCCGCGGGTTGACCACGCCGCAGCCGCCGAGCTCGATCCAGCCCTCGGAGCCGCAGGTGCGGCAGGGGCGGTCCGGGTTGCCGACCGACTCGCCGCGGCACACGAAGCACTGCAGGTCGATCTCGGCGCTCGGCTCGGTGAACGGGAAGTAGGAGGGGCGCCAGCGCAGCTCCAGGCCGTCGCCGATCAGGGTCGAGACCAGCTGCTCGATGGTGCCCTTGAGGTCGGCGAAGGTGATGCCCTCGTCCACGGCCAGGCCCTCGACCTGGCGGAAGACCGGGGTGTGGGTGGCGTCCAGCTCGTCGGTGCGGTAGACCCGGCCGGGGCAGACCACGTAGACGGGGGGCTCGCGGTCGAGCAGGGTGCGGGCCTGGACCGGGGAGGTCTGGGTGCGCAGCACCACGCCGGAGTCGGCGGAGCCGTCCGGGGCCTGCACGAAGAAGGTGTCCTGCATGGAGCGGGCCGGGTGGTCCGGGCCCAGGTTGAGGGCGTCGAAGTTGAGCCACTCGGCCTCGACCTCGGGGCCCTCGGCGACCTGGTAGCCCATCGCGACGAAGGTGTCCTCGATGCGCTCGGCCAGCGTGGTCAGCGGGTGGCGGGCGCCGCGCGGGGTGCGGTCGTAGGGCAGCGTGACGTCCACCGCCTCCTCGACCAGCACACGGGCGTCGCGCTCGGCCTCCAGTTCGGCCTGCCGCTTGGCGAGCGCCTGGTTGACGGCGCCCCGGGCCTGGCCGATCAGCTTGCCGGCCGCGGCCTTGGCGTGCGGGGGCAGGGCGCCGATCTCGCGGTTGGCGAGGGACAGGGCGGAGCGGTCGCCGGTGTGGGCGACCTTGGCCTGCTTCAGCTCGTCGAGGCTGGTGGCGGCGGCGAACGCGGCGACGGCCTCGTCCCGGGCCGCCTCCACCACCTCGGGCTTGAGGGCCTCGACCTCGACCGGGTCGTACGACTTGTTGGGTGCCGACATCTCTATCTTTCCCGTGCTCCTGCTCGTCCGTGCTCAGGTAAAGGGGCTCGTGCCTTCGCGTCACGCCCGGCGTGGCCGGGGCACGGGCAGCCGTTCTCCGAACCGGGGAGGCGGGGTGTCCGCGGCGCGGCCGCGCGGGGCGTTCCACAACGCCAAAGGTCGAGTGTAGTCGCAGCGCGTAGCGCGACCGCCGTCAAGCCCGCCCGGTGGGCCGCCCGCGACAGGTGGTGCCTGCCGTCCACGCTCGTTCAGAGCATGAAGTCGGGGATCCCGGCGGGCAGGATGAATCGGAACCGGGCGCCGCCGCCGGGCGCGCGGTCGACGCGGATCGAGCCGCCGTGGGCCTCCACGATGCCCTTGACGATGTAGAGGCCGAGCCCGGTGCCGCCGCGCTTGGAGCCGCGCCAGAAGCGGGTGAAGACGCGCGGCACCGCTTCCTCGGGGATGCCGCTGCCTTCGTCGCTCACGGTGACCGCTGTGCCTTCCACGATGCGGGGCGGGGCGCCGGGGCGCTCCCAGACGGGGGCCTCGACGACCTCCTTGGCCGGTGCCACCTCGATGGTGACAGTTCCCTCGCCGTGCCGCACCGCGTTTTCCAGCAGGTTGGCGAGCACCTGGTCGACCTTGTCCGGGTCGGCCCACAGCACGGTGAGCGGCTCGCTGACCCGGACGTCGAAGCGGTCCTCGGGGATGCCGGTGGCGACCTTGCGCTCGACGTGCCGGCGCACGGCGGCGGCCAGGTCGACGACCTGCTTGCGCAGCTCCAGCCGGCCGGCGTCGATCCGGGAGATGTCCAGCAGCTCGGCGATCAGCCGGGTGACCCGGTCGGCGTCGGCGTCCACGGTCTCCAGCATCAGCCGCTTCTGCCCGTCGGTGAACCGCTCCCACTTGGCGAGCAGGGTCGCGGTGAACCCCTTGACGCTGGTGAGCGGCGAGCGCAGCTCGTGCGCCACGGTGGCGATCAGCTCGGCGTGGCTGCGCTCGGTGCGCCGGCGCGCCTCGGTGCCGCGCAGGGCGATCACCAGCCGCTCCAGCGGGCCGCCCGGGTGCGCGCGGACGTAGCGGGCGGAGACCAGCACCTCACGGCCGCCGGGCAGCAGCAGGTTGCGCTCCGGCTGGCCGGTGCGCACCGCCAGGCCGCCGTACGGGTCGGTCAGCTGCCACCAGCGGCGGCCGTCGAGGTCCTCCAGCGGCAGGACGTCCTCCAGCTCGCTGCCGAGCGCGGCCTGCGGGAGCACGCCGGTCAGCCGGGCGGCGGCGCGGTTGAAGCAGGTCACCCGGCCCAGGGCGTCGGCGACCACCAGGCCGTCCGGCAGGTCGTCCGGGTCCAGTTCTGCCCCGCTGCCGACCATGGGTGTCCTCCCCGATTACCCACCGTGTCTTTCCCCCCACCGAGGCAGACCCTAGCGCCTCGCAGCCCCCGGTAGTAGGGCCCACGTCGACTTGCCGCCGCGGGTCGGCGCCCGGGTCGGCCCTAGGCTCGGCAGCCGCCGGGCGAACGCTGGGCGCGGGCCGAGGCGTAGAGGCAGACGGCGGCGGCGGTGGCCAGGTTGAGGCTCTCGGCGTGGCCGTGGATCGGCACGCGCACCACCTCGTCGGTCAGTGCGCGGGTCTCCTCCGGGAGCCCCCACGCCTCGTTGCCGAACACCCATGCGCCCGGCGCGCCCAGGGTGCCCTCGTCGAGCTCCCGGTCGAGGTCGCGCTCCCCCGCGCCGTCGGCGGCGAGCACCCGCACCCCGGCCTCGCGCAGCCGGCCGATCGCCTCCTCGACCGGCACGCCGACGGCGACCGGGAGGTGGAAGAGGCTGCCGACCGAGGCCCGCACGGCCTTCGGGTTGTAGAGGTCGACGGAGGCGTCGGTCAGCACCACGGCGTCCGCGCCGGCCGCGTCGGCGGTGCGCAGCACGGTGCCGGCGTTGCCGGGGTCGCGCACGTGGGCGAGCACCGCGACCAGCTTGGGGCGGGCGGCGAGCACGTCGGTGAAGGGCGTGTCGATGAAGCGGCAGAGCGCGACGATGCCCTGCGGGGTCACCGTGTCGCAGATCTCGGCGACGACCTCGTCGGTGGCGGTCAGCACCGGCAGCCCCTCGGCCAGGGCGGCCTCGACGATGCCGGCGTGCCGCTCGGCGGCGTCCGGCGTCGCGTAGACCTCGACCACGGCGTGCTCACCGGTGCCCGGCAGCCTGCCGAAGGCGACGGCCTCGCGCACGGCCTGCGGGCCCTCGGCGAGGAAGCGGCGCTCCTTGCCGCGCTGGCTCCGCTTGGCGAGCCGCCGGGCGGCGACCACCCGGGGCGAACGCAGCGAGGTGAGCAGGGGGGTGTCGGTGCTGGGCATGGTCTCGTTCTCCGGAGGCGCTGAAGGAGGGGGCAAAGCAGGACCGGACCCGCAGGCGAGCCTGCGGGTCCGGTCAGAGCTCAACCGATCTCGGAAGATCAGGCGGCGTCGGCGGCGGCCTTCGGGGCGTTCACGTCGGCCGGCAGCGCCTTCTGGGCCACCTCGACCAGGGCGGCGAAGGCACCCGGGTCGTTGACGGCCAGGTCGGCCAGCATCTTGCGGTCGATCTCGACGCTGGCGGCCTTCAGGCCCTGCACGAAGCGGTTGTAGGTGATGCCGTTGGCACGGGCCGCAGCGTTGATGCGCTGGATCCACAGCTGACGGAAGTCGCCCTTGCGCTTCTTGCGGTCGTTGAAGTTGTAGACCAGCGAGTGGGTGACCTGCTCCTTGGCCTTGCGGTACAGGCGCGAGCGCTGGCCGCGGTAGCCGCTGGCGCGCTCCAGGATGACCCGGCGCTTCTTGTGGGCGTTGACTGCCCGCTTGACGCGTGCCACTTGATTACTCCTTGGGTTGGACCACGGACTACTTCACGTGGTCCGTCATTCGAATGGGTCGGGAAGGATCAGCTGCCCCGCACGCGGCTCGCGCCGGGCGGGAGGGCGATCACTTGCCGAGAAGCTTCTTGATCTTCTTGGCGTCGGCGGGGGCCAGCTCGACCGTCCCGGCCAGCTTGCGGGTCAGCGTGGAGGGCTTGTGCTCCAGGAGGTGGCGGCGGCCGGCGCGCTCGCGCAGCACCTTGCCAGAGCCACTGATCTTGAAGCGCTTGCTGGCGCCACTGTGCGTCTTCTGCTTCGGCATTTCGCCGTATCTCCTCGTCGGTCCGTCCACGCCCGCGCGGTGTGCGCCGCGCGGGCGTGAAGGATGGATCTGCGGTGACCGGGCGGGGCGCCCCGTCACCCTGGTGGCCGGTCTCCCGGACCTTCCTGACCTGGGGAGGTCAGGCGCCCTGGGAGGCCTCGGCCGGCTGCTCGACCGGAGCGGCGGCCTCGGCGGCCTCCGTCTCGGCGGCGGCGTCCTGGGCCTCGACGGCGTCCTGGGCCTCGGCGGGCTCGTCGGACTCGGCGATGTCCTCGTCCGCACCGGCGGCGCGGCCCAGACGCTCGGCCTTGCGGGCGTCCGCGGCGGCGCGAGCCTCGGCCATCGCCTCGGTCTTCTTCTTGTGCGGGCCGAGAACCATGATCATGTTACGGCCGTCCTGCTTCGGCGAGGACTCGACGAAGCCCAGGTCCTGGACGTCGTCGGCGAGCCGCTGGAGCAGACGGAAACCCAGCTCGGGGCGGGACTGCTCACGACCGCGGAACATGATCGTGATCTTGACCTTGTCGCCCTGCTTGAGGAACCGGACGACGTGACCCTTCTTGGTGTCATAGTCGTGCGGGTCGATCTTCGGCCGGAGCTTCATCTCCTTGATGACCGTGTGCGCCTGGTTCTTGCGCGCCTCACGGGCCTTCATGGCCGACTCGTACTTGAACTTGCCGTAGTCCATGAGCTTGCACACCGGCGGCCGGGCGGTCGCCGCGACCTCGACCAGGTCGAGGTCGTACTCCTGCGCGAGCTCCAGCGCCTTGGCAAGCGGCACGATGCCGACCTGCTCGCCGCTGGGACCGACGAGTCGCACCTCGGGGACGCGAATCCGGTCGTTGATGCGGGGCTCGGTGCTGATGGGGCCTCCTCGGTTGCACCTTCTGCGATGCGGCCGTCGGACGGCGGTCGCACGTAGTGGACTCGACCACTGGGCGGGGCTTCATTCGTGCTGCGCTGTGCCCGGCTCCGTTCGGCCGTTCACACCGCGACACGAAAAAAGCCCCGCTCGGTACAAGCGGGGCTCCACACAACCGGGGGCGGCACCCGGTGAGGGGCGCTGCGGCGACCGTCGGCACACTGGGCGCCCGTCGCGGACCGGACCCGTCGACCGTGAGGCCGATCAGGTGGGAGACTTTCGCGGTTGCCCTCTCGGGCCTCCTGGGTGGAGCCTCCACTTGCTGGCCGGACCTCCGTGAGGACGTCTGGCCGGTCAGTCTCGAAGCATACAGCGCCGGGGGGTCGAACGCTATTCCGCCCCCGCGCGCCCCGGCTTGTACGCTCCCTGTGTACGGACACCGGCACGACGGAACGAGCCACCTTTGAGCAGCGAGCCCACCCAGAACCCCGCCGCGGACGACGAGGCGATCGGCTTCGACGACCTCACCCGGGACATCGCCGAGGTCCCGGCCGTCGAGGTGATCACCACCGTCGCGGTGCACCTGATGAGCGCCGCCGCCGTGAAGTGCGGCCTCGCCGAGGGCGGCGAGAAGGACAAGGACCTCGACGAGGCCCGCAAGCTCATCACCGCGCTGGCCGGACTGGTCACCGCCGGCGCCCCGGAGATCAGCAACTTCCACGCCGCGCCGCTGCGCGACGGCCTGCGCTCGCTGCAGCTGGCCTTCCGCGAGGCCTCGATCGTCCCGGACGCCCCGGGTACCGGGCCGGGCGAGAAGTTCACCGGTCCGGTCTACTCCTGAGACCCCGACGGTTGCGTCTCGCGTGTCACGTGACACACGAGACGCAACCGCGACGTTCCTACCGCCGGTAGAGCGGCTCGCCCGGCAGCCCGGCGCTCGCCGGCAGCACCGCCAGGTCCAGCCCTCGGTCCAGCCGCACCCGCAGCACCGGGTCGGCGGCCACCGCCTGCCCGACCCGCTGCGCGGCCGCCTGCATCCCGGCCTGGTCCAGCGCCGGGTCCAGGAGCACCGCGAGCACCCCGTCCGAGTCCTCCGCCGGCGCCAGCAGCCCGGCCGTCACCCGCGGCTCGGCCGCCAGCAGCGCCCGGACCGCCTCGCGCACCTGCGGGTCGGCGGCCGGCGGCAGGTAGGGCCGGTTCTCCGCCAGCGCCCGCAGCCGGGCCCCGGACAGCTGGAACGGCACCGGCCCGGCCGGGTCCACCAGCAGGGTGTCCGCCCGCTCGGAGAAGGCCACCATCGCGGCCTGCGGGGCGGCGGTGGGCGCCGGACGGGCGTCCGCGCGCCAGCGGGCCAGCGACTCCAGCGAGGTGAAGGCCGGCAGCGCGCGCCGGCCGTCGGCGGCCTCCAGCACCGGGACGGCCATGTCGCTGGTCTTCTCGTGGCGGTGCCCGTGCGCGTCCACCTCGACCTCGCCGAGGATCGCGACGATCGGCACCATCAGCCGGGTGGGCGTCAGCGCCGCGAGCACCTCGGGCTCGGCGGCGCGGTCCTGCGCCCAACGGGCGAGCGCGGCGGCGAGCGCCGGGTCGGCGGTGCCGTCGTCGCCGGAGAAACCCGGGTCGGGGATGTTCTTGCCGACGAACGCCGGGTTCGAGAAGTCTTTGCGGTCCACCCGGCCGACCCTATGCCACGGCCCCGCGCCCCCACACGGACCGAAGGTCCCCCGTCCGTCCCCTACCCGCGGGTAGACCCGCTGTGGCAGTCTGCGCGCATGGCCACGCTCGAAGCCTCCGCCGCCCACCCCGCCCCCTCGCCGGCCGCCGACCGCGCCCGGTACGACCGGGCCACCGCCCACCTGGACGGCCCGGTGGCCGTCCTCGACCTGGCGGCCTTCGACGCCAACGCGGCGGACCTGGTGCGCCGGGCCGCCGGCAAGCCGATCCGGGTGGCCAGCAAGTCGGTGCGCTGCCGCGCCCTCCTGGAGCGGGTGCTGGCCGTGCGCGGCTTCGCCGGGGTGATGAGCTTCACCCTCGCCGAGTCGCTCTGGCTGGCCCGCTCCGGGCTGCGCGACGTCCTGCTCGCCTACCCCTCCAGCGACCGGGCGGGCTTCGCCGAGCTGACCGCCGACCCGGAGCTCGCCGCCGCCGTCACCGTGGTGCTGGACGACCCCGCCCAGCTGGACCTGGTCGACGCCGCCCGGACCGGCCCCGCCGAGGTGCGGGTCTGCCTGGAGCTGGACACCTCACTGCACCTGCTCGGCGGCCGGGTACGGGTCGGCGCCCGCCGCTCCCCGCTGCGCACCCCCGAGGACGTGGCCGCCTTCGCCGAGCTGGTGCAGCGCCGCCGGGGCTTCCGGGTGGTCGGGCTGATGGCCTACGAGGGACACGTCGCCGGGGTGGGCGACGCGGTGCCCGGGCGCCCGGTGCGCTCCGCACTGGTGCGGGTGATGCAGGCCCGGGCGCGGGCCGAGCTGGCCGAGCGCCGGGCGGCCACGGTGCGGCTGCTGCGCCGGGTGGCCGAGCTGGAGTTCGTCAACGGCGGCGGCACCGGCAGCGTCGAGTCGACGGTGGCCGAGCGCGCGGTGACCGAGGTGGCGGCCGGGTCCGGGCTCTACCAGCCGCAGCTGTTCGACCACTACCGGGCGTTCCGCGGCCGGCCGGCGGCGCTGTTCGGCCAGCCGGTGGTGCGCCGCCCCGGGGTGGGCGTGGTGACCGTGCTCGGCGGCGGCTACCCGGCGTCCGGCGCGGCCGGCCCGGACCGCTCCCCCGTGCCCTACCTGCCGCCGGGGCTGCGCTACGACCCGATGGAGGGGGCCGGCGAGGTGCAGACGCCGCTGCTCGGCGCGGCCGCCGACGACCTGCTGATCGGCGACCGGGTCTGGTTCCGGCACGCCAAGGCGGGGGAACTCTGCGAGCGGTTCGCCGAGTTGCACCTGGTGGAGGGCGACGCGGTGGTGCGCACCGTACCGACCTACCGGGGCGAGGGGCGGACCTTCCTCTGAGCGGCGCGCCCGCACTCCACCCGGGGCCGCGGTTCCACTACCGTGGGAGAGCGGACCGGAACGGACGAAGGGGGAGGCCGTGGAGGCCGAGATCGCACAGCTGGTGACCACGGGCGCCACGACGGTGGTCGGACTGATGGCCACCGAGGCCTGGACGCAGCTGCGTTCCCGGCTCGCGGGACTGCTGGGGCGCGGCCGGGACGCCGAGGAGGTGTCCGCCGAGCTGGAGGAGATCCGGGTCGAGGTGGTCCGGGCGGACGGCGACGAGGAGCTGGTCGACGACCAGAGGGCCGAGCTGCGCAACCGGATCCGCCGGCTGCTGCGCCAGGACCCGCAGGTGGCGGAGGAACTGCGCGCCCTGCTGGAGGAGTTCACTCCGAGGCAGCCGCAGTCGGTCGTGGTGCACCACACCGTCAACACGGTGCGCGACTCGACGGTGCGCGGCACCGTCATCCAGACCGGCGCGCAGATCAGGCGGGGGCAGTAGACCGCCCGGGGGGCTGCGGAGAACCTTGGTCCCACCTTAAGCAGGCCCGAAGGGATGCCTAACCCAGGCGCCCCGTCGGGCCTTTGCGCTGCTCGAAGGGCCACATTCCGTCAAAAAGTGGCCCACGACGCACTATTGCCAGCTGGTCTAGTCCAATCATACGCTCCCCCCAGGGGCGCCGCGCCGGGTCGGCGGGCCCCTCGGGCAGACGTGCCCGGCAGTTCCCCCCACAGCCTCGACCCGGTTCACGGTCAAGGAGTCCCCACCCCATGTCCATCAAGCGAACCGCCATGTCCGTCGGCGTCGTCGGCGCCGCGTTCCTCTCCGTCTCGGCCGTCGGCATCGGCACGGCCTCCGCCCACGGCACCGTCACCAACCCGGTCAGCCGGGTCGCGGCCTGCTACGCGGAGGGCCCGGAGACCCCCAAGTCGCAGATCTGCAAGGACGTCGTCGCGCTCGGCGGCACCCAGCCGCTGTACGACTGGAACGAGGTCAACCTCCCCAGCGTCAACGGCGCCCACCAGGCGCAGATCCCGGACGGCAAGCTCTGCTCCGCCGGCCGCGACAAGTACAAGGCGCTGGACCTGCCGCGCGCCGACTGGCCGGCCAGCCCGGTCTCCGCGGGCAAGGTCAACTTCAACTTCCGGGTCACCGCCGCCCACCAGGGCAACCAGACCATCTACATCACCAAGCAGAGCTGGGACCCGACCCAGCCGCTGAAGTGGTCCGACCTCGACGCCGTCCCGGTCGCCCAGGTGGCCACCTCCCGCACCTCGGACAACGGCTACTACAACTACACCGGCACCCTGCCGCAGCGCACCGGCCGTCAGCTGCTCTACATGGTGTGGCAGCGCACCGACAGCCCGGAGGCGTTCTACAGCTGCTCCGACGTCGACTTCGGCAAGGGCGGCACCGCCGCCGCCGCGTCGGCGCTCACCGCCCAGGCCCCGGCCGCGCCCAGCGAGGCGCAGATCGCCGCCGGCCAGTCCAAGTCCACCGTCGCCCACCACGGGCACGGCGGCAACGCCGAGGAGCCCGCCGGCAAGGTCGTCGCGGCCGACAGCGCGGCGGTGGGTGGCGGTTCCGCCACCGGCCCGCTGCTGCTGACCGGTGCCGCCGCGATCGGCGTCGGCTGGGCCGGCATGGTGCTCCGGCGCCGTCGGGTCGAGGCTGTGCGACACGACGGCTGACCGCCGGAAGCCGGGGCCGGGCCGCTCCATCCCCCGTTCGGCCCCGCCCCGGCCGATCCACCGGCAGTGAGAACGGCGGCGGGCCCCCCCCCCGGAAACACGCCCGGCCCCCCCCGGGGGGGGCCGCCCCCGCCCCGGGTGGCGCACCAGAGCGGTGCGTCGAGTCCGGCGTCACCGAGGGACTG
>NZ_JBHVGL010000022.1:0-103043 GCF_042800875.1 Kitasatospora sp. NPDC057595 | reverse complement strand
GCCCGGAGGAATCCGGGCGGGCCGCCGCCGTGCGTGAGCCGAGACCGCGGCCTCAGGTGTTCCCGGTGCCGCTCCCGTTGCCGGCACCGCCGGGCAGGCCCGGGAGGAACGGCACGTTGCCGCTGTAGTCGCCGATGCCCTTGACGATGGTGTCCATCACCGCGACGTCCGGCGCCTTGGCGGCGATGTCGAAGCCCAGGTGCACCGAGACCAGCGACTTGCCGTCGGCGGACGGGAAGACCACCGTCTGCACGTAGCCGTCGTTGCCCTTGGCGGCGTCCACCTTCCAGCGGACCAGGTAGCCGTCCCGGCCGTCCACCTTGACCGCCTCGGACTTGAGCTCCTCGTGCGAGAGGATCTCGTTGTAGGAGTCCTTGGCGGCCTTGTCGATGTCGGCCTTGGCCGCCGCCTGCACATCGGTGCCGCCGCCGTCGATCCGGCCGGTGTTGGCGCCGCCGAGCGAGCAGGTGCCGCCGCCCTCGCAGTCGTAGCTGCCGATGCTGAGCGCCGCGTAGCCGTCGCGGGTGGTGCCGCCCTCCCAGCCGGAGGGGACGGGCAGGACCAGCCGGTTCACGATGTCGACGGCCTTGTCGCTGCCGGTGGCGGGGCCGTTGCCCCGGCCGTTGCCGCCATTGCCGTTGCCGCCGTTGCCGTTGCCCTTGCCGCCGTTGCCCTGGTTACCGTTGCCGTTGCCCTGGTTGCCATTGCCCTGATTGCCGTCACCCTGGTTGCCGTTGGCACCGGGGCCGTTGCCGTCGGGGCCGCCGCCGAAGTCCGGCAGGCCGCGCCACCGTCCGTCGCCCTCCTGGCCGGACGGGCGCGCGGAGCGGTGCCGGTCGCCGTGGTCGTCCATCGCCAGGTAGGTGACGCCCGAGCCGACGCCCAGGCCCAGCACGGCCGCCACCGCCGCCGCGATCACCAGCTTGGACGGCTTGCGCCGCTGCTTGGGCGCGGGCGGCACCGGTGAACCGTAGGCGGTGCCGAAGGGCGGCGGCTCCGGGTAGCGGACCGACGGCCCGCTCTCCAGCACCTCCCCCTCCAGCACCTGGGGCCCGGCGGCCTCGTCCGGCCCCGGAGCACCGGCCGCCGGCGCCTCCGGCGGCGGTGCGTCCGAGGGTGCGGGCCGGGTGTTGGCCGTCCACCCCTTGCCGTCCCACCAGCGCTGTGGTCTCGGGTCGCTGGTGATGTCCTTCGGGTCCGGGTACCACCCGGCGGGGATCTGCTCACTCACGGGAATGAATCTAAAGGCAGCCGGATAAGCGCGAAATCAGCTGGGCCCCGAATTCCGGGCTTTTCGATGAGATTACGGTGAGAAGGTGCGCCGCGGCCCCCGGAAGCCCTACAGCGGGGTCACATAGGCACCGGCGATCCCGCCGTCCACCAGGAACTCGCTCGCGGTGATGAAGGAGGAGTCGTCGCTGGCGAGGAACGCCACCGCGGCGGCGATCTCCTCCGGGCGGGCGAAGCGGCCCAGCGGGATGTGCACCAGCCGGCGGGCCGCGCGCTCCGGGTCCTTGGCGAACAGCTCGCGCAGCAGCGGGGTGTCCACCGGCCCCGGCGACAGCGCGTTGACCCGGATGCCCTCCCGGGCGAACTGCACGCCCAGTTCGCGGGACATCGCCAGCACACCGCCCTTGGAGGCGGTGTAGGAGATCTGCGAGGTGGCGGCGCCCATCCGGGCCACGAAACTCGCGGTGTTGATGATCGAGCCCTGCCCGTGGCGGCGCATGTACGGCAGCGCCGCCCGGCAGCAGAGGTAGACCGAGGTCAGGTTGACCTCCTGCACCCGGCGCCACGCGTCCAGTTCGGTGGTGAGGATGGAGTCGTCCTCGGGCGGCGAGATGCCGGCGTTGTTGAAGGCGACGTCCACGCTGCCGAAGGTCTCGTAGGCCTCGTCGAAGAGCGCCTCGACCATCGCCGGGTCGGTGACGTCGGTGTGCACGAAGAGGCCGCCGACCTCCTCGGCCGCCGCCTTGCCGGTGGTCTCGTCGACGTCGGCGCAGACCACCTTCGCGCCCTCGGCGGCGAGCCGGCGGGCCGAGGCCAGGCCGATCCCGCTGCCCGCGCCGGTGATCACGGCCGTCCGGCCGACCAGCCGGCGGCAGACCGGCGCCGCGGGCTGCGCGGACCGCTCCGGCCGTGGGGACCGCTCCGGCCGCTCCGACCGCTCGGACGCGCGGGGGTGGTGGGACTGCTGGGTCACCGGGTGCTCCTACTCCTCGGTCCGGATGTAGACGTTCTTGGTCTCGGTGAAGTGCGCCAGCGCCTCCGGCCCCAGCTCGCGGCCGACCCCGGACTCGCCGAAGCCGCCGAACGGCGTCCAGTACCGCACCGAGGCGTGCGAGTTGACCGAGAGGTTGCCGGCCGCGACGCCCCTGGCCAGCCGCAGCGCCCGGCCGAGGTCGCGGGTCCAGATCGAGCCGGACAGCCCGTACCGGGTGGCGTTGGCGAGCCGCAGCGCGTCCGCCTCGTCGGTGAAGGGCAGGACGACCGCGACCGGGCCGAAGATCTCCTCGGTGACCGCCGGCAGGTCCTCCCGGACGGGCGCCAGCACCGTCGGCGGGTACCAGTAGCCGGGCCCGTCCGGCACCGCGCCGCGGGCCAGCACCGGCAGGTCGGGCGTCACGTACGACGCCACCCGGCGGACCTGCTCGGCCGAGATCAGCGGGCCGAGGGCGGTCCGCGGATCGGCCGGGTCGCCGGTGCGGATCCGCTCGACGGCGGGCAGCAGCAGTGCCAGGAAGTCCTCGTAGGCCTCGCGCTGGACCAGGATCCGGCTGCGGGCGCAGCAGTCCTGGCCGGAGTTGTCGAGGAAGGACATCGGATCGGCGGCCCCGGCGAGGTCGGCGTCGGCGAAGACGATGTTGGGACTCTTGCCGCCGAGCTCCAGGGTGACCCGCTTGGCCCGGGCCGCGCAGCGGGCGGCGACCTCCTTGCCGACCCCGGTCGACCCGGTGAAGACGATCTTGCGCACCGCCGGGTGGTCGACCAGCGCCCGCCCGGCCACCGGCCCGGCGCCCGGCACCACCTGGAACAGGCCCTCCGGCAGCCCGGCGGCGAGCGCGAGTTCGGCCAGCCGCAGCGCGGTCAGCGGGGTCGCCTCGGCGGGCTTGAGCAGGACGGCGTTCCCGGCGGCCAGCGCGGGCGCGAAGCCCCAGGCGGCGATCGGCATCGGGAAGTTCCAGGGGGCGATCACCCCGACCACGCCGACCGGCTCGTGGAAGGTGATGTCCAGCCCGCCGGCCACCGGGATCTGGCGCCCGCTCAGCCGCTCCACTCCCCCGGCCGCGTACTCCAGCAGGTCGCGGACGTTGCCCGCCTCCCAGGTGGCGTTGCCGATGGTGTGGCCGGCCTCGGTGACCTCCAGGGCGGCCAGTTCGGGGACGTGCACCTCCACCTGGTCGGCGAAGCGGCGCAGCAGCCGGGCCCGTTCGCCGGGGGCGAGGGCGGCCCAGCCGCGCTGCGCCTCGACGGCGCGGCGCACGGCGGCGTCCAGTTGCCCGGGGGTGGTGTCCGGGACGGTGCCGAGGACCTCGCCGGTGGCGGGGTTGCGGACGGCGCGGGCGGCGGGCCCGGCCGCGGTGGGGACGGTGGTGGTGTCGATGGTGCTCACATCCGCTCGAAGGATCGGTAGCGCTCCCAGTCGGTGATCGCGCCGTCGTAGGCGGTCTGTTCGACCCGGGCCATGTGTTGGTAGTGCTCGACCACGTCGTCCCCGAAGGCGGCGCGGGCGAGTTCGCTCGCGCCCCACAGATCGGCCGCCTCGCGCAGCGAGCCGGGCACCCGGGCGTAGTCCTCGACGGCGTAGGCGTTGCCGAGGCAGGGGGCGGGCAGTTCCAGCTTCTGCTGGATCCCGTGCAGTCCGGCGGCGAGCATGCCGGCCACCGCCAGGTACGGGTTGACGTCGCCGCCGGGCACCCGGTTCTCCATCCGCAGCCCGGAGCCGTGCCCCACCACCCGGTAGGCGCAGGTCCGGTTGTCGCGGCCCCAGGCGACGGCCGTCGGGGCGAAGGAGCCCGGGCGGTAGCGCTTGTAGGAGTTGATGTTCGGCGCGTAGAGCAGGGTGAACTCGCGCAGCGCGGCCAGCTGTCCGGCCAGGAAGTGGCGCATGGTGTCGGTCATCCGGCCGTCGTCGGCGGCGAACGCCGGGGCACCGACGGCGTCGCGCAGCGACAGGTGGATGTGGCAGCTGTTGCCCTCGCGCTGGTCGTACTTGGCCATGAAGGTGAGCGCGCAGCCGAGTTGGGCGGCGATCTCCTTGGCCCCGGTCTTGTAGACGCTGTGCTGGTCGCAGGTGGTGAGCGCGTCGGCGTAGCGGAAGGCGATCTCGTGCTGGCCGAGGTTGCACTCGCCCTTGGCGGACTCCACGACCAGGCCGGCGCCGGCCATCTCGGTGCGGATCCGGGAGAGCAGCGGTTCGACCCGGGCGGTGCCGAGCAGCGAGTAGTCGGCGTTGTAGAGGTTGGCCGGGGTGAGGCCGCGGTAACCGCCCTGCCAGGCCTGTTCGTAGGTGTCGCGGAAGACCAGGAACTCCAGCTCGGTGCCGACGTCCGCGGCCAGGCCGTGCTCGGCGAGCCGGGCGATCTGGCGCCGCAGCAGCTGGCGGGGCGCGGCGGAGACCGGGTGGCCGCCGCGGCCGGCCAGGTCGGCGGTGACCTGGGCGGTGCCCGGCTGCCAGGGGGTCAGCCGCAGGGTGGACAGGTCGGGGCGCATGGCGAAGTCGCCGTAGCCGGTCTCCCAGGAGGAGAGCGCGTAGCCGTCCACGGTGTTGAGTTCGACGTCGACGGCGAGCAGGTACTCGCAGGCGTCGGAGCCGTGCTCGGCCACCTCGTCCAGGAAGAAGCGGGCGGCGAAGCGTTTGCCCTGCAGGCGCCCCTGCATGTCGGTGAAGCCGAGGGCGACGGTGTGGACCTCTCCGGCGTCGACCAGGGTGCGCAGCTCGTTCAGGGTCAGCGGGGCGCGGCGGGGCGGGGTGCCGGGCGCGGCCGCGGGGCCGTCGGGCGCGGTGGTGCCGGGCGCGGTGGTGCGGTCGGACATGGCGGACGCCCTCCTCCTCGATCACGCAGCGAGACCAAGCGGTCACAGCGAACCGTACGGCCTGTCGCGGAGGGGGCGGAAGAGGGCGGGCGGGTGTGGCGCGCCGATGTGTGAGGTTGACGAGGGATCAGACGGGACGGGAGGAGAATGCGCGCCATGGAACGCAGGCCTTTTGTCGGCGTCAGCACCTATCTGGTGGACGCGAGTTGGAGCGACTGGCAGGACCGCCGGGTGGCCCTGGTGCCCGAGCGGTACACCGCGTACGTGCAGGACTCGGGCGGGATCGCGGTGCTGCTGCCGCCGGACGCCCCGGAGCGCGCGCCGGAGGTCCTCGCCCGGCTCGACGCGCTGGTCATCGCGGGCGGGCCGGACATCGACCCGGCCTACTACGGGCAGCCGCCGCACCCGCTGAGCGACATCGACGCGGTGGAGCGGGACGTCTGGGAGAGCGCGCTGCTGCGGGCGGCGCTGGCGGCCGGGATCCCGCTGCTGGGGATCTGCCGGGGCATGCAGGTGCTCAACGTGGTGTGCGGGGGCACGCTGATCCAGCACCTGCTGGACGTCGTCGAGGTGGACGTGCACACCGGCTCGCCCGGCCGCTACGGCACGCACCCGGTGCGGCCGGTGCCGGGCACGCTGCTGGGCGGGCTGCTGCCGGAGCCGGAGCTGGCCGTGCCGACCTTCCACCACCAGGCGGTGGACCGGCTGGGGGCGGGGCTGCGAGTGAGCGCGCACGCGCCGGACGGGACGGTGGAGGCGGTGGAGGGGCCGGGGTTCACGCTCGGGGTGCAGTGGCATCCGGAGCAGGGGGACGACCTGCGGGTGATGCAGGCGCTGGTGCGGGCGGCGACGGCGGCCCGGTCGGTGCAGCTGGAGACGGTGGAGGTGGGGTAGCCCCGGGACGCCCGGGGGGCGGGTCGGATCAGGGCGGGTCGGATCAGGGCAGGGGCAGTCCGGCGGCCGTGGCGATCACCCCGGCCGCGCCGGCGGCCAGCAGGGCGAGCACCACCCCGCGCCGGGCGGCGACCAGCCAGAGCAGCGCTCCGGCCAGCACCGCCCACTGCCAGCCGGGGCCGAGCGCGGCGGCGAGCGGCAGCGCCGAGCCGGCGATGGCGCCGATCACGGCCGGTCCGGCTCCGGTGAGGAAGTCCTGCACCCGCGCATCGGCGCGCAGCCGGTCGAAGTACCGGCCGCCGAGGATCACGAAGAGGAAGGACGGCGCGAAGGCGACCGCCGCCGCGAGCAGCCCGCCGGCGATCCCGGCGGCCGCGTAACCGACGACGGCGACGGTCTGCACCACCGGACCGGGGGTGACCTGACCGAGGGCGACGGCGTTGAGGAACTGTCCGTCGGTCATCCAGTGGTAACGGTCGACGGCGTCGTTCTGCATCAGCGGGATGATCACGAACCCTCCGCCGTAGGAGAGCGCGCCCACCTTGAACGCCACCCAGGCCACCGCGCCGAGCCCGCCGAGCGCGGGCAGCCCGGCGGCGAGCGGCAGCACGCCGGCCCGCGTCCGGCGGGGTCGTTCGCGTCCGGGTCCGCCGCTCTCCGTCGGTCCGCGCCCCCGCGTCCGGGCGAGCCCCCGCCCACGGGCCCGGACCGCGGTCTCGGCCAGGCCGGAGGCGATCAGCACCAGGACCAGCCAGGGGCCGGTCAGCACCGCCGCCAGCGCCCCGGCCAGCGCGTACCCGGCCCAGCGGGCGTGGGCGCCGCGGCCCCGGCCGGCCCGGGTGAAGCTCGCGGGGACCAGCGAGGTGGCCGCCTGCACGGCGACCGCCGGGACGGCCGCGCCCGCGCCGGCGGCGGCGCCGAGCACCCACCGCGGCGGGTCGCCGGCCAGGAAGAGCGCCGCGAGGGCGAGGATCAGCGCGAGCCCGGGCGCGATGAAGCAGGCCCCGCCGACCAGTGCGCCCGGGGCGCCGCGCAACCGCCAGGCGGTGAGGATCGCGAGCTGGGTGGAGGCCGGTCCGGGTAGCAGGTTGGTCGCCGCGATGCCGTCCTCGAACTCCTCCGGGGAGAGCCATTTGCGCCGCTCCACGCAGAGCCGGCGCAGCAGCAGGATGTGGGCGGGCGGTCCGCCGAAGCCGGTGATGCCGATCCGGCCCCATTCGCGGGCGATCGTTCCCAGACTCACCCGTCCGGTCGTTGCCATGCGCGTCTCCCCTGTTCAGCGGCGGCGCGACGATACCGGACGGGGGTTACCGTCCGGCAATGACAACGGTCTCCAGTGCAGCCTTTGGATCTTCGTCCGATCTGCGGTTCACTTCGAGTGCGGGGCGGTCGCGCACGCCGCCCCTTACCCCCCACGCGTTCATGAGTTCCAGGAGAGGACTTCGATGGCCGGCCACGAACACTCCCGTCATGATCATGGGCATGACCAGGCGCATGACCACGGCGGCCCCGGCGGTCACGGTGGCCACGGCGCTCACGGCGGCCACTCGCACGGCGTCTCCGCCGATGCCGACCGCCGCTGGCTGGTGAGCGCGCTCGCGCTGATCGTGGCGTTCATGGCCGGCGAGGTGGTGGTCGGCTTCGCCGCCCAGTCGCTGGCGCTGATCTCGGACGCCGCGCACATGCTCACCGACGCCATCTCGATCGTCCTCGCGCTCGTCGCCATGCGGCTGGCCGCCCGTCCGGCCCGCGGCGGCTACACCTACGGCCTCAAGCGCGCCGAGATCCTCTCCGCCCAGGTCAACGGCGTGACCCTGCTGGTGCTGTCCGCCTGGCTCGGCTACGAGGCGGTCAAGCGGCTGTTCGAGCCGCCGCAGGTGACCGGCTCGCTGGTGCTGGTCACCGCGCTGGTCGGGATCGTGGTGAACCTGGCCGCCACCTGGTGCATGTCCAAGGCCAACCGCAGCTCGCTGAACGTCGAGGGCGCCTTCCAGCACGTCCTGACCGACCTGTACGCGTTCATCGCCACCGCCGTGGCCGGCGTGATCATGGTGACCACCGGTTTCGCCCGGGCCGACTCGATCGCCTCGCTCATCGTGGTCGCGCTGATGCTGAAGGCGGGCATCGGCCTGGTCCGCGACTCCGGGCGGATCTTCCTGGAGGCCGCGCCCGCCGGCGTCGACCCGGACGCGGTGGCCGACCGGCTGGTCGCCCAGCCGCTCGTCGAGGAGATCCACGACCTGCACATCTGGGAGATCACCTCCGGCCAGCCGGCGCTCTCCGCGCACATCCTGGTCACCCCGGGCGGCGACTGTCACGCGGTGCGGCGCGGACTCCAGCGCCGGCTCGCCGACGAGTACGGGATCACCCACAGCACCCTCCAGGTCGACCACGTCGGCGAGGACGAGGCCGGCGCGCTGCTGCAGATCAGCACGCCCGGCGACCTCACCCCCGAGCACTGCGCCGACGCCCACGGCCCGGTCCACCGCGCCGGGCCGCACGAGCACTAGTCGGGCCGCACGAGCCAGGAGAGCCGTGCTGTCCGCCCGGTACGGCATGATCGGAGGCGTGACCGCACCCCGACTGATGCTGCTCGACTCCGCCAGCCTCTACTTCCGGGCCTACTTCGGCGTACCGGACACCCTGCGCTCGCCGCAGGGTGAGCCGGTCAACGCCGTCCGGGGCCTGCTGGACTTCATCGCCCGGCTGGTCCACGACCACCGGCCCGACCGGCTGGTCGCCTGCATGGACGCCGACTGGCGCCCCCAGTGGCGGGTGGACCTCATCCCCTCCTACAAGACCCACCGGGTCGCCGAGGCCGCCACGGACGGCGAGGAGGAGGTGCCGGACACGCTCGCCCCGCAGGTCCCGGTGATCGAGCAGGTGCTGGACGCGCTCGGCATCGCCCGGATCGGCTCCCCCGGCTACGAGGCGGACGACGTCATCGGCACGCTGACCGCGCGCGCCACCGGGCCGGTGCAGATCGTCACCGGCGACCGCGACCTGTTCCAGCTGGTCGACGACGCCCGCGCGATCACCGTGCTCTACCCGGTCAAGGGCATGGGCAACCTGCAGGTCACCGATGACGCGCTGCTGCTGGAGAAGTACGGCGTGCGCGGCGCCCAGTACGCCGACATGGCCGCCCTGCGCGGCGACCCGAGCGACGGCCTGCCCGGCGTCAAGGGCATCGGCGAGAAGACGGCGGCCCAGCTGATCCACGAGTACGGCGACCTCGCCGGCATCCGCACCGCCGCCCAGGACATCGGCTCCAAGCTGACCCCGGCGCGGCGCCGCAACCTCCTGGAGGCCTCGGCCTACCTGGACGTGGCGCCCACCGTGGTCCGGGTCGCCACCGACGCCCCGCTGCCCGACTTCGACCCCGCCCTGCCGGGCGAGCCGCTCGACCCGATGACCCTGGAGTCCCTCTCCGCCCGCTGGAACCTCGGCACCTCGCTGGACCGCGTCCTGGAGGCCCTGACCGGCTGATTCACCGTCCCCTCCCCCTGGGGCCCGCCGCATCGTGCGGCGGGCCCTTTGCTTTGCCCTGCCGTGAACTCTTGACCGCAATCTACTTTGCGATACAAAGTTGGTGCACTGACACGACGTCACCAGGGGTGGACATGGACACACTGCACCGGGACGACCCGGCGGAACTGCTCGCCGCGACGGAGAGCCTGCGCGCCCGGGCCCGGATCCGCCTGCGCGGCTCGGGCATCCCGCTGATCGGCCTCGGGCTGCTCGCCCTCGCCGCCGTGCCGATCGCCGGTCAGGCCTACAACTTCGCCGCCAACGGGCGCAGCATCACCTCCTACCCCTACTTCGCCTACTCCGAGTACATCGGCCTCTGCGTACCGCACTCGATCGACGGCCCGTGCCTGGAGGGCGAGTTCGACGGGGCGATCCTGCGCTTCGTCGGCTGGGGCATCTGGTACGCCCTCCTCCCGCTGGCCTGGTTCGTGCTCGCCCGCTGGTACCGGCGGCGCGGGGAGAGCCGCGGCATCGTCCCGCACCGCGGTGCCTGGCTCGGCACCGCGGCCGCGGCCGCCGTCCTGATCGCCGCCGTCCCGGTGGTCCTGGTGTCCATGCGGCGGATCCCGTTCAGCCTCCACCTCCTCGGCAACAACTACGCCTCCCCCTGGTACGTGGTCGGCGTCGGCCTGCTCCTCCTCGGCCTCACCGAGCACGACCGGCTGGTCGCCGTCACCGGGCTCGTCCACACCGCGCTGCTCACCGCCTACCTCTCGGGGCTCTGGGGCGACGGCTGGCTGCCCTGGCTCGACCGCTTCGACACCGCCTGGGCCGACGGCGCCCGGCCGAAGGCCCTGCTGCTCGCCGCGGTCCTGCTCGCCCCCGGCCTGACCCAGTGGACCGCTGAACGCCGCACGTGCACCGGATCCCGTACGGTCACCTCATGAGCGTTGCGGACGACACCGAGGAGCGGCACCCGACCCTGGCCCTGGACGACACCGTCCACCAGCGGGTCCGGCTCGGGATCCTGGCGGTCGCCCGCGAGGCCGAGAGCGTCGAGTTCGCCTTCCTCAAGCAGGAACTGGGCCTCACCGACGGCAACCTCTCCCGCCACCTCAAGGTCCTGGAGGACTCCGGCCTGATCGCCGTCAACAAGGGCTACGCCGGCCGCCGCCCGCGCACCTGGATCACCCTCACCCCCACCGGTGCCCAGGCCCTCGACCGCGAACTCCGCGCCCTGCGCGCCCTGGTCCACCGCCTCGAGGCGGCCACCCGGCCCCCGCGGTAGGGCGACCACGCGGGTGGGGTGACAGCAGGATGCCCGGGCTCCGAAGGGGAGCCCGGGCAAGGGGGGTGGATGGGTCAGCTGACGGAGGAGTAGGCGATGATGCCGCGGCGGAGGCCGTCGATGGCCTTGCGGGCGGTCTTGCGGAGCTCCGCGTCCTCGCCGGCGGCGTCCTGGATCTGGCCGAGGACGTCGATCAGCTGCTTCGTCCAGCGGACGAAGTCGCCGGCCGGCATGTCGGCGTCGCGCAGGACGGAGTCCAGCGAGTGGCCCAGGGCCCAGCGGTAGGCGGCCCAGGCGAAGCCGAGGTCGGGTTCGCGCTGGCCGACGCCCTCGGCGGTGTTGATGCGGTGCTGCTCCTCCAGGGCGTCGAGGTGGCCCCAGATGCGGACCATCTGGCCGAGGGCGGTCTTCGCCTCGCCCTCGGGGACGCGGGGGGCGGTGGCGTCGTCGGACTGGCGGGCCTCGTACACCAACGCGGAGGCGCAGGCGGCGAGTTCGGCGGCGGCGAGGCCGCTCCACACACCCTCGCGGATGCACTCGGAGGCGAGCAGGTCGAGCTCGCCGTAGAGCCGGCCGAGCCGCTTGCCGTCGTCGGTGACGGTGTCGCCGCTGAGGTAGCCGAGGTCGGTGAGCAGGCCGCAGACCCGGTCGAAGGTGCGGGCGATGGTGTGCGTGCGGGAGCGCATCCTGCGTTCCAGCAGCTCGGTGTCGCGGTGCAGCCGGTGGTAGCGCTCGGACCAGCGGGCGTGGTCCTCGCGCTGGTCGCAGCCGTGGCAGGGGTGCTGGCGCAGGGTGGTGCGCAGCCGGTTGATCTCGGGGTCGTCGGCGGCGGCCGCGCGGCCGCGCCGGAACCGCTCGGGCTCCAGGTGGCCGGCCTTGGTGCGCAGGGCCGAAGCGAGGTCGCGGCGGGACTGCGGGCTGCGCGGGTTGAAGGACTTGGGGATGCGCAGCCGGTCCAGCGCGGCGACCGGGTGCGGGAAGTCGATCATCGCGAGCCGCTTGACCTGCCGCTCGGCGGTCAGCACCACCGGGCGCGGCCCGTCCTGGTAGTCGGGGTGGCGCGGGCCGCCGCGCGGCGAGCGGCTGACCGGCGGCAGGCCGGGGTCGAGGACCAGGGCGAGGCCGGCGAACTTGCCGGTGGGCACGTGGATGACGTCGCCGGGCTTGAGCTGCTCGATGGACTCGACGGCGGCGGCGCGGCGCTGGCTGCTGCCCTCGCGGGCGAGCTCGTTCTCGCGGTCCTTGAGCTGCCGGCGCAGCGACATGTACTCCTCGAAGTCGCCGAGGTGGCAGGTCATGGACTCGCGGTAGCCCTCCAGGCCCTCCTCGTTGCGCTGGACCTGGCGGGCGATGCCGACCACCGAGCGGTCGGCCTGGAACTGCGCGAAGGAGGTCTCCAGCAGTTCGCGCGAGCGGTGCCGGCCGAACTGGGCGACCAGGTTGACGGCCATGTTGTAGGACGGCCGGAACGAGGACTTCAGCGGGTAGGTGCGGGTGCCGGCCAGGCCGGCCAGCGCCTCCGGGTCGAGGCCGCGCTGCCACAGCACCACGGCGTGGCCCTCGACGTCGATGCCGCGCCGCCCGGCCCGGCCGGTGAGCTGGGTGTACTCGCCGGGCGTGATGTCGGCGTGGGTCTCGCCGTTCCACTTGACGAGCTTCTCCATGACGACGGAGCGCGCGGGCATGTTGATGCCCAGGGCCAGGGTCTCGGTCGCGAAGACGGCCTTGACCAGTCCCTTGACGAACAGCTCCTCGACCACCTCCTTGAACCGGGGCAGCATCCCGGCGTGGTGGGCGGCGATGCCGCGCTCCAGCCCGTCCAGCCACTCGAAGTAGCCGAGGACGTGCAGGTCCTCGTCGGGGATGTCGGCGCAGCGCTCCTCGACGAGGGCGCGCACCCGGGCGCGGTCGACGTCCTTGTTGAGGCGCAGGCCGGAGGAGAGGCACTGCTGGACGGCGGCCTCGCAGCCGGCCCGGCTGAAGATGAAGGTGATCGCGGGCAGCAGGCCCTCGGCGTCGAGCCGGTCGATGACGTCGACCCGGCCCGGGGTCCAGACCCGGCCGGGGCGGCCGTTCGGCATGGAACGGCCGCGGCCGCGGCCGAACTTGTCCCGCGGGTTGCGGTCGAGCTCGCTGCGGGCGAGGCGGACCAGTTCGGGGTTGACGGCCTTGCCGGGGTTGCGCACGTTGCCCTTGGGGCGGCCGTCCCGGTCGGGGCTGGCGAACAGGTCGTACATCCGGTTGCCGGCCATCACGTGCTGCCAGAGCGGGACCGGCCGGTGCTCGGAGACGATGACCCGGGTGCCGCCGCGGACGGTGTCCAGCCAGTCGCCGAACTCCTCGGCGTTGGAGACGGTCGCGGAGAGCGAGACCAGGGTGACGGACTCGGGGAGGTGGATGATGACCTCCTCCCAGACGGCGCCGCGGAAGCGGTCGGCGAGGTAGTGCACCTCGTCCATGACCACGTAGCCGAGGCCGTCGAGGGTGCTGGAGCCCGCGTACAGCATGTTGCGGAGCACCTCGGTGGTCATCACCACGACCGGGGCGTCGCCGTTGACGGTGTTGTCGCCGGTGAGCAGGCCGACCTTGGCGGCGCCGTAGCGCCGGACGAGGTCCCCGTACTTCTGGTTGGACAGCGCCTTGATCGGCGTGGTGTAGAAGCACTTGCGCCCGCCCTGGAGGGCGAGGTGGACGGCGAACTCGCCGACGATGGTCTTGCCGGAGCCGGTGGGCGCGGCGACCAGGACGCCTTCGCCGGCCTCCAGGGCGCGACAGGCCTCCAGCTGGAAGTCGTCCAGCGGGAAGTCGTAGAGCTCCTGGAAGCCGTACAGGGCGGTGGCCTGCTCCTTGGCCCGGCGGCGGGAGGCGGCGAAGGCCTCGGCGGGGCTGAGTTCCCGCTCGTCGGAGGGGTCCCGGCCGTCGGAGGACTCGCGCTCAGGGGTGTTCATCGCCGTCCGGGGGTCGCGGGGGTCGGTGGTGTGATCTCGCATCTCAGCGAGAGGTTACCCGGCGGGGCTGACATCGATAGCACCGTTTTTTCCCGGGGAAGAGATCGCTTCTCTCTCACATCCATAGTTGCAAATGTCTGCAAGCGGTCATCGGACGGCCAGCTTCGAACGACTCCGGTCATCCACGGTGACACGCCGTGCGGCCTGCCTACATTCGGTGGCACATCCCGGTGACACCCACCGGGCCCACGGGAGGTGCGGACGATGGCGAACCTGGAGACCTCGCTCAAGGAGGCCATGGCGATCGAGGGCGCGATCGGCGTCGCCCTGGTCGACTACGGCAGCGGCATGGCGCTCGGCACGCTCGGCGACGGCGGCGAACTGGACCTCAACGTCGCCGCCGCGGGCAATACCGACGTGGTGCGGGCCAAGATGCGGGCGATGGAGCACCTCAACCTGCTCGACAACGAGATCGAGGACATCCTGGTCTCCCTGACCAGCCAGTACCACCTGCTCCGCCCGCTCACGACGCAGGGCGGCCGCGGGCTGTTCCTCTTCCTCGCGCTCAACCGCGGCCGCGCCAATCTCGCGATGGCCCGCCACCAGCTGAAGCGGATCGAGACCGCGCTGGAGATCTGACGGCCCGGGGACGCGCCGGTGAGGCGAACAGGGAGGGAGCGCCGTGGCGGTCGTGCTCTACCAGGCCAAGGCCGAGTTCTTCCGGATGCTCGGCCATCCCGTCCGGATCCGGGTCCTGGAGCTGCTGCAGGCCGGACCGACGCCGGTGCGCGAGCTGCTGGCGGCGCTGGAGGTCGAGCCCTCCCGCCTCTCGCAGCAGCTCGCGGTGCTGCGCCGGTCCGGCATCGTCACCGCCACCCGGGAGGGCAGCACGGTGGTGTACGCCCTGGCCGGCGGGGACGTCGCCGACCTGCTGCGGGCGGCGCGGCGGATCCTCACCGGGCTCATCGCCGACCAGCACGTGCTGCTCGCCGAGCTGCGCGCCGCCGCCGACTGAGCCGGGGAGGCGCGGCAGCGGGCGCCCGGGGCCGGCGCCCGGGGCCGGGCTAGCCGAGCAGCCCGGCCAGCCCGTCGGCCAGCACCTCGTACTCGGGCGCCCGGTTGTACAGCTGCCCGCACAGCCGCAGCACCCCGCCGCCCGGCCAGGGGCGCGCCACCGTCCGCACGGCGTGCCGGCGCCACATCGCGGCCATCAGGTCCCGCGCCTGCGGCAGCGTCTCGGCGACCCCGGGCGGCAGCCGCAGCGCGCGCATCGACAGCCCCGCCGAGGACGGCAGCGGCGCCAGCCCGGTGCGCGCGGCGACCAGCGCGGCGCCGTACCCCACCAGCTGCTCGTTGTGCGCGCGCACCGCTCCCGGGCCGAACGCCTCCAGCACGTCCAGACCCGCCGGGGCGGCCAGGTAGGGCGTGTAGTCCAGGGTCCCGCGCCACTCGACGGAGGCCGGGTAGCCCTGGTGGTCCTCCCAGGAGAGGATCAGCGGGCGGATCTTGCCGGCCCACTCCGGGCGGACCACCAGGACGCCGGTGGCCCGCGGGGCGAAGGCCCACTTGTGCAGGTTGCCGAACCAGAAGTCGGCCTCCGCCGGGACCGGGCCCGCCAGCATGCCGGGCTCGTGCGCGGCGTCCACCACGGTGGTCACGCCGCGCCCGCGCAGGGCGCGCAGCAGCTCGGGGGTGGCGATCCGGCGCGCGGTCGGCGAGGTGATGCCGTCCAGGACGGCGAGCACGGTGCGGTCGGTCACCGCGGCCAGCACCGCCTCGCGCACCGCGTCCCCGTCGGGCAGATCCAGCGGCAGCCGCACGGTGCGCAGCTCGGCCCCGGCGTCCTCGGCGCGCCGGCGGACGGCCTCGGTGACGGTGCCGTAGCCGTGGTCGGTGACCAGGACGTGGTCCCCGGCGGCGAGCGGCACGTTGGCCAGGGTGACGGCGATCGCGTCGGTGACGTTGGGCACCAGGGCGAGCAGCTCGGGCTCGGTACCGAGGGCGGCGGCGATCCGGGCGCGGGCGCCCGCGACCCGCTCGGGCAGGTCGGCGAAGAAGCCGTCCGGGTCGGCCTCCTGCTCCCGGTGCAGCCGGCGCTGGAGGTCCTGGACCGGGACGGGGAGGGCGCCGAAGGAGCCGTGGTTGAGGTGGATCACCGCCGGGTCCAGCGAGAACAGCGCCTCGGTTCCGGGCAGCGGCTCGGGGGGTACGACGGCCTGCGGGGTCTCGGTCACTGCGTTCCTCCTGTTACCTGGATCACGTGATGTGTGACATTTCACATGTCGTCCCACTGGTCGGCGAGCCGGTCCCGCGGCGACCATCGGGCGGTGACCATCACCGACTCCTACCTCTCCCTCAGCGCCCGGACCGGCCGCTTCAGCTTCGGTGCCCCGCGAGCGATCTCGCTCAACCAGGACGGTACCCGCCTGCTGCTGCTCCGCTCCACCGGCCCCGAGGACGCGTTCGACCGCCTCCACCTCCTCGACCTCACCACCGGCGAGGAGCGCGAGGTCGCCGACCCCACCGCCCTCGCCCCCGGCCGCACCGGCGCCACCGCCGACCTTCCCCCCGTCGAGCGACGGCTGCGCGAGCGCAGCCGGCTCACCGCGGCCGGCATCGGCACCTACGCCGCCACCCCCGACCTCGCCGTCGCCGTGTTCGCCCTGGACGGCCGGCTCTTCCGCACCGAGACCGCCACCGGCCGCAGCACCGAGCTGCCCACCGCCGGCCCGGCCTTCGACCCCCGCCCGAACGCGACCGGCGAGCTCGTCGCCTACGTCGCCGACGACGCGCTCTACGTCGCCTCGGCCGACGTGCCCGGCCGCCAGCGGCTGAGCCCGGAGGACGGCGCCCGCTGGGGCGTCGCCGAGTTCGCCGCCGCCGAGGAGCTGGGCCGCCACCGCGGCCACTGGTGGCGCCCGGACGGCACCGCCGTGCTCGCCGCCCGGGTGGACGAGTCCGCCGTCCCGCCGCGCCACTTCGCCGACCCGGCCCACCCCGAGCAGGCCCCCGAGCAGTTCGCCTACCCGCAGGCCGGCGGCCCCAACGCCGACGTCCGGCTCTGGGTGCTCGGCCTGGACGGCACCCGGGTCGAACTCGACTGGGACACCGTCGCCTTCCCCTACCTGTGCGCCGCCGAGTGGGCCGGCGACGACGAGCTGCTGCTCACCGTCGCCGACCGGCTGCAGCAGAACGTGCTGCTGCTGAGCGCCGACCCGGCCACCGGATCCACCACCGAACTCTCCCGCACCACCGACGAGTTCTGGGTCGACGACCTGCCCGGCACCCCCGCCCGGCTGGACGGCGGCCGGCTGCTCACCGTCCACGACACCCCCGGCGCCCGCGGCCTGGCCCTGGACGGCAAGCCGCTGGACACCGACGGCCTGCAGATCCGCCGGGTGGTCGGCCGGCTGCGCGGCAAGCTGCTCTGCGAGACCGGCGAGGGCGACCCGTTCGACCAGCACGTCCACCTCGTCGACCCGGACGGCGGCGCCCCCGAGCGGCTCTCCGAGGGCCCCGGCGTGCACAGCGCGCTGGCCGCCGGCGAGACCCTGCTGCTCACCTCGGCCGACCAGGACGGCGTGCGCCGCGAGGCCCTCACCCCGCAGGGCGTGACCGCCCTGACGGACCGCGCCGCCGCGCTGCCGTACCGGGTGCGGCCGCGGCTGGCCCGGGTCACCGCGCGCTCGCTGCCCAGCGCCGTGGTCTACCCGCGCGGACACGTCGCCGGCCGGCAGCTGCCGGTCCTGCTCGACGTCTACGGCGGCCCCGGCTACCAGGCGGTGGCCAACGAGCCGCGCCGCTGGCAGCTCAAGCAGTGGTGGGCCGACCAGGGCTTCGCGGTGGTCACCGTCGACAACGGCGGCACCCCGTTCGTCTCCCCCGACTTCTCCCGGACGATCTTCCGCCGGTTCTCCGAGGTCGCGCTGGAGGACCAGGTCGACGCGCTGCTCGCGCTCGGCGCCGAGCACCCCGACCTCGACCTCGGCCGGGTCGGCGTGCGCGGCTGGTCCTACGGCGGCTACTTCGCGGCGATGGCCGTGCTGCGCCGCCCGGACGTCTTCCACGCGGCCTGCGCGGGCGCCCCGCCCACCGACTTCCGGCTCTACGACACCGCGTACACCGAGCGCTACCTCGGTCTGCCCCAGGAGAACCCGGAGGGCTACGCGGCCGACTGCCTGGTGGACGACGCGCCCTCACTGACCCGGCCGCTGCTGCTGATCCACGGCCTGGCCGACGACAACGTGCACCCCTCGCACACCCTGCTGCTCTCCCAGGCGCTCACCCGGGCCGGCCGCCCGCACAGCCTGCTGGCCCTGCCCGGCGTCACCCACATGACCCCGGGCGGCGTGAACGAGCAGCTGGCGCAGGCCGAACTCGCCTTCCTGCGGGCCTCCCTGGGCTGATCCGCGAACGGGCGCCGGTCCGCGGTCCGGCCCGGCGCCCGGTCCGTCGTCGTGCGCGCCGGCCCTGCACGCCGCCGGGCGGCCCACCCCGGGGCCGGTGTTCGGCGTGCTCGCGCCGGTCGGCGTCGCGCCGGGGTGCACGACCGGCCCGCCCTCCACGGCCCCGAGCGCCGCACCGCCCCCGTCCGGGCCGTGCGGCGCTCTCGCGTCCGCGCACCACGGGCCTCGCCCGAAGCCCTTCCGTGTGACCCATGACATGTGAAATATTACCTGCGCTCACCCGACCACCCCCGTCCGGAAAGGACCGGTCAGTTGCGCAGACTGTCCGCGGCGTTCGCGGCCGCGCTCACCACGAGCGCGATAGCGGCCACCCTCCTCGGGTCCACCGCCCAGGCCGCCACCCCCTCCCCCACGCCCGCCCTCACCGCCGAGAGCGGCACGGGCGCCGAGGCCGGCGGCCTCGAAGCCCCGCCCGCCCCGCTCGCCCCGCAGGAGCGCGAGCGCCAGTCGCTGCGCACCAAGGCGCTGGAGCAGGTCAACAAGGGCGCCGTGGCGAAGACCACCGACCGCCGGGCGCCCGCCAAGGTGCGGGTCGGCAACGACTACGTCCAGCTCGCGCAGCAGCGCAAGGACAAGGTCTTCGTCATCCTCGCCCAGTTCGGCGACCAGGTGGACAACTCCACCCTCTACAACGGGCAGCCGCGCTACGCGGGCACCCCGGGGCCGCAGCACAACAGCATCCCCAAGCCGGGCAAGGGCGACAACCACACGCTCTGGAACCAGGACTTCAACCGGCAGTACTACCAGAAGATGTTCTTCGACGACACGCCCGGCGCGGTCTCGATGCGCAACTACTACCGCACCCAGTCCTCCGGCCGCTACGACGTCGAGGGCACCGTGAGCGACTGGGTCACCGTGCCGTGGAACGAGGCCCGCTACGGCTCCAACAAGGGCCCGCAGGGCTCCGGCGCCTGGACCCAGGGCCAGGAGTTCATCCGGGACGCCGTCAAGGCCTGGTACGACGGCGAGATCGCCAAGGGCCGCACGGCCGCCGACGTCAAGGCCGAGCTGGCCCAGTACGACGTCTACGACCGCTACGACCACGACAAGAACGGCGAGTTCGCCCAGCCCGACGGCTACCTCGACAACGTCATCGTGGTGCACGCGGGCGTCGACGAGACCTGGGGCGGCGGCGCCCAGGGCGCCGACGCGCTGTGGGCGCACCGCAGCTGGACCTTCCCGGACCCGACCGGCCAGACCGGCCCGGAGGGCAACAAGATCGGCGGCGCACCGGTCGGCGACACCGGCCTGTACGTCTACGACTACGTCCAGGCGGGCGAGAACAGCGGTGTCGGCCTGTTCGCCCACGAGTTCGGCCACAACCTCGGTCTGCCCGACCTCTACAGCACCACCGGCGGCGACAACAGCGTCAACTTCTGGTCGCTGATGTCCTCCGGCTCCTACCTCGGCAAGGGCCGCAACACCACCGGCGCCTACCCCGGTGACCTCGACGCCTGGAGCAAGCTCCAGTTCGGCTGGCTCAACTACGACGAGGCGCAGGCCGCCACCCGCTCCAGCCACGCCCTCGGTGTCAGCGGCTACAACACCGACCAGGCGCAGGCCGTCCTGGTCCACCTGCCGGACAGCACCACCAGCACCGACCTCGCCGACCCGCGCGAGGGCGGCAAGCAGTGGTGGAGCCAGACCGGTGACAACCTGGACAACGCGCTGGCCCGCGACGTCGACCTCACCGCGGTCACCGGCCCGGCCGCGCTCGACGCCGCCGTCTGGTACGACATCGAGCAGGACTACGACTTCCTGACCGTCGAGGCCTCCACCGACGGCGGCCAGCGCTGGACGGCCCTGCCCGGCACCGTGGACGGCGCCCCGATCGGCAGCACCAGCGCCAACGTCCCCGGCCTGAGCGGCACGTCCGGCGCCTACCGGCAGCTGCACATCCCGCTGGACGGCTACGCCGGGAAGAATGTCCGGCTGCGCTTCCACGTCACCTCGGACGGCAACACCCACGGCAAGGGCGTCCTGGTCGACGCGGTGAAGATCACCGCCGGCGGCACCGAGCTGTTCGCCGACGGCGCCGAGAACGGCACGGCCGCCTGGGTCAGCACCGGCTTCACCATCGTCACCGGCCGCACCTTCGTCCAGCAGCACCCGCGCGCCTACCTGGTGGAGAACCGCCGCTACACCGGCTACGGCGAGTTCCTGAAGACCGGGCCGTACAGCTTCGGCTACTCCGGCGTCGACGGCAAGAAGGACATCGTCGACAACTACCCCTACCAGGAGGGCGTGCTCATCTGGCTCTGGGACACCGCCTACGGCGACAACAACACCAAGGACCACCTGGGCGGCGGCCAGATCCTGCCGATCGACGCCCGTCCGACGCCGGTCCGCTTCGCCGACGGCACCCTGGTCAACGGCCGGGCGCAGACCTACGACGCGACCTTCTCGCTGAAGCCGACCACCGCGTTCACCCTGCACAAGGCGGGCGTCCCGGTGCGGATCGAGTCCAAGCCCGCCGTCCCGGTCTTCAACGACCACAGCGGCGTCTACCGGGACCCGGCCACCCCGCAGCTCGCGGTGAACGTCCCGGACACCAACACCAAGATCGAGGTCGTCCGCGAGGCCCAGGGCGGGCGGATCACCACCGTCCGGGTGGGCCCGGCCTCCTGACCCGCGCGTCCTGACGCACCCAGTACCCCCGGTGTCCTGAGCACCGGGTCTCCCGTGGAAGACAGGTACCACGGAAGAAACGGCCGCCCCGGTCCTCCCCCACGGAGGGCCGGGGCGGCCGCGCTTCCCGCTCAGCGCGCCTCCGCACGCCCCCGCCGCAGGCTCATGGCGGCCGTGACGGTGCCGAACACCGTCAGCGCGCCGAGCCCGAACACCATGTACCGGGCGCCGTCCAGCGTGGAGTCCCCGCCGATGCTCACCAGCGTCCCGGCCAGCGCCGAGCTCACCGAGAAGGCGATCAGCTGGGTGGTGTTGAGCCCGGCCGCCGCCTTGGCGCCCTCCGCCTCGTCGTCCGTGCTGCGCATCGCCGTGACGCTCAGGTGCGGGAAGGCGATGCCGATGCCCGTCCCGCCCGCGACCAGCACCAGCGCCCACAGCAGCACCCGCCCGCCGGAGGCCGAGCCCGTCTGCAGCAGGCCGTACGCCAGCAGGCCCGCCGTCAGCACCGCCGGGCCGCAGCGGATCGCCAGCTCGCGGGCCCGCTCCGAGCCCATGTTGACGCTGAACAGCTGCGCGGACGTCCAGCCCACCGACACCGTCGCCCCCAGGAACCCGGCCGCCAGCGGGCTCAGCCCGCCCAGCTCCTGGCCGAACAGCGGGATGAAGGTCTCGGTCATCACGCCCGTGCAGTACACCGCGACGGTCAGGTAGATCCACTTCAGGTGGTTGCCGCGCCGGTAGGTGTGCTTCGGCAGGACGGTCGCCGCGCCGCCGCGCTCGGCCAGCACGAAGCCGGCCAGCAGCGCCAGGCCCAGCACGATGCAGAGCACCGTCGCCCAGCCGCGCGGCACCGTCGAACTGATGCTGAAGGTGGCCGCCGCCAAGGTCAGCAGCAGCAGCGAGGCCAGCGGCAGCGGCTCGGTCGCCCGCCCCGTCCCGGACGGCCCGGGCAGCGAGCGCCGGGCCAGCACCGCCAGCACCACGGCCGCCGCCAGCAGCAGCAGATAGGCCCCGCGCCACAGGCCCAGTTCGGCGAAGAGGCCGCCCAGCGAGGGGCCGACCAGCGTGCCGACGCCCCACATCGCCGACACCAGCCCGGCCGCCCTGGTCCACAGCCGCTCCGGCAGCGCGGTGCGGATCACCGCGTAGCCGAGGCCGGCCATCAGCCCGCCGCCCAGGCCCTGGACCACCCGGCCGACGATCAGGACCTCGATCGAGGGACTGGCCGCGGTCAGCCCGGCGCCGCCGGCGAACACCAGGAACCCGGCCAGGTAGGCGCGCGAGGGCCCGAGCCGGGCCAGCAGCCGGCTGACCAGCATCGCGGAGATCACCGCGGAGATCAGGAAGCCGGTCGCCACCCACGCGTAGTAGCGGGCGCCGCCGATGTCCTCGACGATCGAGGGCAGCAGGGCGGCGGTGAAGTAGAGGTTCATCGCGTAGAGGGCGACACCGCCGGCGAGGATCGAGGCCTGGGCGGCGAACTGCCGGGAGAACAGTTCGCCCCACCCGCCGGAGGAGGCCGGCGGCCCCGTGTCCGCGGGGTGACGTCCCTGGTCGGAGGGGGTGGAGGCGGTCTGGGCGGGCGAGGATTCGGTCACGCTTCGGTACGCTAGTAGCTCAAGAGAACTTGAAGTCAAGGAGGCTCATGGACGGCACCGCGGACCTCCCTGGGAGCCCGGAGCCCCGGCCCCGCCCGGCCGATCTGCTGACCGTCGGCGAGGTCTCCCGGCGGGCCGGTGTGGCCGCCTCCGCCGTGCGGTTCTACGAGGACCAGGGGCTGATCGCCTCCGAACGGACCTCCGGCAACCAGCGCCGCTACCACCGGCACGTGCTGCGCCGGCTCTCGCTGATCCTGGTCGCCAAGCGGCTCGGCATCCCGCTGGCCGAGGTGGCCGAGGTGTTCGCCGGGCTGCCCGCCGACCGGATGCCGGACAAGCGGGACTGGGAGCGGATCTCGCGCCGCTGGGCGGCGCTGCTCGCGGCCCGGCGCCGGGAGATCGAGCGGCTGGAGAGCGAACTGACCGGCTGCATCGGCTGCGGCTGCCTCTCGCTGCGCCGCTGCCGGGTGCTCAACCCGCGGGACGCGCTCGCCGCCGACGGGCCCGGCCCGCGCCGGCTGCCCTCCGAGGAGTCCGGCCCCGCCCCCGGCTGAGGCCGTGGACCCCGGGGCCGGAACGCCGAAGGGCCGGAACGCCGAAGGGCCGGAACGCCGAAGGGCCTGCCGGGACCGACGACCCAGGTCGGTCCGGCAGGCCCGGCGCACCCGGCCACTGGGGGTGGCCGGGTGGACCCGGTCGGACGCGGCCCTCATCAGGCTCCCCGCCGCGCCCGACCGGGCGTTCTGTGGGGCGCGCGGAGACGTCGCTCCGCGCGCGGGTGGTGCCGTACCGCCCGTTGTGGGGGTGGCCGGACGGTACGGCGGTCGAGCCGCGGCCGGGAGCGCGCCCATCGGCGGGCGCTCGCGGCCGCGAGACCGTGTCCCGGGTCAGTTCTCCGGGAAGTGGCAGGCCGCCTCACGGCCGCCCGGACCGGCGATCTGCAGCAGCGGACGCTCCGTGCGGCAGATCTCCTGGGCCTTCGGGCAGCGCGGGTGGAAGCTGCACCCGGACGGCGGGTCGGCGGGGCTCGGCGGGTCGCCGAGCAGCACGATCCGCTCGCGCTCGCGTTCCGCCGCCGGGTCCGGCAGCGGCACCGCCGAGAGCAGCGCCCTGGTGTACGGGTGCGCGGGGTTGCCGTACACCTGGTGCTTGTCGCCGATCTCGACGATCCGGCCGAGGTACATCACCGCGACCCGGTCGCAGACCCGCTTGACCACCGAGAGGTCGTGCGCGATGAAGATGTACGCCAGCCCGAGCTCGTCCTGGA
Organism: Kitasatospora sp. NPDC057595; assembly: GCF_042800875.1. Classification (NCBI taxonomy): domain Bacteria; kingdom Bacillati; phylum Actinomycetota; class Actinomycetes; order Kitasatosporales; family Streptomycetaceae; genus Kitasatospora; species Kitasatospora sp. NPDC057595. The sequence continues at coordinate 79,449 of NZ_JBHVGL010000022.1, read as the reverse complement.
GCCGCTCCATCAGGTTGACCACCTGGGCCTGGATGGAGACGTCCAGCGCGGAGACCGGCTCGTCGGCGACCACCAGCCGGGGCGAGGTGGCCAGCGAGCGGGCGATGCCGATGCGCTGGGCCTGGCCGCCGGAGAACTCGTGCGGGTAGCGGTCCAGGTGCTCGGGGATGAGACCGACCAGTTCCATCAGCTCGGCGGCCCGCTTGCGGGCGTCGGCCGCGCCGGTGCCCTGGACCAGCAACGGCTCGGAGATGATCCGGGCCACCGTCTGGCGGGGGTTGAGCGAGGAGTACGGGTCCTGGAACACCATCTGCAGGTGCTTGCGGTGCGGGCGCAGCTGGGCCTGGGTCAGGCCGCCGATCTCGGTGCCGTCGAAGGTGACGGTTCCGGAGGTCGGGTCGCTCAGCCGGACGATCATGCGCCCGGTGGTGGACTTCCCGCAACCGGACTCGCCGACCAGGCCGAGGGTCTCGCCGGCGCCGACGTCGAAGCTCACCCCGTCCACCGCGCGGATCGGGGCGCCGGCCTTGCCGGTGCGCGAACGGCGGCCGGGGAAGGTCTTCACCAGGTCCCGGACGGACAGCAGGGGCTGGGCCGGGTCGGTCGTCGCGGTCATCCCAGGGCTCCTTCCGGCACCAGCGGCAGGTGACAGGCGGCCTGGTGGCCGGGCGAGAGCGGACCGAACTGCGGGCGCTCGGACAGGCAGCGGGCGTGCTCCTCGGCGGTGGCGGCGGTGGTGCGGGCGCAGCGCGGGGCGAAGGAGCAGCCGGGGGCGGGGGCGATCAGCGACGGCGGGCTGCCGGGGATGGCCCGCAGCGGGGCGTCGTCGGTGTCGTCCAGGCGGGGCAGCGAGTCGAGCAGCCCTCGGGTGTACGGGTGCGCGGGGGCGGCGAACAGCCGGTCCACGGTCGCCTGTTCGGCGGCGCGGCCGCCGTACATGACGAGCACTTCGTGGGCGACCCGGGCGACCACGCCCAGGTCGTGGGTGATCATCACGACGCCGAGGCCGCGCTCCTGCTGGATCTTGGCGATCAGATCGAGGATCTGGGCCTGGACGGTGACGTCGAGCGCGGTGGTCGGCTCGTCGGCGATCAGCAGTTCGGGTTCGCAGGCGAGCCCCATCGCGATCATCACGCGCTGGCGCATGCCGCCGGAGAACTGGTGCGGGTACTCGTCGACCCGGCGGGCCGGCTCGGGGATGCCCACCTCGGCGAGCATCTCGATCGCGCGCTGCCGCCCGGCCTTGCGGGAGGCCTTGAAGTGCACCCGGTAGTGCTCGGCGATCTGCTCCCCGACGGTGTAGAAGGGGTGCAGGCTGGACAGCGGATCCTGGAAGATCATCGCGATCCGCCGGCCCCGGACGGCGCCGAGGGCCTTCTCGCTGAGGCCGTTGAGCTCCTGGCCGTGCAGCCGGATCGAGCCGCCGACCTCGGCACCGCGGTGCAGGCCCATGACGGCGAGCGAGGTGACGGACTTTCCGCTGCCGGACTCCCCGACCAGGCCGAGGGTCTTCCCGGCCTCGACGGTGAAGTTGATGCCGTCGACGGCCCGGACGGTGCCGCGCGGGGTGTTGAAGGAGACCTTGAGGTCTTCGACCTCCAGAAGGGCGGTCATCAGTACCTCACTCTCGGGTCGACGAATGCGTAGAGCACGTCGACCAGCAGGTTCGCGACCACGATGAAGAAGGCCGCGAGCAGCGTGACGCCGAGGATGACGGGCTGGTCGGAGCGGAGCAGCCCGTCGTAGAAGAGGCGTCCGATGCCGGGCAGGCCGAAGATGGACTCGGTGATGACGGCGCCGGCGAGCAGGCCGCCGAGGTCCATGCCGAAGATGGTGAGGATCGGCGTCATGCCGGAGCGCAGCCCGTGCTTGACGGTGACCGTGCGGGACGGCATGCCCTTGGCGCGGGCGGTGCGGATGTACGGCTCGGACATCGCCTCGATCATCGAGTTGCGGCTCTGCCGCGCGTACTGGGCCGCGTACAGCAGGGCCAGCGCGATCCAGGGCAGCAGCAGGTTGGAGCCCCATTCGAGGGGGTTGTCGGTGAACTTGTGGTACGAGGGGTAGGGCAGCAGGCCGGCGCTGCGCACGACGCCCCAGATCAGCATGATCGAGGTGAAGTAGACGGGCAGCGAGGCGGTGCCGACCGAGAGCACCATCAGGATCTTGTCGGTCGGCTTGCCCTTGCGCAGCGCCGAGGAGACGCCGGCGCCGAGGCCGAGGACCAGCCAGAGCACCGCCGCGCCGAGGGCGAGCGAGACGGAGACCGGCAGGCGGTCGACGAGCAGGTCCCAGACCGGCAGCGAGTACTCGTAGGAGTAGCCGAGGCAGGGGAAGCCGCAGTGGGCGGCGCTGGGGCCGGTGCCGTAGTCGCGGCCGGCCACGATGCCGGCCAGGTAGGCGCCGAACTGTTCCCAGACCGGCTTGTCCAGGCCCATCGCCGCCTTGACCTCGGCGAGCCGGTCGGGGCTGCAGGTCTTGCCGCAGGCGGCCGCCGCCGGGTCGTTGGGCAGCAGGTAGAAGATGGTGAAGGTGATGGCGCAGATGGCCAGCAGGATGCCGACCACGCCGATCAGCCGGCGGCCGAGGTACAGGATCACGACCGGCCCCCCTTCGGGTCGAGGATGTCGCGCAGCGCGTCACCGAGCAGCGTGAACGCGAGCACGGCGATGAAGAGGAAGACCGTCGGGATCATGAAGTACGTCGGGTCGGTCTCGTAGTGGACGATCGACTCGGCGATCATCTGGCCCCAGGAGGCCGTCGGCGGGCGGACGCCGACACCGAGGTAGGAGAGCGCGGCCTCGGTGGCGATCATGCCGGGGATCAGCAGCGTGGTGTACGCGATGATCGGGCCGGAGACGTTCGGCAGGATCTCCCGGGTGAGGATGCGCCAGGAGCGGGCGCCGCCGACCTTGGCCGCCTCGACGTACTCGCGGTGCTTGAGCGACAGGGTCTGGCCGCGGACCACGCGGGCGATGCCGGGCCAGCCGAACAGGCCGATCACCGTGGTCATCAGCAGGATGCGGTTGACGTCCTTGGCCACCGACATCATCGCGATCATGAAGATCAGCGACGGGAAGGACATCGTGAGGTCCATCAGCCGGGACAGCACGCTGTCGACGCGGCCGCCGAAGTAGCCGGCCGCGATGCCGGCCAGGGTGCCGGCGATCACGACGAGGGCGGTGGCGGTGAAGGCGATCAGCAGCGACACCTGGCCGCCGTGCAGGACCCGGGCGAAGAGGTCGCGGCCGGTGACCGGCTCGACGCCGAACCAGTGCCGCGCCCCCATGCCGCCGAAGTCGCCCTTGGGCAGACCGCCCAGGTAGGCGTCCACGGCGCGCTTGTCGAACTCCTCGGGGGACCAGCCGCCGAGCGAGCTCAGCGGGCCGGCCAGCACCGCCATCAGGATCAGGAGGGCGACGGTGATCAGCCCGAACCGGGCCGAGCCCTTGGCCCACAGCTGGTCCCAGACCAGCCGCCAGGGCCCGCGCCCGGAGGGCTTCGCGGGGCCCGCCGCCGCGACGGGCGCGGCGGCGGGCTCAGTGGTAGTACTCATCTGGCGACGGCCCCTCAGCCCTGGTTCTTCGAGGGGTCCTTGAGGCCGATGACGGCCATGTCGAGCATCCCGGCGTAACCGGAGTTGCCGAACGCGCCGGCCACGTTGGTGCCGACCAGGAGCGGGCGGCGCTCCCACATCAGCGGGACGGCCGGGGCCTTCTTCATGATGTCCTCGTCCAGCTTCTGCCAGGCCTTGTTGGCCTCCGCGACGTCCGTCAGGCCCGCGATGCGGTCCATCTCGTCCATCGTGGCCTGGTCCTTGAACTGGCTGTAGTTGCCCTGGTTGCCCTTCTCCTTGATCGTCCGGCCGTCGAACAGGAACGGGGCGAAGGTCGAGCCGGACGGGTAGTCCGGGCACCAGCCCTGGATCAGCAGCTCGGGGGCGTTCTTGATGTCGCCGATGGTGTCGGCGAAGGCGGACGGGTCGACCGTGTTGACGGTGACCTGGATGCCGGCCTTGGAGAGCGACTGCTGGATGGCCTCGGCGCGGACCTTGTCGCCGAGCGAGACGGTGAGCTGGAGCTTGAGGTCGGTCTTGCCGGCCTCCTTCAGCATCGCCTTCGCCTTCTCCGGGTCACCGGCGGCGGGGACCTTCAGCGGGTCGCCCTTGACGCCGCCGGCCAGCGACGGCGGCAGGAAGGTGGTGGCGACGTCGGCCATCGTCGGGCCGCCGAACGCGGTGACCTGGGCCTCGCGGTCGACCGCCCACATCATCGCCTCGCGGACCTTCGGGTCGTCGAAGGGCGCCTTGGCGGTGTTGAGGTAGAGGCTGTCGGTACAGCCGGTCACCTCGGCGATCATGCGGGACTTGACGTCCTCCTTGGGCAGCACCTTCGGCACCGACTCGGGGCGCATCCACGGCATCTCGATCGCGTTGGCGTCGGCGCCGTCGCTGGCGATGATCCGGTCGTCGGCCTGGCCGCCCTTGATGCCCTGGGTGACCACGATCTTGTCCGGGTAGGCCTTGCGGACGGTGTCGGTGGAGGTGTCCCAGTTGCTGTTGCGGACCAGCACCAGCTGCTTGCCGCGGTCATAGGTGTCGATCTTGTACGGGCCGGAGGAGAACGGCCGCTGGTCGTACTGGGTGCCCTTCTCCTGCGACTGCGGGACCGGCGCGAAGGTGGGCAGCGTCGCGGTGTAGGAGAACTCGGCGACCGGGCGCTTGAGGTGGAAGACGATGGTCTTGTCGTCCGGCGTCTCGATGCTCGGCAGGTGCTCGCCGGTCAGCGGGCCCTTGTAGTTCTCGCCGCCGGCCAGGTACTGCGCGGCGTAGTCGGGGCCGCCGGTGAGGTCCGCGGCGAACGAGCGCTCGACGTTGTACTTGATGTCGGCCGACTTGATCGGGGTGCCGTCCTCGTACTTGACGCCGTCCTTCAGGGTGAAGGTCCAGGTCTTGCCGCCGTCGGAGGGGCGGCCGACGTCGGTGGCGAGGTCCGGGACGATCTCGCTGCCGGCGGGGCCCGGCTCGGCCTTGAAGGTGACCAGGGTGCGGTAGAGCAGCCGGGTACCGAAGTCCATGGTCGGCAGCACCCAGTTGCGGGCCGGGTCGAGGTGCGCGAAGTCCTGGTTGGTGAGGACGTGCAGGGTGCCGCCCTTGACCGGCGTACCGCCGACGACCGAGCCGGCTGCGGCACCCGGGGCCTTGGTGGAGGCGGCGGTGCCGCCGTCCGAGGTGTCGCTCTTGTCCTTGTCGCCGCAGGCCGCGAGACCGAGGGAGAGTGCCGCCGCGATGGCCGCCGCGATGGCGGTCTGGGTACGCCTGTTCATATCTGATCTCCGCAGTGGGGGGCCGCCGTGAAGGCCCGTCGTCCGCCCCGGGGGTGGATCCGGGACCAGCCGTGGAGGGCGACCTCAGGGGGTCTAGCCGCTCCGCGGTGTGACCCGTAACATAGTAATGTGAAATTGCACTGCACAAGAGGTGACGCCGCCCGTTACCGAGCTGTGTCCGTGCAGCCCCCCACCTCCCCCTCATCCGCACCACCCGCTTAGGAGCCACCCGGTGACCCTCCGTCAGACCGGCCTCAACACCGGAAGCCACGACCTCCCCGTCTCGGCCGCCCTCAACGCCTTCATGGGCACCTCCTGGGCGGCCACGCCGCTCCCCGCCGAGGACCGCGTCCCCGGGTACGCCGTGACCCCCGGCCGCCGCAGCCGCCTGTCCGCCGCCTTCCCCGGCGAGCGCCTGATCGTCCCGGCCGGCCAGCTCAAGGTCCGCAGCAACGACGTCGACTACCGCTTCCGCCCGCACAGCGCCTACGCCTGGCTCACCGGCCTCACCGGCGAGGACCAGGTCGGCCACGTCCTCGTCCTGGAGCCCACCGGCCCCGACGGCCACGAGCCCGTCCTCTACCTGCGCCCCCGCTCCCCGCGCGGCGGCGACCCGGTGCGCGGCGCCGAGTTCTTCCGCGACCGCCGCTACGGCGAGTTCTGGGTCGGCCGCCGCCCCGACCTCGACGAGGCCGCCCGGCTCACCGGCGTGCGTGTCGAGCACCTCGACGAGCTGGACAAGCTGCTCACCGGCCCGCAGCCCGCCACCCGCGTCCTCACCGGCGTCGACCCCGCGCTCGACGGGGCCACCAACCGCCCCGGCGCCCCCGAGCTCGCCCAGGGCGACGGCCTGTTCGCCGCCGTGCTGTCCGAGCTGCGCCTGGTCAAGGACACCTGGGAGGTCGAGCAGCTCCAGCTCTCCGTCGACCACACCGTGCTCGGCTTCGAGGACGTCGTGCGCGCCCTGCCCACCGCGCTGCGCCACCACCGCGGCGAGCGCTGGATCGAGGGCGTGTTCAACCTGCGCGCCCGCGCCGAGGGCAACGGCATCGGCTACGAGACCATCGCCGCCACCGGCGCCCACGCCTGCGTCCTGCACTGGATCCGCAACGACGGCGCCCTCGACCCGAACGCCCTGCTGCTGCTCGACGCCGGCGTGGAGACCGACACCCTCTACACCGCCGACATCACCCGCACCCTGCCGCTCAGCGGCACCTTCACCCCCGTCCAGCGGCAGGCCTACGAGCTGGTGCTCGCCGCCCAGCAGGCCGGCATCGACGCGCTGCGCCCCGGCGCCCGCTTCCGCGACTTCCACAGCGCGGCCGCCCGGGTCATCGCCGAGGGCCTCGCCGACTGGGGCATCCTGCCGGTCAGCGCCGAGGAGGCGCTCGCCGACGACAGCGGCCTCTACCGCCGCTACACCCTCTGCGGCACCGGCCACATGCTCGGCCTGGACGTCCACGACTGCGCCAAGGCCCGCGCCGAGACGTACCTGGACGGCGTCCTGGAGGAGGGCCACGTGCTCACCGTCGAGCCCGGCCTCTACCTCCAGCCCGACGACGAGACGCTGCCCGCCGAACTGCGCGGCCTCGGCATCCGGATCGAGGACGACCTCGTCATCACCGCCGACGGCGCGCGCCTGATGTCCGGCGCGCTGCCCCGCACGGTGCCGGCCATCGAGGCCTGGATGGCCGAACTGCTCGGCTGAGCACCGCGGTCGAGCGGGCCGCCGGGCTCACCGCCCGGCGGCCCGCTCCCACAGCTCCGTGACCAGCTCCGCCGCCGGGCCGCCGCGCGCCGCCCGGTGGCCCGTCCCCGCCCACAGGTGCATCCCCTGCGCGTCACCGCGCCCGGCCGCCGCCGCGCGCAGCGGCTGGGTCAGGTAGTGCACGTCCGGGTAGGCGGCGGGCGCGTACGGCCCGAACCGGTCGGTGAAGTCGTTGCGCAGCGCCCGCGCCGGGCGGCCGGTGAACGCCCGGGTGACCGTCGTCGTGTCGAACTCCGTCAGCGCCGCCCGGTGCGCGGCCGAGGTCCCGGCCTCGTCCGCGCGCAGCAGCGCCGTGCCCAGCTGCACCGCCACCGCCCCGGCCCGCAGCGCGCCCGCCACCGCCGGACCGTCCGACAGCCCGCCCGCCGCGATCAGCGGCAGCCCGGTCACCGCCCGGACGGCGGCCAGCAGTTCGAGCAGCGGCAGCTCCCCGGGACGGTCCGCCGCCCGGTGGGTGCCCCGGTGCCCGCCGGCCTCCGGCCCCTGCACGCACAGCGCGTCCATCCCGACCGCCTCGGCGCGGCGCGCCTCCTCGGGCGTGGTCACCGTGCCGACCTGGAAGCTGCCCGCCGCCCGCAGCGCCCGCACCTCCTCGGCGGAGGGCAGCCCGAAGGTGTACGAGACCACCGGCACCGGGACGGGCCCGGCGAGCAGCCCGGCGATCTTGGCCTCCCAGTCGTCCCGGTCCGGCGCGACGGACTCCGGCAGGCTCACGCCGTACCGCTCGGCCTCCGGCCGCAGCCGCTCCCGGTAGGTGGCCACGGCCGCCGGGTCGCCCGGCTCCGCGGGCACGAACAGGTTCACCCCGAACGGCCGGTCCGTCAGCTCCCGGACCCGGCGCACCTGGTCGAAGGTGTCCTCGGCGCTGCGGTACCCGGCGGCGAGGAAGCCGAGCCCGCCCACCCCGCTCACGGCGGCCGCCAGCTCCGGTGTCGACGGCCCGCCGGCCATCGGCGCGGCGATCACGGGCACGGGGAGTTCGTCGAGTCGCACGGCCATCCGGGGATCCTCCACTCACACGGCGCACCGGGGTTCTCGGGCTGTGCCGCCCACCCTACGCTCCGTGCCGGACCGCCCCGCGGCAGCGGTCAGCCCCCGCGCCGGATCAGCCCCCGCGCCCGTGCCTCCCGCACCGCCGCCGTGCGCGACTCCACGCCCAGCTTGGTGTAGATGTGCACCAGGTGCGACTTCACCGTCGCCAGGCTCAGCTGCAGCCGCCGGCCGATCGCCTGGTTGGTGAGCCCGTCGGCGACCAGCCCCAGCACCTCCGTCTCCCGGGCGCTCAGCGCCGCCCCGGGCGTCCGCATCCGCTCCAGCAGCCGGTCCGCGACCGTCGGCGCCAGCGCGGTGCGCCCCGCCGCCGCCGACCGCACCGCGCGGGCCAGCTCCTCCGGCGGCGCGTCCTTCAGCAGGTACCCGGTGGCCCCCGCCTCCAGCGCCGGCAGGGTGTCCGCGTCGGTGTCGTAGGTGGTCACCACCAGCACCCGCGGCGCCCCCGCGCCCCGGGCGGTGATCGCCGCGGTGGCCTGCGCGCCGTTCATCGCCGAACCCGGCCCGAACTGCAGGTCCATCAGCACCACGTCCACCGCCAGCTCCGCCGCCAGTTCGACGGCGCGCTCGGCGGTCGCGGCCTCGGCGACGATCGCGAAGTCCGGCTCGCTCTCCAGTACGGCCCGCAGCCCGGCCCGGACCACCGGATGGTCGTCGGCCAGCAGCAGGCGGATCACGTCCCCGGTCACGGGGTCTCCTCACTCGAAGCGTCCGGTACCGGCAGCAGCACGGCGAGCGCCGTGCCCTCCCCCGGCGCGGACTCCACCGCGAACGTCCCGCCGAGCGCCCGCGCCCTGGCCCGCATCGACGGCAGCCCGAACCCGCCGTCCCCGTCGGTGCCCGCCGCCGGTCCCGCCACGGCCGCCGGATCGAAGCCGACCCCGTCGTCCACCACGTCCATGGCCACCTCCCCCGCCCGGAAGCCGAGCGTCACCTCGGCCCGCGTCGCCCGCGCGTGCCGCACCGTGTTGCCGAGCGCCGACTGCGCGATCCGCAGCAGCGCCACCTCGTGCGGCACCGGCAGCCGGACCCGCTCACCACAGACGTGCAGCCGCACCGGCAGCCCGCTGCGCGCCGAGGTCGTCGCGCACAGCCGCTCCAGCGCGACCGGCAGGGTGTCGCTCTCCAGCGCCGGCGGGGTGAGCGCGCGCACGAAGCGGCGGGCCTCGTCGAGGTTGTCCTGCGCCGCCTGCCGGGCCTGCTCGACGTACTCGGAGGCGGCGTCGGTGCGCTCCGGCAGGGCGCGCTGCGCGGCCCGCAGCAGCAGCTGGATGCTGGTGAGGCTCTGCGCGAGGGTGTCGTGGATCTCCCGGGCCAGCCGCTCACGCTCCGCGAGGACGCCGGCCGCGTGATGGGCGGCGGCGAGGTCCGCGCGGGCGGCGGTGAGCTCGTCGATCAGGCGGCGGCGCTCCTCGCTCTCCCGGTAGAGCGCCTGGTAACCGAGGACGGTGGCGGTGGCGACGGCGGCGCCGAGCAGCGGCCCTATCGAGGCCGCGACGCTGACCGTGTGCTGGTGCGCGGAGTACGCGGCGATCGAGGCGACCGCGGTGAGCCCCACCGCGACCAGCCCGGCGCGCCGGCCGAGCAGGTGCAGTTCCAGGAAGTACAGCGGGAAGGCCAGCCAGACGCCGTCCTGCGTGGTGATCAGCACACCCGCCCAGGTGACGGCGAGCAGCGCGAGCCAGAGCCCGGCCGCCCGCCGGGAGCGGCCGACGGCGCCGATCAGCGGTCCGGCCGTGTAGACGGCGGCCATCGCGGTGGCCGCGGCGGTGACCGCGGCCGGGTCGCCGACCCGGCCCGCCAGGGCCCGGACGACGGCGAGCGCCAGCAGGCCCGCCACGAGCAGGTGCAGGCAGACCTGGAGGACGCGGGCGACGGGAGTGGTTCGGGGTCGTTCGGTCGCCATCCGTCCAGCGTAGGGTGCGCGCCGCCGTCCGGCATCAATCGAAAGGTTGAACTCCGGTTCTGCCCTTCGATGCCGAGGATCCAATCCCCGGTGCGATGCCCGGGCACCCCGCTTCGGGGGAGTCTCGTCACTGTCGCAGTGGATCGAGCGGAAGGGCTTGCGGTGTTCGTCGCCTGGAGGGATCTGAGGTTCGCCAAGGGGCGGTTCGCCCTGATGGGAACCGTCATCGTGCTGATCACGGTGCTGGTAGGGCTGCTGTCCGGCCTGACGGCCGGGCTGGGCCGGCAGAACATCTCGGCGATCACCGGGCTGTCCGCCGACCATCTGGCCTTCGGCCGGCCGGCGGACGGCCAGAAGCTGTCGTTCACCGACTCCCAGGTCACTCCCGAGCAGTGGCAGGGCTGGGCCCGGACCCCGGGCGTCACCGACGCGCAGCCGCTCGGCATCGCCACCACCAAGGCGGCGGCCGGTCCGCGCACCGCCGCGCTCTCCGTCTTCGGCGTGCCCGACGGCTCCACGCTGGCCCCGCAGGGCGCCTCGCTCGCCCCGGGCCGGGCGGTGCTGTCGAAGACCGCCGCCGAGGACCTCGGCGGGCTGCACCCGGGCGACGCGTTCAGCGTCGGCGGGCAGCCGCTGACGGTCGCGGCCGTCTCCGGGGACGCCTCCTACAGCCACACCCCGGTCGTCTGGACCACCCTCACCGACTGGCAGCGGGCCGCCCCGGGCGGCACCGGCCACGCCACCGTGGTCGCGCTCACCACCGCGAAGGGCGCCGACCTGGGCGCCGCCGACGCCACCCTCGGCACCGAGACCCGCAGCCGGGACGACGCGCTCGCCGCGATCGGCTCCTACACCTCCGAGAACGGCTCGCTGCAGCTGATGCGGGGCTTCCTGTTCGCCATCTCCGCCCTGGTGATCGGCGCCTTCTTCACCGTCTGGACGATCCAGCGCAGCGGCGACATCGCCGTCCTCAAGGCGCTCGGCGCCTCCACCCGCTACCTGCTGCGCGACGCGCTGGGGCAGGCCGTCGTCCTGCTGCTGCTCGGCACCGTGCTCGGTACGGCGCTCGCCGCCGGCCTCGGCGCGCTGATCGGCTCCGCCGTCCCGTTCGTCCTGGACGCCCCGACCGTCCTGCTGCCCGCCGTCGTCATGATCGCGCTCGGCGCGGTCGGCGCGGCCCTGTCGGTCCGCCGCATCACCTCCGTCGACCCGCTGACCGCCCTGGGGAGTGCCCGATGAGCCTCGTTCTCGACCACGTCACCCTGACCTACCCGGACGGCGACGGCCGGCTGACCGCCCTCGACGACGTGTCGCTGACCGTCCCCAAGGGCACCCTGACCGCGGTGGTGGGCCCGTCCGGCTCGGGCAAGTCCAGCCTGCTGGCGGTGGCCGCCACCCTGATCGCCCCGGACTCCGGGCGGGTGGTGGTGGACGGCACCGACACCACCGGCCTGGACCGCACCGCGCTGACGGCACTGCGCCGCCACCGGATCGGCATCGTCTTCCAGCAGCCCAACCTGCTGCCCTCGCTCACCGCCGTCGAACAGCTCCAGGTGATGGCCCACCTGGACGGCCGCGCCCCGCGATCCGCCCTCCCCCGGGCCCTGGAGCTGCTGGACGCGGTCGGCCTGCGCGAGCAGGTGGGCCGCCGCCCGCACCAGCTGTCCGGCGGTCAGCGCCAGCGGGTGAACATCGCCCGCGCCCTGATGAACGACCCCACCGTCCTCCTGGTCGACGAGCCCACCAGCGCCCTCGACCACGAACGCGGCGCCGCCGTTCTGGACCTGCTCACCACCCTCACCCACCAGCGCGCCACCGCCACCGTCCTGGTCACCCACGACCGCACCCACCTCACCGCGGTCGACCAGGTCGCCGAGGTCCACGACGGCCGCCTGACGGTACCGGCGGCCGCTGTCTGACCGCGACCAGGTCCGCCACCGCGAACGAAGCCGACACCCCGACCGACGAAGGCAGGGTGAACGACTCGCCCGGGTGGTGGACCTGGCGCGTCCGGTAGGCGGCGCCGCGCGGCTCGGTGAACACCACGACCCGCAGGACCGGCGAGAGAATTCCCGTTCCTATCGCTCGAACGGGTGGTTTCGCCCCTAGCGGGCCCGGAGCCGCAGGCCGGTGCGGGACTCCTCCTCCGCCACCTGCTGGTCCTCGGCCCACAGCGAGCGGACGTGGCTGAGGTGGCGGGTCATGCAGGACTCTGCGGCCGGGGCGTCGCCGGCGATCATCAGGTCGAGCAGCTCCAGGTGCTCCTCCGCCGAGGACACCAGCTCGCCGCGCTCGGCGAGGCGGTTGAGGCCGTAGAGGCGCGAGCGCTTGCGCAGGTCGCCGACCACCTCGACCAGGCGGGTGTTGCCGGCCAGCCCGAGCAGGTCGAGGTGGAACTGGCGGTCCGCCTCCAGGTAGCCGATCAGGTCCTGCTTGCCCGCGGCGGCGACGATCGCCTCGGCCTGCGGGCGCAGCGCCTCCAGCTGGTCGGCGTTGGCGGTGCGGGCGACCCGGCCGACGGTCGGGACCTCGATCAGGGCGCGGATCTCGGTGAAGTCGTCGAGGTCGCGCTCGGTGAGCTCGGTGACCCGGAAGCCCTTGTTGCGGACGGCCTCGACCAGTCCCTCGCGGGCGAGGTCGAGCATGGCCTCGCGGACCGGGGTGGCGGAGACGCCGAAGTCGGCGGCGAGGGCGGGCGCGGAGTAGACGACGCCGGGGCGCAGCTCGCCCGAGATGAGGGCGGCCCGCAGGGCGTGGGCGACCTGGTCGCGCAGCCGCTCCTGGACGGAGATCAGGGTGCGGGGTTTGAGGTCGGCCATGGTGTTCCTCCGGTGAGTGCAGAACACCAGCGTACAATGTCACGTTACGTTGAGTGTGCAACATCCCGTGATTCGGACGACCTGTCAGCGCCCGCGACGCACGCCCCGAGCCCATCGTGACAGGGCCGCCGCCCGGTGACAACGGTCGGCGGCCCACTATTTGATACGCCTCCCTCACTCCCGGAGCAGCCGGATCAGGCTGGTCGTGCTGGACGCCCCGTGCCCGGCCTCGACGCCCCGCCGGAAGGTGTCGGCGATCAGCCGCGGCAGCGCGCCGTCCACCCCGGAGGCCTCCACCGTGTGCCGGACGTGCTCGACGCTTGCGAGGGCCATGGTGAGGCGGTCGACGTCGCCCCCGTGGTTCCCGGCGGCGATCCGGGGCGCGTAGAAGGCGAGGAAGCCCGGCATCGAGGCGGCCGTCGAGGTGGCGTAGGGCAGGAACACGTCCGCCGGGATGCCGTTGGCCTCGGCGACGGCGGTGGCGTGCAGATAGCCGGCCAGCGAGGTCCAGAAGAGGTCCATCTGGATCTGGTAGTACAGCTGGGCGAGCCCGGGGTCGTCACCCCGGTAGTCGGCGCCGGTCAGCACCTCCAGGGCGGCCCGATGGCGCCCGAACAGCTCGGCCGGGCCGCTGTAGAAGGTCGACGACTCCGGCCTGCCGATCCCGGACGGCGGCACCTGCACCCCGCCGGTGAGGTGGCCGGCGCCCCGCTCGGCCAGCCACCGGGCGGCCTCGCGGGCCCGCTCGGGCGTGTCGGAGCTGAGGTTGACGACGGCACGCCCGGCCAGCTCCGGTTCGGCGGCGGCCAGCACGGCGAACACCGCGTCGTAGTCGGTGAGGCTGAGCACGACCAGCTCGTTGGCGGCGACCGCCTCGGCCGCGCTCGGCGCGAGCACGGCGCCGCGGGCCACCAGGTCGGCGGCCCGCCCGGCGGTGCGGTTCCAGAGCGTGACGGCGTACCCGGCGTCGAGGTAGGCGCCGGCCATGGCCAGGCCCATCGGGCCGAGGCCGATCAGGGTGACGGACGGCGTGCCGGGCTGCTGCTGCGGCGTGACGGACATGGGGATCCCCTCCGGAGTTCGACTGGAACGAACGCTCTATCCAGGGCTCGACGCTAGCACAGCAGTAGAACGAACGCTCTATTCAGCCCACCGGCTAGACTCACCCCCGTGAAGACGACGACCACCGGCACCCGTGAGCGGATCGTCCGGACCACCTCCCGGCTGCTCCAGCGCCAGGGGTTCGAGGGCACCGGCATCAAGCAGATCGCCCGCGAGGCGGAGGCCACCCTCGGCTCCGTCTACCACTTCTTCCCGGGCGGCAAGCAGGAACTGGCCGCCGAGGCGATCCGCCACGGCGACCAGGAGTTCTCCGACATGCTCCGCGAGGGGCTCGGCAGCGCCGACGACCCGGCCGAGGCGGTCACCGCCTGCACCCGCATGCTCGCCGAGGCCCTGCACGCCTCCGACTGGCAGGACGGCTGCCCGATCACCACCACCGCCCTGGAGACCGTCGGCCGGGCCCCGGTCATCGAACAGGCCGTCACCGAGGCCTTCGCCCACTGGCGCGCGATCGTCGAGGAGAAGCTGCACGGCTCGGGCATCGCCCTCACCGACGCCCGGGAACTCGCGGCCACCGTCATCAACACCCTGGAGGGCGCGGAGCTCGCCGCCCAGGTCGCCCGCAGCGAGGAACCGCTCCACCTGACCGGCCGCCACCTGGCCCGCCTGATCAACACCTACCGCTAGGGTCCTGCCGCCCGGGCCGGCGAAAACAAAGAAGCGGCCGACGTGGCGGGGGATCCCGTCCCACCACGTCGGCCGCACATCCGGCCGGTCACTTCGACGACCGCCCCCGTCCAGGGCAATGGGTCAGGGGGCGGGTGCCTGCGCTGCGCCGAGGCGCCGGCACCGTGCGTCGGGCCCCACAGCGGGCCCCGTGCCGGCCGGAGACTTCAGCCCGCGGTGCGGCGGTGGGTTTCCGCCGCGACCGCGAGGTCCTCCCAGGCCATCCCGACACTCTTGAAGAACCGCGGCCGGCCGGTCGGCACCGGCGCCTCGCCGTTCACCAGCTCGGCCAGGTTCCACAGGGTGTCGGCGCCGGTCACGCCCGCCATCAGCAGGTCGCCGGCCTCCCGCAGCGCCACCGCGCGGGCCTCCACGTAGAGCGTGGACCGGCCGACCAGCACCTCGTCCACCTCCCGCGCGTCCACCTCGTGGGAGCCGACCGCCGCCACCGCCGCGTGGTCCGGGACCAGCGCGCCGTCGAACAGCGGGGTGCGCGCGGTGGTGCAGCAGACCACCAGGTCGGCGTCCGCCACGTCGGCGGACGTGCCGACGGCCGCCGCCACGCCGCGCGCCCGGGCGTACCGGGCCAGCGCCTCGGCGGGCTGCTCGCTGCGGGCGACCACGGTCACCCTGGTCAGCGGGCGGACGGCGAGCAGCGCGTCCAGGTGGCCGTAGGCCTGCGGGCCGGAGCCGAACAGCACCAGGTGCTCGGCCTGCGGCACCGCCAGCCGGTCCAGCGCGACGGCGGTGACCGCGGGAGTGCGCAGCGCGGTGAGCGCGACGCCGTCGATCAGGGCCAGCGGCTGCAGGGTCGGACCGTCGAGCAGCAGGTAGCTGCCGGTGATCCGGGGCAGCCCGGCGGCCGGGTTCGCGGGGGCGACCCCGGCGACCTTCACCCCGACGTACCGGGTCGAGGCGGCCGGCATCAGCAGCAGCTCCCCGGCGGGCACCGGCACCGCCGAGCGGGCGGGCGCGGCCTCCGGGTCCAGCCCGTCGATCAGCACCCGCTCGATCGCCCCGGCCGCCTCGGCGGGTGTCAGCCCGACCGGGGCGGCGGCCAGGACGTCCACCGGGCCCGACGCGGCGGGCTGGAGCGGCTCAGCCGCCGCGCCGGGCGTTTCCGGGGTCCGCACGGCGGCGGGCGCCGTCCGCAGGTCCCCGCTCACAGCAGGAACCCCGCGCCGAGGGTGTCCTGCGGGTCGAGCACGAAACGGTGCTCGCCGGTGCGGTGCGCGGTGCCGGTCACCTCGGTGACCACGCCGTCGCCCCACGGGTCGCCGCCGGCCAGCACCCGCCCGCCGAAGACGGTGCCGACGATCGACTCGTGCCGCAGCTCCTCACCGGGCGCCAGCCGTCCCTCGGCGGCCAGGATCGCCAGCCGGGCCGAG
Source organism: Kitasatospora sp. NPDC057595 (assembly GCF_042800875.1). NCBI lineage: Bacteria > Bacillati > Actinomycetota > Actinomycetes > Kitasatosporales > Streptomycetaceae > Kitasatospora > Kitasatospora sp. NPDC057595. The sequence goes on along the minus strand of NZ_JBHVGL010000022.1, from coordinate 63,405 downwards.
GTACCGGAGCCGCACGGCGAACGGTCGATCTGACCGTCCGCGAACACGGTGACGTTGCGCTGGTTCAGCGCACCCCCCTCAGCGGGGAGTTCGTCGTGCAGGATGACCCCGTAGACGCCCGACAGGCGCGGGTCGACGGGGTGCCGCACCGCCGGGGAGCCGGCCAGCGCAGCACGGATCTCCCGACCGATCGCGGTGAGTTCGGGCAGCTGCCCGAGGCTCACCGAGAGGCCGAGCGCGGCGGCCGGCACCGAGGCGTAGCAGGCGCCGGAGTGCGCGACGGCCACCTCGACGGTGCCTCGCGAGGTCTCCACCGGCAGCTTCAGCTCGCTCACCCAGGCGGGCACGTTGCGGAACGTCACCCCGGTGGTCCGCCCGGCGGCCCGGTGGACCAGCGCGGTGACCCGGCCGGACGGCACGTCGATCCGCACCCGGGCGACGCCGAAGTCGGGCGCCGCGACCAGGCCGGAGTCGACGGCCCAGGCGCCGAGCGCGATGGTGCCGTGGCCGCAGGCGGTCGAGTAGCCGTCCTTGTGCCAGAACAGCACGCCGAAGTCGGCCTCGTCGTCGTCCGCCGGCACCAGGAAGCCGCCGTACATCCCGGCGTGGCCGCGCGGCTCGCGGGTGAGCAGCTGACGGATGTCGTCCAGCGCGCTCGGCCGGGGCGCGGTCGCGGTGCCGCCGGCGCCGATGGCGATGGCCCGCCGCTCGGCGACGCTGTCCCCGGGGATCACCGGCGCGCCGGCGACGACGATCCGGAACGGCTCGCCGGCCGTGTGGTAGTCGACGGTGTCCACGTACAGGGACGCACCGTCGGCGGCGTCGATGCCGTCGATGCCGTCAATGGGCTGCGCCGGCATCAGGCACCCCCGGCCGGCAGCAGGGTGACGGTGCGGCTCTGGGTGTAGAAGTCCAGCGCCGCCTGCCCCTGCTCGCGCGCGCCGTGGCTGGCGCCCTTGGCGCCGCCGAACGGCAGGTGGAAGTCGACGCCGCTGGACGGCGCGTTGACCCGGATCATGCCCGCGTTCAGCCGGTCGGCGGCGGCCAGTGCCGCGTCCAGGTCCCCGGTGTGCACCGAGGCGGACAGCGTGTACGGGGTGTCGTTGGCGAGCGCGATCGCCTCGTCCAGGTCGGCCGCCGGGTGCAGCAGCGCGATCGGGCCGAAGAACTCCTCGCGCCGCAGCGGGTGGTCGTCCGGCACCCCGGCGACCAGGGTCGGCTCCAGGTACCAGCCGTCCCGCGCCGGGACGCCGCCGCCGGTCAGCACCTCGGCGCCGGCCTCCTGCGCGGAGGTGACGGCCGCGGTGATCTCGTCCCGGGTGGTCTCGTTGATGACCGGGCCGCAGGAGGTCTCGTCGACCGCGGCGAGCGCCTTGACCAGCGCGGCGCGCAGCGGCTCGTAGGCCTCGCCGACCGCGACGACCCGGCTGGTGGCGGTGCACTTCTGGCCCGCGTAGCCGGCGATCGCGTTGGCGAGGTGGGCGGCGGCCTGGTCGAAGTCGGCGTCCGGCAGGACGATCGCGGTGTTCAGCCCGCCGAGCTCGGCCTGCACCGGGATGCCGCGCTCGGTGGCGGTGCGGACGACCTGCCGGCCGACCCCGGTGGAGCCGGTGAAGGAGACCACGTCGGCCGCGGCGACCAGGGTGCTGCCCTCGGCGCCGCCGCCCGGCAGCACGGTGAAGACGTCCGCGGGCAGCCCGGCCCCGGCGATCAGCTCGCCCAGCCGCCGCGCCACGCCGATCGCCTCCGAGGAGGGCTTGAGGACGACGCTGTTGCCGACGGCCAGCGCCGGGGCGGCCTTCCAGGTCGGGATCGCCAGCGGGAAGTTCCACGGCGTGATCAGCCCGGCGACCCCGTACGGGCGGCGGCGGGTGAGCAGCAGGCCGGGCCCGCCGGCGGTCTCGTGCACCTCGCCGGAGGCGGCGAACGGGGCCTGCGCGTAGTAGCGCCAGATCGCGACGGTGCGGGCGACCTCGCCCCGCGCCTCGGCGATCGGCTTGCCGACCTCGCGCACCACCAGCTCGGCCAGCTCCTCGGCGTGCGTCTCGACCGCCGCGGCGATCCGGGTGAGCGCGGCCGAGCGGGCGCCGGCGCCGGCGGCGAGCCAGCCGGGCTGGGCGGCGCGGGCACGGGCGACGGCGGCCTCGACGGCTTCGGTGCCGGGGCGGGGCGCCTCGGCGACGAGGTCCGCGGGGTCGGCGGGGTTGTACGAACGGATCGTCACTGGGGGCAGCCCTTCGGGGGATTCGACGGGAGGGGGTGGAACGGGACCGGCCGGGCGGTCAGAGCAGGAAGCCGGCCGGGAACGGGTCGGTGGGGTCGAGGAAGTACTGGGCGGTGCCGGTGACCCAGGCACGCCCGGTGACGGTCGGCACCACCGCGGGACGCCCGGCCACCTCGGTCTCCTCGACCAGGCGGCCGATGAAGGTGGTCCCGATGAAGGAGTCGTTGCGGAAGTCCCGGTCCAGCGGCAGCTCGCCGCGCGCGTGCAGCTGGGCCATCCGGGCGGAGGTGCCGGTGCCGCAGGGCGAGCGGTCGAACCAGCCGGGGTGGATGGCCATCGCGTGCCGGGAGTGCTCGGCGGTGGAGCCGGGGGCGAGCAGCTGGACGTGGTGGCAGCTGTGGATGGACGGGTTCTCCGGGTGCACCGGCCGGTCCGGGCCCGCGTTGATGGCGTCCATCAGGGCCAGGCCCGCGTCCAGGATGTCCTGCTTGCGCTCCCGCTCGAACGGCAGGCCGAACTCGTCGAGGGGCAGGATGGCGTAGAAGTTGCCGCCGTAGGCGAGGTCATAGGTCACCGTGCCGAAGCCGGGCACCTCGATCTTCTGGTCCAGCGCGACCGAGTAGGACGGCACGTTGCGGATGGTGACCGCCTTGGCGGCGCCGTTCTCCACCGCGACGTCGGCGATCACCAGGCCCGCCGGGGTGTCCAGCCGGACGGTGGTGACCGGCTCGACGACCGGCACCATGCCCGTCTCCACCAGCACGGTGGCCACGCCGATGGTGCCGTGGCCGCACATCGGCAGCAGGCCGGAGACCTCGATGTAGAGCACGCCCCAGTCGGCGTCCGGCCGGGTCGGCGGCTGCAGGATGGCGCCGCTCATCGCGGCGTGGCCGCGGGGCTCGTACATCAGCAGCGTCCGGAACTGGTCCAGGTGCTGCTGGAAGTGGACGCGGCGCTCGGCCATGGTGGTACCGGGGATGACGCCGAACCCGCCGGTGATGACCCGGGTGGGCATGCCCTCGGTGTGCGAGTCGACGGCGTGGAAGACGTGGCGGCTGCGCATCAGCTGACGCTCCGTGGGTGGTGGGTGGTGGAGGGGGACGGCCCGTGGAGGGCCGCCAGGGGGCCGGCTGCCGCCGCAGCCGGCCGTCCCGGACTCCGGGAACTACGGGGTGCCGATCAGGCGAGGCCCTCGGCCAGCGCCTTCTCGGTGGCCGCGCGGACGGCCGCCTCGATCTCCGGGGTCAGCGGCAGGCGCGGGGCGCGGGTCGGACCGCCGGGGCGGCCGGCGATGTCCATGGAGAGCTTGATCGCCTGGACGAACTCGGTCTTGGAGTCCCAGCGCAGCAGCTGGTGCAGCGCCTTGTACAGCGGCAGCGCGGTGCCCAGGTCGTGGGCGACGGCGGCCTGGTACAGCGCGACGCTCGCCTCCGGCAGCGCGTTCGGGTAACCGGCGATCCAGCCGACGGCGCCGGCCAGGGCCAGCTCCAGCAGCACGTCGTCGGCGCCGATCAGCAGGTCCAGGCCCGGGGCCAGCTCGGCGATCTCGTACGCCCGGCGGACGTCGCCGGTGAACTCCTTGACCGCGACGATCGAGCCCTCGCCGTGCAGCTCGGCGAGCAGCGACGGGACGAGGTCGACCTTGGTGTCGATCGGGTTGTTGTAGGCCACGATCGGCACGCCGGCCTTGGCGACCTCGGCGTAGTGGCCGCGCACGGCGGCCCGGTCGGCGCGGTAGGCGTTCGGCGGCAGCAGCAGGACGGAGCCGGCGCCGGCCTCGGCGGCCTGCTCGGCCCAGCGGCGGGACTCGGCGCTGCCGTAGGCGGCGACGCCGGGCATCACGCGGGAACCGTCGCCGGCCGCCTCGACGGCGACCTCGACGACCTTGGCGCGCTCCTCGGCGGTGAGGGTCTGGTACTCGCCGAGCGAGCCGTTGGGGACGACGCCGTCGCAGCCCGACTCGATCAGCCAGCGGACGTGGTCGGCGTAGGCGTCGTAGTCGACGGAGAGGTCCGGGCGCAGCGGCAGCGTGGTGGCGACCATGATGCCGCGCCAGGGCTTGGTGGCGTCGTGCAGGGTCTTGGACACAGGTGACTCCTTGGTGAGGTGTGACATTTTATAAAGGGGCACGCGGCGGACACAAGAGGCGCCGCCGAGCGATGTCGGGCGGGTCGGCCGGGAACCGGACGAATCCGGTCCCGGCCGGTCAAGCTCAGTCCAGCTCAGTCCCGACCGATCGAGCTCAGTTCTGGTCGGTCCGCCCGGCCTGGTCGGTCGTGTCGGTCCGGTAGGCCGCGAGCTGTCCGAGCGGAACGGGGCAGGAGAACGGCCGGCTGTCGGCCCGCACCTCCCCGTCCTGGGCGCCGCCGCCGGCCAGGCAGGCCACCGCCGGACCGCACATCCGGCCCTGGCACCAGCCCATCCCGGCCCTGGTCAGCAGCTTGACGGTGCGCGCGTCGCCCGCGCCCAGCTCGTCCACCGCCTCGCGGATCCGCCCGGCCGGGACCTCCTCGCAGCGGCAGACGTCGGTGTCCTCCCGCAGCCAGTCGGTCCAGCCCGGGCCGGGCCGGTGGGCGGCCGCCATCAGCTCGGCGAAGGCCCGCAGCCGGGAGCGCCGGCGCAGCAGCGCGGTGCGCACCGGCCGGTCGGCGACCGCGTGCGCGGCCAGCTCGCCCTCGGTGATCGCCAGGTCGGCGCCGCCGACCCCACAGGTCTCGCCGGCCGCCCAGAGCCCGGGGACGGTGGTCCTCAGGCGGGCGTCGACCTTGAGCGCCGCCGTCCCGTCGGGCGTGGTGCGGGTGGCCGCGCCCAACTCGGTGGCCAGCTCGATCTGCGGGACCAGGCCGTGGCCGACGGCGAGCGCGTCGCACTCGATCCGCCGCCCACTGCCGGGCACCGGACGCCATTCGGCGTCCAACCGGGCCACCGTGACGGCGGTGACCCGGTCCGTTCCGTGGACCTCGACGACCGCGCTGCGCGGCCGCAGCCGCACGCCGTGCCGCAGCAGCGCGGAGCCGTGCCCGGCGCCCTCGACGAGCTTGGCCGGAACGGCGGCCAGCACGCCGGGGCGTCGGGCGTACCCGAGGTAGGCGGTGGCCTCGACCACCGCGGGCACCTCGGCGCCGGCGGTGACCAGCGAGGAGGCCGCCGCGAGCAGCAGCGGGCCGCTGCCGGCCACCACGATCCGTCGGCCGGGCAGCACCAGGCCGGCCTTGAGCATGGCCTGGGCGCCGCCGGCGGTGACCACCCCGGGCAGGGTCCAGCCGGGGAAGGGCAGCTGCCGCTCGTAGGCGCCGGTGGCGAGCAGCACGGCTTCCGAGCGGACGGTGGCCCGGTCCTCGGCGTCCGGTCCGGTGGTGACGTGCAGCCGCCAGTCGCGCTCCCCGGCGCGCTCCAGCGCCCACACCTGGTGGCCGGACAGCACGTCGACGCGGCCGGCCGTCCGGTGGGCGGCGAGCCGGTCGGCGAGGCCGGTGTAGACGGACCAGCCGTGGTGCAGCCGGTCCGGCCGGGCGGCGCCGAGGCCGGGGGCCGGGTGACGGTAGTACTGGCCGCCGGTGCTGCGGCCGGCGTCGACCAGGGCACAGCGCAGCCCGAGGTCGGCGGCGGTCACGGCGGCGGCGAGGCCGGCCGGTCCGGCGCCGATCACCGCGAGGTCGTAGGGGCGCGGCTCACCGGCCACGGGGTCAGACGTCGAGCTCGGCACGGCCGTGGCCCTCCTGGGTGGTGACGGTGGTGCCGGGCTCGGCCGGCAGCAGGCAGGTGCGCTGGTTGGGCCGCCCGTCGACGGTGGCCAGGCAGTCGAAGCAGGCGCCGATCCCGCAGAACGCCCCGCGCGGCTTCCCGCCGACCCGGGTGGTGCGCCAGGCGAGCACGCCGTCGGCCCACAGGGCGGCGGCGATGGTCTGCCCGGGCAGCGCGGGCACGGGCCGGCCGTCGAAGTCGATGGTGAACGCGGGCCCGGGTTCGGCCTCGACCAGATCCGCGGGGGTACGGCTACGGCGCATGGGTGGGGGTTCTCCGTTCAGCTCATGAGCCGATCGTGGGGTGGTCGGACGACCTGACCGCAAAGTGCACTTTGCAAAGTCGTCGCACACTTTGCAAAGTGTGCGGCGACCTCAGGCAGGCCCTCGGGCGGGGCCTCAGGCGGGGCCTCAGGCGGCGTCGTCCTCGGCCGGAAAGCGGTCGGCCCGGAAGGGGGCGAGACCGAGATCCGGCTCCTTGCCGGTGAGCTGCTGGGCGATCAGCAGCCCGGTGGACGGGGCCAGACCGATGCCCGCGCCCTCGTGACCGCAGGCGTGGTACAGCCCGGGCACCCGGGGGTCGGCGCCGATCGCGGGCAGGTGGTCCGGCAGGTACGGCCGGAAGCCGCGGTAGGCGCGCATCACGTTCACCCCGGCCAGCACCGGGAAGAGCGCGGCGGCCTGGGCGGCCAGCCGGTGCAGCACCTCCACCGAGAGCGTCCGGTCGAAGCCGACCCGCTCGCGGCTGGCGCCGATCAGCACCGGCCCGCCGGGCGTCCCCTCGACCACGGCCGAGGTCTGCAGCGCGGCGGAGCCGCTGGCCACGTCCGCCACGTAGTCGGCGGCGTACACCTTGTGCCGGACGATCCGCGGCAGCGGCTCGGTGACCAGCACGAACCCGCGCCGCGGCAGCACCGGCAGCCGGACGCCGGCCAGCGCGGCCAGCTCACCGCCCCAGGTGCCGGCGGCGTTGACCACGGCGGCCGCGTCCAGCCGCCGCCGCTCGGTCTCGACGCCGCGCACGGCGCCGTCGGCCCCGAGCCGCACGGCCCGGACGGCCTCGCCGGTGTACAGCCGCGCCCCGGCCCGGCGGGCCGCGCGCAGCAGGTGGGCGGCGGCCAGCGCGGGCTGGACCTGGGCGTCCTGGGGGTAGTGGAAGCCACCGGCCAGGCCGGGCGCGAGGTGCGGTTCGAGCTCGTTCAGCCGCTCGCCGGGGATCTCCTCGGCGGTGACGCCGACCGCCCGCTGCGCGGCCGCGAAGGCGCGCAGCGCCTCCTGCCGGGCGGGTGTGGCGGCGACCACCAGGCCGCCCTTGGCCTCGTACTCGACGGCGGCGCCGAACTCGTCGGAGAGTTCGCGCCACAGGCCGGTGGAGTGCAGGGCGAGGTCGAGCTCGGGGCCGGGCTCCTTGTCGGAGACCAGCAGGTTGCCCTCGCCGGCGCCGGTGGTGCCGCCGGCGACCGGACCGCGGTCGACGACGTCGACGGCGAGGCCGGCCCGGGCGGCGTAGTACGCGCAGGCGGCGCCGACGACACCGGCACCGACCACCACGACGTCGGGGAGTCTCTGGGAGTGGGACACGTCAGTAATATGTCACATGCCATCGAACCTGCCAAGACCATCCGGCCGGAACGGGCCAAAGACATCGAAAAGCCCCGGCCCGCCGCTCGGAAAGCGGCGGGCCGGGGCTCGGGGCCCGTGGCCGGACCTCAGGTCATCGGCCGGTTCAGGTGATGTCGTCCATCTGCTCGTGGCGGGCGGCCGGCACGTGACCCGAGGCGCTCGGCGTGCTCGACGCCTCGATCGCCTCGGCCCCGGCGACCGGCGCCACCGAGAGGTCCACGTGCGAGGCCTCCTCGTCGCTCAGCGCGAGGTCCGGGTTGCGCCGGGCCTTGCGCCGGTCGTTCAGCATCGCCACCCCGACCGCGAGGAAGTACAGCGCCCAGATCGGCGCGGCCAGCGCCAGCATCGTGAGCGGGTCGGCGCTGGGCGTCGCGAAGGCGGCGAACACGGTGATGCCCATCACCATGCCGCGCCACCAGCCCAGCAGCCGCTTGCCGGTGACCATGCCGACCAGGTTCAGCATGACCAGCAGCAGCGGGAACTCGAAGGCCAGGCCGAAGATCAGCACCAGCCGGGTGGCGATGTCGAAGTAGTCCGCGGGCGGCAGGATCGGCGTGGTCTGGTCCGGGGTGAACGAGATCAGCACCTGGACGGTCACCGGCAGCAGCAGGATCGCCAGGGTCACACCGGCCAGGAACAGCGGCGCGCCGCAGGCGATGAAGAGCACGGTGTACTTGCGCTCGTGCTTGTGCAGGCCGGGCGCCACGAAGGCCCACAGCTGGTACAGCCAGACCGGGACGGTGACGACCACACCGACGGTCAGGGCGACCTTGAGCATCCAGTTGAAGCCCGCGGTCAGACCGATGGTGGAGACCTGCGCGCACTTGCCCTTGGTGGTCTCGATGGTCTCCGGGGTGCACTGCGGCAGCGGCTTGAGCAGCAGCGTCTCGATCTGCTTGTGGAAGATCAGCGCGACGATCGTGATCACCACGATCGCCAGGACCGACTTGACCACGCGGTTCCGCAGTTCCCGCAGGTGGTCGGCGAGGGCCATCCGCCCCTCGGGATCCTTGGGCGTCTTCGACGCCTTGGTGAGCTTGCTCAACCCCGGTCCTCAACTCGTGCGTCGAGGCCCGCCGGTCGACGGGCCTCCAGTGGTCGCGTGTGCGGCGCGCTCAGCGCGCCCCGCCGTCCGGAGCGGACTGCCCGGCGGGCTGCTCGTTCACCGGGCGGGCGGTCGCGGACGCTCCCGGGGCGGACTGGATGGTCTTCGCCGTACCGCCGTCGGCCACCGCCGGGGCGGACGGCGCCGGGGTGCCGTCGGTGCCGTCGGTGCGCATCGCCTTGGCCTCGCTCTTGAGGATCCGGGCCGACTGGCCCAGCGAACGCGCCAGATCCGGCAGCCGCTTGGCGCCGAAAAGCACAATTGCGATGACCGCGACCAGGAGGATCGCGGTGAACGAGACCCGCATGCTCGACCACCTTCAGTCTCGGCGGCACCCGACGGGCCGCCCGCTGCGGGGATGGTAACCGCTGCGGGTGACGCCGTGACGACGGCCGCCCGAACAGGACAGCGGCCCCCGTTCGCGCGCAGGAGCCAACTGAGAGCGTAACGCGCCCCTACCTCCGAACAGCAGCCCCCGGTGCGCTCCGTTCGACATCACCGGCAGGTCCGCGACGGTCCGCCGCGCTCCGTGCGCCGGGGTGAACGCTCCGTACGCCGGACCGCGGCGGGCCCGCGCGCCGTCAGGAGCGGGCCGCCGCCGAGGCCGCGAGGTCGCCGGCCGCCTCGGCCAGCGCCCGCGAGGCGGCGTCCACGCCCTTCGCCAGGGCCCGCACGTCCATCCAGAGCCGGACCGCGAGGACGCCGAGCACCAGCAGGCCGGCGGTGGCGAGGAGGACGGCGGCGACGAGCATCCAGGACATGGACCCCACCCTAGCGGCCCCGCTCACCGGCCCCGCTCATCCCTCGGCCGGCACCAGCCGCATGGTCCGCACCCCGGCCTCGGTCAGCGCGGCGACGATCTTCTCCCCGGCGGGCTTGCGCACCGCCGCCCCGCACAGCGGGCACCCGAAGCTGTAGTGCGGCTGCGCCGCCGCACGGCCGAAGGTCAGGCGGAACGCCTCGACCGGCAGCTCCACCTTCTCCCGGCACTCCGAGCAGTACACCTTGAATCTGGTACCGGGCTCCACGGCTCAGACCCGCCCCTCCCCGTAGTGCGCCAGCGCCTCCAGCGCCGCCGCCCGCGCCTGCCCGGCCAGCTCCGGCGGCGAGACGATCCGCCCGTCGCGGCCCAGCCGCAGCGCCAGCGGGCGCAGCTGCGAGGGGTCGGCGCTGCGCAGGGTGATCCGCAGTCCGCCGTCCGGCAGTTCCTCGGCCCGGTCGTGGGTGTAGTACTCGGCGACCCAGCGGCCGCCGGAGGAGACCTCGACGACGACCTCGGGGTCGTCGGCGGAGGGGTTGACCAGCCCGCCGGAGAGGTCGCGCGGCTCACGCTTGGGCGGGTCGGCGGGGACGTCCAGGACCTTGATCTCGGCGACCCGGTCGAGCCGGAACATCCGGTGGTCCTCGGAGGTCCGGCACCAGGCCTCCAGGTAGGTGTGGCCCTCGGTGAGCAGCCGGATCGGGTCGACCTCGCGCTCGGTCATGCCGCCGCGGCCGTGCGAGTAGTAGCGCAGCCAGAGCCGGCGGCCCTCGCTGAGGGCGCGGTCGATGTCGGCGAAGACGTGGCTCTCGGCCTCGAAGGTCACGCCGACCCGGGCGCTGCCCTCGGCGTTCTCCCCCGCCGCGTTCTCGATCTTGGCGACGGCCCGGGTGAGCGCCTCGCGGTCACCGGCCCGCAGGCCGGGCAGTCCGGCGACGGCGCGGGCGGCGACCAGCAGCGCGGTCGCCTCGTCGGCGGCCAGCCGCAGCGGCTGGGCGACGTCGTCGACGTTGTGCCACCAGATCCGCTCGCCGTCGGTGTCGATGTCGAGCAGGTCGCCGCCGCGGAAGCTGGTGCCGCACATCGGCAGGACGTTGAGGTCGCCGATGAGTTCGCGCTCGCTGATGCCGAAGGCCCGGGCCACCTCGGCGACCTCGGCGCCGGGGCGCTCGCGCAGGTAGGTGACCAGCGAGAGCATCCGCCGGGTCTGGTCGATCGCGTTGCTCATGCGGCCACCTCTCCCCCAGCCTGCGGCCGGGGGGACCCCCACCGCTCGGCAGGCGCTTCGCACAGTGCGCGCCTTCCGATGATTCTCCCCCAGCCTCCGGCCGGGGGTACCCCCGGGCTTCGCTCGCTCATGCCCGCACACCCTCCACTACGGTGCCGGCCACCGCACGCAGCCGGTCGATGACGTCGGCCCGCAGCTCCTCGGGGCCGACCACCAGCACGTCCGGCCCGAACTCGGCGAGGTCGGCGCCGAGCCCGTTGCCGTACGGGATCTCCAGTTCGTCCCAGCCGTCGTCGGCCCGCCGGGTGGCGAGCGCCTTGGTGCGCAGCGGGAAGCCCGCGCCGCGGCGGACCCTGACCACGGCGGTGGCGGTGGCGCCCTCGCCGGCGAACTTGGCCACGGTGGCGCGGACGTCGACGTGCTCGGGCACCGTGCCGAGGAAGGCGCCGGAGCGGGCCCGGACCTTGCCGGTGATCCGGCTGAGCCGGAAGACCCGGGCATCCTCGCGGTCGCGGTCCCAGCCGGCCAGGTACCAGTGGCCGCGCCAGCACTCCAGGGCCCAGGGTTCGACGCTGCGCTGTTCGACGGCGGCGGCGCCGGCCTTGCGGTACTCGAAGGTGACCGGGCGGCGGTCGCGGGCGGCGGTGAGCAGCGGTTCGAAGGCGGCCTCCCGGGCGGGGATGCGCGGTTCGAGGGCGGGGCGGCGCTCGGTCTCGGTGAAGGGGACGCCGGCGGCGCGCAGTTTCTGGAGCGCGCCGCTGGCGGCGCCGCTCATCTTGGCCTGCTGCCAGACCCGGGCGGCGAGGGTGAGCGCGGCGGCCTCCTCGGCGTCGAGGGCAATCTCGGGCAGGCGGTTGCGGTCGGCGCGGGCGAGGTAGCCGAGTTCGCCGTCGAGGGCGTTCTCGTCGACGTCGATGACCAGTCCGAGTTCGCGCAGGTCGTCCTTGTCCCGCTCGAACATCCGGTTGAAGGCTTCCTCGCTGCTGTTCTGCCAGGCTTCGCGGTAGGCCTCGATGGACTCCCGCAGCTCCTTCTTGGAGAGCGGACGTCTGGTGTTCATCAGGCACAGGGCGAGATTCATCAGCCGCTCTGCCTTGGCGATCGCCATCGCTGACCCTTCCGGTGTGCCGCGCCGCGCGCGGGGTGCGCCCGCCGGGCGTCGTCGTTGACCCGGCGGGACCGACCGTACCGGTAGCGGTACACGGTGCAAAAGCCGAGTCCGCGAACACGTGGGGCCGCACCCCCCGTGGGGGATGCGGCCCTGGCGATCAGCGTCCTCAGACGGAGATCAGGTCGACCACGAAGATCAGGGTCGAGCCCGCGGGGATGAGCGGGCTGGGCGACTGGTTGCCGTAGGCCAGGTGCGGCGGGATGGTCAGCTCGCGGCGGCCGCCGACCTTCATGCCGGCGACACCCTGGTCCCAGCCCTTGATGACCCGGCCGCCGCCGAGCGGGAACTTGAAGGTCGAGCCGCGGTTCCAGCTGGCGTCGAACTCCTCGCCGGTCGCGAAGGTCACGCCGACGTAGTGGACCTCGACGACCTGGCCCGGCTTGGCCTCCTCGCCGGTGCCGACGACGATGTCGCGGATCTTCAGCTCGGCCGGCGGGTCGCCGACCGGGAAGTCGATCTCGGGCTTGCTCACTAGTGCCTCATCTCACGGTTGGTTCGTTCCACGACCAAGCGGCGGGCGCCCGCACTCCGGTCCGTTCCCGGACCACGGTACGGGCGCCCGCCGCCCGTCCGGGCCCGGCCACGCGGCCGGGGCCCGGAGGTCACACGTACACCATTGTCACCCGAAAGTGGATCAGCCCTGACCGGCGTCGAGGATGTCGACGACGAAGACCAGCGTGGAGTTGGCCGGGATCTCGTTCTGGGCCTGGTCCTTGTATCCGAGCGAGGCCGGGATGACGAGCTCGACCCGGCTGCCGATGGTCTGACCCTCCAGGCCCTGGTCCCAGCCGGCGATGACCTGGCCGCCGCCGAGCGGGAAGGAGAACGCCTGGCCGCGGGTCAGCGAGGAGTCGAAGACCTTGCCGTCCTTGTACAGGGCGCCGGTGTACTGGACGAGGATCTTCTCGCCCTTCTCGACCTTGCGGCCCTCGCCCTTGATGAGGACGTGGCTCTTGAGCTCGGTCGGGTCGGCCGCGCCGGGCACCGGGGTGATGTCGGCGGGCTTCTTGCCGTTGTCCTTGACCTGCGGGAAGTCCGCGGGCGGCGGGGTCACGGTGCCGCTGACGACGGCGTCGGGGGCGTTGCTGTTGCGGATGTCGATGACGAAGATCAGGTTGTCCTTCGCCCCGATCGACATGCTGGGGTTGCCCTGGGCGCCGAAGGCGGCGGCCGGCGGGGCGACGACCAGCAGCCGGGATCCGGCCTTCTTGCCGATGACGGCCTGGTCGAGCGCCGGGATGAGCGCGTCGGTGCCGGCCTGGAAGATCTGCGGCTTCCCCTTGTCGTCGTAGGACGAGGGGATGTCCTTGCCGGTGTTCCAGTCCTTGCCGGTGTAGTCGACGGAGGTCCAGGAGTTCTTCTCGACCTTGGCGCCGTTGCCCTCGGAGAGGACCTTGACGACGAAGTTGCCGTCGGCCTGGTCGGCGGGCACCTCGATGGTGGCCTTGGTGCCGAAGTCGCCGGTGACGTTGGGCAGCACCTTGGCGCTGTCCTTGATCGGCGGGACGGGCTCGGCGGTCGGCGTCGCCGGGGCGGACTTGGCGGCGTCCGGCTTGGCGGCGGCGGTGTCGTCCGAGCCGTCCTTGTTCACCAGGTACAGGGTGACGGCGCTGCCGATGAGCAGGACGCCCAGGACTGTGCCGAGGATCACGCCGAGCTTGCCGACGTTGCCCGGGTTCTCGTTGTACCCGGCCTCGGAGGTCTCCTCGCGGCGGACGGTGGAGGCGAAGATCTGCGGGGCCTCGTCGGTCTTCGTCCCGGTGGCCCGCTGCGTTTCCCCGGACCCGCCCCACCCGGCCTGCTGCTTCAGGATCGCCGGGGGCACGATGATCGACTCACCGTCGCCCGGGAGCGGGCCGCCGGGCCGCGAGTCGGCCGGGTCCCCGGCGGAGTTACCAGGCGTGGTGCCGGACCCGCCCGGGCTCGACGCTTTCTCAGACATGACTCCCCATCCATCTCGCCACGAGGTCTTCGAGGTCTACGGCCGGCGTGGTGGCGCCGGGGTGCTGCCGCACTGCCCGCCCGGACCCCGGGCGCCGGCGGCGCCTACCACAGTGCGAGGGCAGTATGACAGGTCAGGATGAGGGCGGGCGCTTGCCCGTGCGAGCGCCCGCCCAAGCGTACGGACTCCCCCGGGCTCGAACCAGCCCGCGCCGGGGATCTCCGCCGGTCCGGCGCTACACGGCTTCCAGGATGTCCACCACGAACACCAGGGTGGAGTTCGGCGGCACGGAGCCCTGCGCCTGGTCCTTGTAACCGAGCGCCGGCGGCACCACCAGCAGGACCCGGCTGCCGACGTTCTGGCCGACCAGGCCCTTGTCCCAGCCCTCGATCACGCTGCCGGTGCCGATCTGCAGGGCCTGGGCGCCACCGTGGCTCCAGGAGGAGTCGAACTGCTGGCCGTTGCTCCACAGCACCCCGGTGTACTGCACGACCAGGGTCTGCCCGGACTTGACCTGCTTGCCCTCGCCCTTGATCAGCACGGCCTGCTGGAGGTCGGTCGGCGGGGCCTCCCCGGCCGGCACGGTGATGGTGACGGCGGCCTTGCCGTTGTCCTTGACCTGCGGCAGGTTCGCCGGCGCCTGCGTCATGGTGCCCGACAGCGTGGAGTCCGGCGGCAGGCTCTCCATGATGTCGAGCACGAAGACCACGGTGTCGCCGGGGCCGACGCCGAGCTGGGTGGAACCCTGGGTGCCGAAGGCGGCGGCCGGCGGGGCGACGACCAGCAGCCGGCTGCCGACCTTCTTGCCGATCACGCTCTGGTCGAAGGCCGGCACCAGCTGCCCGCTGCCCGCCTGGTAGAGCTGCGGCTTGCCGCCGGAGTCGTAGGAGCTGGGCAGGTCCTTGCCGGTGGTCCAGTCCTTGGCGGTGTAGTTGACCGTCACCCAGTCGCCCTTGTTGACCGCCGGGCGGTCCCCCTCGCTGACGGTGTTCACCACGAACTGACCGCTGGGCTGCTGGCCCTCGGGGAGGGTGATGGTGGCCTTGCTCCCGAAGCCCCCGCCGGACAGCACCGGCATCGGCGAGGCCTCGCTCACCGGGGTGGGCACGGTGGGCGCGGCGGTCGGCGACGCCGTGGGCGTGGCCTGGCCGGCCGGCTTGGTGGAGCTGCTGCAGGCCACCGCCAGCAGCAGGGGCAGGGTGAGAAGCAACCCGGCGGTGCGGCGCACGGCGTTCCTAACTGTCGGTCAAAGTCGGCTCTCCGGACTCCGGCTCCGGACTCGACGGACAGCGTATGCGCAGACGGCGCCCGGTCCCGGTAGGCACCACCGGGACCGGGCGCCGTGAAGATCACACCGACGGGTGACGGGGACCGCGCGCCGCTCCCCCGCCCCGCGCGCCGGTCACATGCCGGCGATGAGCTTCTCCACCCGCTCGTCGACGGACCGGAACGGGTCCTTGCAGAGCACGGTGCGCTGCGCCTGGTCGTTCAGCTTGAGGTGCACCCAGTCGACGGTGAAGTCGCGGCGCTGCTCCTGCGCCCGGCGGATGAAGTCGCCGCGCAGCCGGGCCCGGGTGGTCTGCGGCGGGATCGACTTGGCCTCGAAGGTCTTGAGGTCGGTGGTCACCCGCTGCGCCTGGTTCTTGGCCTGGAGCAGGTAGAACAGGCCGCGGCGGCGGTGGATGTCGTGGTAGGCGAGGTCGATCTGGGCGACCCGGGGGTTGCTCATGCTCATCTGGTGCTTCTCGCGGTAGCGCTCGATGAGCTTGTACTTCATGATCCAGTCGATCTCGGTGGCGACCCCGTCGAGGCGTTCGGTCCTGACCGCCTCCAGGGTGCGGCCCCACAGGTCGAGGACGCGCGCGATGGTGCCGGTGTTGATGCCCTTGCGGTCGGCGAACTCCAGGGCCTTGGAGTAGTACTCCTCCTGGATGTCGAGCGCGCTGGCCTCCCGGCCGTTGGCGAGCCGGACCTGGTGGGTGCCGGTGAGGTCGTGGCTGACCTCGCGGATCGCCCGGATCGGGTTCTCCAGGGTGAGGTCGCGCATCACCACGCCGGCCTCGATGAGCCGCAGCACCAGGTCGGTGGCGCCCACCTTGAGCAGGGTGGTGGTCTCCGACATGTTGGAGTCGCCGACGATCACGTGCAGCCGGCGGTAGCGCTCGGCGTCGGCGTGCGGCTCGTCGCGGGTGTTGATGATCGGGCGGGAGCGGGTGGTCGCCGAGCTGACGCCCTCCCAGATGTGCTCGGCGCGCTGGCTGACGCAGTAGACCGCGCCGCGGGGGGTCTGCAGCACCTTGCCGGCGCCGCAGATGAGCTGCCGGGTCACCAGGAACGGGATGAGCACGTCGGCCAGCCGGGAGAACTCGCCGTGCCGGGCCACCAGGTAGTTCTCGTGGCAGCCGTAGGAGTTGCCGGCGGAGTCGGTGTTGTTCTTGAAGAGGTAGACGTCCCCGGCGATGCCCTCCTCGTGCAGCCGCCGTTCGGCGTCGACCAGCAGGCCTTCGAGGATGCGCTCGCCCGCCTTGTCGTGCGTCACCAGCTCGACGACGTCGTCGCACTCGGGGGTGGCGTACTCGGGGTGGGAGCCGACGTCGAGGTACAGGCGGGCACCGTTGCGCAGGAACACGTTGCTGCTGCGGCCCCAGGAGACTACGCGGCGGAAGAGGTAGCGGGCGACCTCGTCCGGGGACAGCCTGCGCTGTCCGCGGAACGTGCAGGTGACTCCGTACTCGTTCTCCAGCCCGAAAATTCGGCGGTCCATGGGCCATCCATTCTCTGATGGGAGCTGTCCGAAACCGCCTCCGCGAAAGCCCGTCCGGGCCGCCGCAGGGGCACCGGGGTCCCGTGCGGCCGCCGTCGCCGGCCGCCGTACGGGACCCCGTGGGCACTACTGGTCGGAGTCGCCGGGCGGGGTGGCCGCCGGCTTCCCCTTGTCGTCCGCGTCGTCCGAGTCGTCCGACTCGGCGGACTGGTCGCCGTCGAGCAGCCGGGCGAGCTGGCCGCCCAGGATCCGCTTGAACTTGCGCTGCTGGAAGCGCTGGCGGTCCAGGACCGCCACCTCCAGCTGGTCGGGGGTGAGGGTGCGCGGGCTGCCGCCGTTGGGGTCGCGGGCGAGCGAGTCCACGGCCACCTTGACGGCCTCGGTGAGCGAGAAGCCGCTGCGGTGGCGCTGGCCCAGGTAGTTGCCGATCGAGTCGGCGTTGCCGCCGACCACGACGTAGTTCTTCTCGTCGACCACCGAGCCGTCCGGGGTGAGCCGGTAGATCTGGTCGTCCTCGGCCGTGCGGCCGACCTCGGCGACGATCAGCTCGACCTCGTAGGGCTTCTCGCCGACCGAGGAGAAGATGGTGCCGAGCGTCTGGGCGTAGACGTTGGCCAGGCCCCGGGCGGTGACGTCGGCCCGGTCGTAGGTGTAGCCGCGCAGGTCGGCGTAGCGGACGCCGCCGATGCGCAGGTTCTCGAACTCGTTGTACCGGCCGACCGCCGCGAAGGCGATCTTGTCGTAGATCTCGGACACCTTGTGCAGGGCCCGGGAGGTGTTCTCGGCGACGAAGACGATGCCGTCCGCGTAGGTGAGCACGACCACGCTGCGACCGCGCGCGATGCCCTTGCGGGCGTACTCCGCGCGGTCCGCCATGGCCTGCTGGGGGGAGACGTAGAACGGTGTGGACACCGGCGGTCGTCCCTTCCTTCCTCAGTTGATGGCTAGAGCAGCGGGGCCTGCGGCCCGTTGGGGTGGGCCAGGCGCTGGTCGGTGATGGAGACGGCGATCGCGGCGACCTCGGCCTCGGTGAGCCGGCGGAAGCCGTCCTCGGTGATCAGCGAGACGATCGGGAAGATCTTGCGGGCGAGGTCGGGTCCGCCGGTGGCGGAGTCGTCGTCGGCCGCGTCGTAGAGCGCCTGGACGACCATGGTGGCGGCCTGGTCGGCCGTCAGGTCGTCGCGGTGGAGCTTCTTCATCGAGCCGCGGGCGAAGACCGAGCCGGAGCCGGTGGCGGCGAAGCCGCGCTCCTCGGAGCGGCCGCCGGTGACGTCGTAGGTGAAGATCCGGCCGCGGCCGAGGTCGAGGTCGTAGCCGGCGAACATCGGAACGACCGCCAGGCCCTGCATCGCCATGCCGAGGTTGCCCCGGATCATGGTGGTGAGCCGGTTGGCCTTGCCCTCCAGGGAGAGCACGGTGCCCTCGATCTTCTCGTAGTGCTCCAGCTCCAGCTGGAACATCCGGACCATCTCGATCGCGAGGCCGGCGGTGCCGGCGATGCCGATCGCGCTGTACTCGTCCGCCGGGAAGACCTTCTCCATGTCCCGCTGGGCGATCACGTTGCCCATCGTCGCGCGGCGGTCACCGGCGAGGACCACGCCGCCGTCGAAGACCGCGGCGACGATGGTCGTGCCGTGCGGGGCCTCGATGACACCCTCGGGCAGCCGGCGCCGGCCGGGGATCAACTCGGGCCGGTGGGCCTCCAGGAAGTCGAGGAACGACGAGGACCCCGGGGTCAGGAAGGCAGCCGGTAGACGCCCGGTGCCACGAGTGTTGGCTTCCACACGATTCCTTCCAGGTAGCTTGAAGCGCGCACTGCCCGCACCCTACCGGCCGGACGATCACTGTCCAGCACGGTGCGGGGCCGGACCGGACGGACGGACGGCTCCCGCCGCCCGTCCGCCGTCATCGTTCGCGACCGTGGATTCCCGGAATGCCGCCGGGCAGCCTCCCGGATTCCGGCTGGGATTACTGTCCGCCCTTTTGCACGAACTGCCGCACGAAATCCTCGGCGTTCGATTCCAGGACCTCGTCGATTTCGTCCAGAACCGCGTCGACGTCGTCGCCCAGCTTTTCCTGGCGTTCCTTGAGGTCATCCGAATTCTGCGCTTCCGCGGCCTGCTCCTCGACCTCCTCGGAGGAGCGGTTCGCCCGCTGCTGGCCGCCGCCGGTGTCCTTGCTCGCCATTTACCTCACCCCGCTCGATCGTCTGGCACGGTTTGGTCGTTGCTTGCTGCACCGACCCTATACACAAGGTGCGACAACCCGCTTCCGGTTTGCCGGTGGCGCTTCCTGTCCAACGTCCGCCGTCACCCCGGATGATTCCCATTTGCCCGGCGTTCACCCGTGGTGATCGGAAAGTGACCCGGCTACCCGCCGGAGAGGACCCGCAGCAGGTCCTCCGCCGTGCGGCAGCGGTCCAGCAGCTCCTTGACGTGGTTGCGGGTGCCGCGCAGCGGCTCCAGGGTGGGCACCCGCTGGAGCGAGTCCCGGCCCGGCAGGTCGAAGATCACCGAGTCCCAGGAGGCCGCCGCGACGTGCTCGGCGTACTGTTCCAGGCAGCGCCCGCGGAAGTACGCCCGGGTGTCCTCCGGCGGCTTGGTGACGGCCCTGACGACCTCCTCCTCGGTCAGCAGCCGGTCGAACCGGCCACGGGCCACCAGGCGGTTGTAGAGGCCCTTCTCGGGCCGTACGTCGCTGTACTGGAGGTCGACCAGCTGCAGCCGCGGGCTGTCCCACTCCAGGCCGTCCCGGCTGCGGTAGCCCTCCAGGATCTCCCGCTTGGCGATCCAGTCCAGCTGGCGGGAGAGCGACATCGGATCGCGCTCCAGGCGGCCCAGCACGTCCTCCCAGCGGGCCAGCACGTCCACGGTCTGCTCGTCGGCGTCGGTGCCGAAGCGGTCCTCGACGTACTTGCGGGCCAGCTCGAAGTACTCCAGCTGGAGCTGCACGGCGGTGAGCCGGCGCCCGCTGCGCAGCGTGACCAGGTGCTTCAGCGTGGGGTCGTGGGAGATCCGGTGCAGGGTGCGCACCGGCTGGTCGACGGCCAGGTCGGAGGTGATGAAGGCGTCCTCGATCATGGCCAGCACCAGCGAGGTGGTGCCGAGCTTGAGGTAGGTGGAGATCTCCGAGAGGTTGGCGTCCCCGATGATCACGTGCAGCCGGCGGTACTTCTCGGCGTCGGCGTGCGGTTCGTCCCGGGTGTTGATGATCGGCCGTTTGAGGGTGGTCTCCAGGCCGACCTCGACCTCGAAGAAGTCGGCGCGCTGGCTGATCTGGAAGCCGTGGGCGGAGCCGTCCTGCCCCACGCCGACCCGGCCGGCGCCGGTGACCACCTGGCGCGAGACGAAGAAGGGGGTGAGGTGGCGGACGATGTCGGCGAACGGGGTCGCCCGCTTCATCAGGTAGTTCTCGTGGGTGCCGTAGGAGGCGCCCTTGTTGTCGGTGTTGTTCTTGTAGAGGTGGATGTTCTGCCCGTTGGGCAGCTCCAGCGCGCGCTGTGCGGCGGCCGCCATGATCCGTTCGCCGGCCTTGTCCCAGAGCACGGCGTCGCGCGGGTTGGTCACCTCGGGCGAGCTGTACTCGGGGTGCGCGTGGTCGACGTAGAACCGCGCGCCGTTGGTGAGGATGACGTTGGCGAGGCCGATGTCCTCGTCGGTCAGCTGGCTGGCGTCGGCGACGTCCCGTGCGAGGTCGAAGCCCCGGGCGTCGCGCAGCGGATTCTCCTCCTCGAAGTCCCAGCGGGCCCGCCGTGCCCGGTGCATCGCCGCCGCGTACGCGTTGACGATCTGGGACGAGGTGAGCATGGCGTTGGCGTTGGGGTGCCCGGGCACGGAGATCCCGTACTCGGTCTCGATGCCCATCACGCGCCGTACGGTCATGCGGCCCTCCTTGCCCGGTGGGCCGCCCCCGGCGGGCGGTCCACGCTGACGTACCGCTGAACAACACCGACGCCGGCCGTCTGCCCGCGAACGGTGGGTCGAGCCTAGAACGCGGCACCGACCGGCGGGTCCCGAGACGCGCCGTCCGGCTGCGGGGCCGCGAGGCGCCACAGCCGGACGGGGTGCGAGCGTTCCGGGAGGCCCGGACCGGGTCGGTTACAGGTACTGCCCGGTGTTCGCGACAGTGTCGATGGAGCGGCCGGACTCGGCGCCCTGCTTCCCCGTGACCAGGGTGCGGATGAAGACGATCCGCTCGCCCTTCTTGCCGGAGATCCGGGCCCAGTCGTCCGGGTTGGTGGTGTTCGGCAGGTCCTCGTTCTCCTTGAACTCGTCCACGCAGGCGTTGAGCAGGTGGGAGACCCGCAGACCGCGCTGGCCGTGGTCGAGGTAGTCCTTGATGGCCATCTTCTTGGCCCGGTCGACGATGTTCTGGATCATCGCGCCGGAGTTGAAGTCCTTGAAGTACAGGACCTCCTTGTCACCGTTGGCGTAGGTGACCTCCAGGAAGCGGTTCTCCTCGGTCTCGGAGTACATCCGCTCCACCACCGACTGGATCATCGCCGCCACCGTGGCCTCGACGGAGCCGTCGTGCTCCTTGACGTCGTCCGGGTGGAAGGGCAGCGAGTCCTTGAGGTACTTGGAGAAGATGTCCTTGGCCGCCTCGGCGTCCGGGCGCTCGATCTTGATCTTGACGTCCAGGCGGCCGGGCCGCAGGATCGCCGGGTCGATCATGTCCTCGCGGTTCGAGGCGCCGATGACGATGACGTTCTCCAGGCCCTCCACGCCGTCGATCTCGGCGAGCAGCTGGGGGACGATGGTGTTCTCGACGTCCGAGCTGACGCCGGAGCCGCGGGTGCGGAAGAGGGACTCCATCTCGTCGAAGAAGACGATGACGGGGGTGCCCTCGCCGGCCTTCTCGCGGGCCCGCTGGAAGACCAGGCGGATCTGCCGCTCGGTCTCGCCGACGTACTTGTTGAGCAGCTCGGGGCCCTTGATGTTGAGGAAGTAGCTCTTCCCCTGGGGGCGGCCGGTGACCTCGGCGACCTTCTTGGCCAGCGAGTTCGCCACGGCCTTGGCGATCAGCGTCTTTCCGCAGCCGGGCGGGCCGTAGAGCAGCACGCCCTTGGGCGGGCGCAGCTCGTACTCCTTGAAGAGCTCGGCGTGCAGGTAGGGCAGCTCGACCGCGTCGCGGATCAGCTCGATCTGGTTGGACAGGCCGCCGATCTGGCGGTAGTCGATGTCCGGGACCTCCTCGAGGACCAGCTCCTCGACCTCGGCCTTCGGCACGACCTCGTACACGTAGCCGGAACGCGGTTCCAGCAGGAGGGCGTCCCCCGCCCGGAGGGTGGTCTCGCGCAGCGGTTCGGCGAGGCGCACCACCCGCTCCTCGTCGGTGTGGCCGATGACCAGGGCCCGCTCGCCGTCCTCCAGGACCTCCTTGAGGGTGACGAGGTCGCCGATGCGCTCGAAGGCCATCGCGTCCACGATGTTGAGGGCCTCGTTGAGCATGACTTCCTGGCCGCGCCGCAGCTCGTCGAGGGCGACGTTGGGGCTGACGTTCACGCGGAGCTTGCGACCGCCGGTGAAGATGTCGGCGGTGTCGTCCTCGTTGGCGCTGAGGAAGACGCCGAATCCCGCCGGGGGCTGTGCCAGCCGGTCCACTTCCTCCTTGAGGGCCACGATCTGGTCGCGGGCCTCACGCAGGGTGGAGGCGAGCCGTTCGTTCTGGGCGGTCACGCCGGCCAGGTTGGTCTGGAGCTCGACGATCCGCTCTTCGAGGATTCTCGAATTGCGCGGCGAGTCGGCGAGCTTGCGGCGCAGGACGGCGATTTCCTGCTCAAGGTACGAGACCTGAGCGGCCTCGTCGGAACCACGAGCGGGCCTGCCGGTGCTGCGGTTGTAGTCGTCATCGTGGGCTGCCACGGTCCTCACCTCCTCCGGGGAGCTGGACGCTTCCAGACCCTACCTGGGACCAGGGGTCCGTAAACCCCTAGATCAAGAAAGATGGAACGGGCGTGTCCGATCTTCGCCCTCGCGTGCTTCCCCTCTGCTAGGGGGATACCCACCGCGCACGGGCCAAAGCGGACCAGATGTATCGTCGATCGAGTCGATATCCGATCGCGACCGACGCACGGGGTCCGATCGTTGTACGAATGGCGGGAATGCCCCAGGACGGGGCGTCCCGGGACAGAAACGGCGGACAATCATCATGTCGGTGAGCGAGTCGAAGGCGGCTTCCGAGCCGCTGGAGGTGTGGATCGACCAGGATCTGTGCACCGGCGACGGCATCTGCGCGCAGTACGCGCCGGAGGTCTTCGAGCTGGACATCGACGGCCTCGCGTATGTGAAGGGCGAGGACGACGAGTTGCGCCAGCAGCCCGGTGAGACGGTGCCGGTGCCGCTGACGCTGCTTCAGGACGTCGTGGACTCGGTGAAGGACTGCCCCGGCGACTGCATCCACGTGCGCCGGGCCGCGGACGGCGTCGAGGTGTACGGGCCTGACGCGGAGTAGGAGTTCGTCACCGGGGTCTAGGTGAGGCTCAACGGGGCGGTGGTCTGGGAACGGTCCCAGCCGCCGCCCTTGCGCGTCCAGGTGAGGGAGAGCGAGATGTCCGGCGCGAACCGCGGTACGTCGTCGCCGGAGTAGCCCTGCGCGTGGGCGGTGACGGCCCCGTCGGAGCGCAGCGCGAGGCGGCTGACGGTGAGGTTCTCGCGCTCGGAGAGCAGGGTGGCCAGCACCGCGGGGCGCCCGTCGGGGCCGGTGCCGAGCAGGTAGACGGCGTCGGGCGGGGTGCCGTTCTCGGCGGCGCAGTGCGCGGCGGCGACGGTGCCGGGGCGGCCGTCGCCGAGGTCGGCGGCGAAGCTGACGGCCACGGTGACCGGGAACGGCCCGCAGTCGAGCGGGAGTTCGGCCTTCGACGGATCGGGGGCGGCGGCCGCGGGCAGCGCCCTGGGGGTGGGCCGGGCGGGCGCGGGGGCGCCGCTGGCGGGGCCGGCGACGAGGGCGGCGGCCACCACGGCGGCGCAGCCGGCCACCGTCACGGCCCAGTGCCAGGGGGCGGTGCGCCCGCGCCGGGGGCCGGTTGGGCCCGTGGCGGTCTGCTGTCCAGCCGTCGTGCCGACCGCGGTCTCCACCAGGCGTCCCCTCCAGTGGTCTGTGTGAGCGAGCATCGTCCCACACCGGGGCGGCGGCGAGGTGGCGCGGGTACGCCCGGACGCGGGAGGGGTGGTACGGCGCTGCCGTACCACCCCTCCGGGAGGCGTCTTCGTGAGCGACTCAGTCGAGGACGGCCTGCTCGGCGGCCTCGACGCGGGCGGCGGCCCGGGCGGCGGCGCGCTCCTGCAGGGTCGGCTCGGGGGCCCCGTTGTCGTAGTCCTCGCCGTAGGCGCCCTTGGCCGGGCGGCGGCGGCGCAGCGGCGGCTCGACGCCGTCGGCGAGCCGGCGGGCGGTGAGCAGGAAGCCGGTGTGGCCGATCATCCGGTGGTCCGGGCGGACGGCCAGGCCCTCCAGGTGCCAGGTGCGGACCATGGTCTCCCAGGCCTGCGGCTCGGTGAAGGTGCCGTGCTCGCGCAGCGCCTCGACGGTCCTGGACATCTGCGTGGTGGTGGCCACGTAGCAGCAGATGAGGCCGCCGGGGACGAGCGCCTTGGAGGCGACGTCCAGGCACTCCCAGGGGGCGAGCATGTCGAGGATGACGCGGTCGACGTCGGTCTCGACGAGGTTGTCCTGGAGGTCGCCGACGGTGAGCTTCCACGCCGGGTGCGGCCCGCCGAAGTAGCGCTCGACGTTGCCCTGGGCGATGTCGGCGAAGTCCTGGCGGCGCTCGTAGGAGGCGAGCATGCCGGTGTCGCCGACGGCGCGCAGCAGGTAGGTGGAGAGCGCGCCGGAGCCGACGCCGGCCTCGACCACGCGGGCGCCCGCGAAGATGTCGGCCATGGCCAGGATCTGCCCCGCGTCCTTGGGGTAGATCACGGCGGCCCCGCGCGGCATGGACAGGACGTAGTCGGGGAGCAGGGGGCGCAGCGCGAGGTACGGGACGTTCCCCGTGGTGCGCACGACCGTGCCCTCGGGGGCGCCGATCAGCTCGTCGTGGGGGAACGCACCCTTGTGGGTGTGGAACTGGTTCCCGGCCTGGAGCGTGAACGTGTAGTGGCGGCCCTTGGGGTCGGTCAGCTGGACCTGGTCCCCGACCTGGAAGGGCCCTCGTCGGCGGGCGGCACCGGTCGGTTCGGACATGCGGACAATCCTAAGGGAAGCGAACCGTCCGGCTTACCAGGTGATCCTTCTCAGCGGCCGGTGACGGCGGCGGTCAGCCGCTGCTCGATGTCGGTGAGCGCCGCGACGCCGAACACCCGCCCGTCCTCCTCGACGACCAGGTACTCCCCGGCGGGGGTGGCCCGCACGGCGCGCAGCAGGTCCTCGCCGACCAGGTCGGCGGACAGGCGCAGGCCGGGTTCGAGGTCGCGG
Source organism: Kitasatospora sp. NPDC057595 (assembly GCF_042800875.1). Taxonomy (NCBI): domain Bacteria; kingdom Bacillati; phylum Actinomycetota; class Actinomycetes; order Kitasatosporales; family Streptomycetaceae; genus Kitasatospora; species Kitasatospora sp. NPDC057595. Next base: position 38,436 of record NZ_JBHVGL010000022.1, on the reverse strand, counting down.
GCGAGCGGGCCGACGGCGACCCAGGGGCGGCGGTGCTCGGGCACCGAGCGGACGGCGGACTCCCGGACGATGGCGATCGGCTGGTCGCGGCCGTCGACGACCACGACGGCCCCGGCCTGCGCCTCGTGGGCGCGCCGCATGGCCTCGCCGAGCGAGGTGTCGGCGGTGACCTCGACGGCCCGCCGGGCGAGGTCGCGCAGCCGCAGGCCGGGCAGGACCTCCTTGAGCCGGGCGTTGCGCAGTGCGCCGGTGGCGCCGTTCCAGATGATGGCGGCGAGGACGGCGGCGAGCACCGCGTCGACCAGGGTGTCGGTGCGGCTGCGTTCGAGGGTGCGGGCGGAGCTGATCAGCGGCAGGCCGATCAGGACGGCGATGGCGAGGGCTCGCCCGGCCCAGGCGGCGGCGACGGTGCCGGCCATCGGCCGTCCGGTGGCGGCCCAGACGAGGGCGCGCAGCATCCGGCCGCCGTCCAGCGGCAGGCCGGGCAGCAGGTTGAAGGCGGCGACGACGAGGTTGGAGACCATCAGGCCGGTGAGCAGGACGCCTGGGACGGTGGAGACCTCGACGGCCTGCAGGGCGAGGTAGAAGACGCCGCCGAGGACGAGCGAGAGCAGCGGGCCGACGAAGGCCAGCCAGAACTCCCGCCAGGGGCGTTCGGCCTCGTTCTCGATCTCCGAGACGCCGCCGAAGAACTGGAGCTGGATGCGGCGAACGCCCAGCTTGTAGCGCAGCGCGACCACCGTGTGGGCGAGTTCGTGGACCAGGACCGAGCCGTAGAAGGCGACGGCGAAGGAGAACGCGATCAGGTAGCGGGTGGCGCCGAGGTGCGGCAGCACCTGGTCGAGCCGGCCGCCGAAGACCCAGGTGATGAGGGCGGCGATGACGAACCAGGACGGGGTGACGTAGATCGGCACGCCGAAGGGGCGGCCCACCAGGATGCCGCCGCGGGGTTCCGGCTCGCGGGGCGGTGGGGGCCCCGGCCGGGTGTTGCCGCCGTGCGGTGGCTGGTCGGAGGTCTGGTGCCCCCTGGAGTCGCTCACCGTGTTCCCTTCGTCCGTCGCCCCCGGCGTGCGCCGCGCGCCGGTGCGCCCACGCTACGTGATCGGGGCTGCCGTGCGGCGCCCGCCCCTCGCCTTCCCACTGCCTTCATACCCCGCGGCGAGCGCTTTGCGGCAGCACCGTGGCAGCGGGATGACAGCAGGGGGCAATAGGGTCTTGGGTATGCAGCAGACCGAGACCAGCAGCTCCGCCGCGGCCCCGCCACGTCCGGCGGCGGCCCCGACCGGGCTGTCCCCGTCGCGTGCGGGCGACTTCCTCACCTGCCCGCTGTTGTACCGGCTGCGGGTGATCGACCGGCTGCCGGAGCCGCCGAGCTCGGCGGCGACCCGGGGCACCCTGGTGCACGCGGTGCTGGAGCGGCTGTTCGACTCACCGGCGGCCGACCGGACGCCGGAGCGGGCGCTGGGGCTGCTGCGCCCGCAGTGGGAGCGGCTGCTGGGCGAGCGCCCGGAGCTGGCCGGGCTGTTCCCGGAGGACCCGGACGGCGCGGCGCTGACCCGCTGGCTGGCGGACGCCGAGAAGCTGGTCGGGCAGTGGTTCCGGCTGGAGGACCCGACCCGGCTGCACCCGGTGGAGCGCGAGCTGTACGTGGAGACGGCGCTGGAGTCGGGGCTGCTGCTGCGCGGTTACATCGACCGGGTGGACGTCGCGCCGACCGGTGAGGTCCGGCTGGTGGACTACAAGACCGGCCGGGCGCCCTCGCGGGACTTCGAGGGCAAGGCGATGTTCCAGATGAAGTTCTACGCACTGGTGGTCTGGCGCTGGAAGGGCGTGATCCCCAAGCGGCTGCAGCTGGTCTACCTGGGCGGCGGCGGGGACGTGGTCAGCTACGACCCGGACGAGGCGGACCTGCTCGCGGTGGAGCGCAAGCTGCTGGCGCTGTGGGAGCGGATCGGCCGGGCGGTGGCGACCGGCGACTTCCCGGCGACCCGCAACCGGCTCTGCGACTGGTGCGACCACCAGGCCAGCTGCCCGGAGTTCGGCGGCACGCCCCCGCCGTACCCGCTGCCGCTGGCGCGTACGTCCGACGAGCGCGATCCCACGGGGGATCCGACGAACGAGGAGTCGTAGGTGACGATCCGAGTGCTGCTGGTCGACGACCAGCCGCTGCTGCGCACCGGTTTCCGGATGATCCTGGAGGCCGAGTCCGACCTGGTGGTGGTCGGTGAGGCCGGCGACGGACAGCAGGCGCTGGACCAGGTGCGGGCGCTGCAGCCCGACGTGGTGCTGATGGACATCCGGATGCCGCGGATGGACGGCGTGGAGGCGACCCGCCGGATCGCCGGGCCGGGGCGGGACGGGCCGGCGAAGGTGCTGGTGCTGACCACCTTCGACCTGGACGAGTACGTCGTGGAGGCGCTGCGCGCGGGGGCGAGCGGCTTCCTGCTGAAGGACGTGCCGGCCGAGGAGCTGGTGCAGGCGATCCGGGTGGTGGCGGACGGCGCGGCGATGCTGGCGCCGTCGATCACCCGGCGGCTGCTGGACATGTACGCCACCAAGCTGCCGTCGGGCGAGGAGGCGCCGCCGCAGGCGCTGAACGCGCTGACCGAGCGGGAGCTGGAGGTGCTGAAGCTGGTGGCGCGCGGGCTGTCGAACGCGGAGATCGCGGCGGAGCTGTTCGTCAGCGAGACGACGGTGAAGACGCACGTCGGCCATGTGCTGACCAAGCTCCAGCTGCGCGACCGGGTGCAGGCGGCGGTGTACGCCTACGAGAGCGGGCTGGTGCGCCCGGGCACGCTGTAGGCGGCGCGGAACGACGGACGGCGGCCCGTCCGCTCCCCCGGCCGAGGCCGGGCGGGGCGGGCGGGCCGCAGTGCGCCGTGCCGTGCTGTCGGCGGGGGGTTACTTGCCGCTCCGGCCGATCTCCCAGAAGCGGAAGAAGCCGGTGGTGTCGACGGTGGACTCCACGCCGGTGATGTTGGAGCGGGAGGTGAAGAAGGCCTTGTTCTGGAACAGCGGGATGAGCGGGGCGTTCTCGGCCACGATGCCCTGGATCTGGGCGTAGCTGTTGGTCGCCGCGGCCCGGTCGGTCTGCTTGAGGGTGTCGGGCACCAGCCGCTGGCTGATCCGCGGGTCGTCCCAGCCGTGGTGGTAGGAGCCGCCGTCGACGATCAGCGGGGCGACGTAGTTGTCGGGGTCCGGGTAGTCCGCGAACCAGCCGATGATGTACGCCTGGTACTTGCCCTCGTTCCAGCCCTTCTTGTAGGTGTCCCAGTCGGGCTCCTGCTGGACCGTGACCTGGAACAGGCCGCCGGCCTCCAGCTGCTTCTTCAGGGTCTCGGCCTCGGCGGACTCGGCGCGCGAGCGCGCCCAGGTGATGCTGAGCTTGACCGGGGTCTGGACCTTGGCGGCGGTGAGGATCGCCTTGGCCTTGGTGGCGTCCTGGTCGCCGTAGCGGTCGAAGAAGGCCGTGTTGTGGCCGGTGACGCCGGCCGGGACCATCGAGTACAGCGGCTGGACGGTGCGCGCGAAGACGTCGCGGGCCAGCGACTTGCGGTCGATCAGCTGGGCGGCGGCCTGGCGCACCGCGACGTTGCCGCCGGTGGCGTCCTTGGTGTTGAAGACCAGGTAGCGGGTGTCGTTGCTGTCGCCCTCGACGACGCGCAGGTCGGTCTTGCCGCCCTGCTGGTCGGAGAGGATCTGGGCGGCGGTGTTCGGCTCCAGGCTGTTGTCGGCCAGGTCGACGGCGCCGCTGTCCAGCGCGGCCTTGAGGTCGGCCGGCTTGTCGAAGTAGCGCAGGACGAACTTCTTGTTCCGCAGCTTGGCGTCGCCGGTGTACTTGTCGTTGGGCATCAGCACGACCTTGGCCGGGCCGCCCTTGGCCATCGCCTCGACCGAGTCGATCCGGTACGGGCCGGAGCCGATCAGCTTGTCGTTGGGCAGCGCCTTGTCGGCCGGGTAGACCTCCTGGTCGACGATGGCGCCGGCCGGGCCGGCCAGCTTGGCGGGCAGGGTGGCGTCCGGCTGGCCGAGGTGGAAGACCACCTCGGTGTCGTTGGGCGCCTCGACGGACTTGATCGACGACAGCAGGCCGGCCGGGCCGTTCGGGTCGTTGATCTTCAGGGTCCGCTGGATCGAGAAGACGACGTCGGCGGCGGTGAGCGCGTGGCCGTTGGAGAACTTCAGCCCGGTCCTGAGCGTGCAGTGGTACTGGGTGGCGTCGCCGGCGGTGAACTCGCAGGACTGGGCGGCGTCCGGGGTGGGCGCGCTGGAGGCGGCCGGGTAGGTCAGCAGCGACTGGAAGGTGTTGCGCAGCAGCAGCCAGGAGCCCGCGTCGTAGGCGACGGCCGGGTCGAGGGCGCTGGTCAGCGCGGTGGTGCCCAGGGTGATGGACTTGTCGCCGTCCCCCTTGACGGCGTCGGTCACCGAGCCGCAGCCGGCCACCGAGGCGGCGACGATTCCGGCACAGCCGAGCACGGCCAGTCGTTCAGCTGAAGTCTTCACGGGTCGCGTCCTTCTGGGTGCGGTCCGGCTGCGACCGCGGGCACGACGGGGGTGCCCGTCAGCGGCGGTGCCTGGGCTGGGGTTGCAACGAACCCGAGTAGCGTGCCATATCGAACACGCGGCCCCGGCACCCCCTCAGGTGACGGTTGGGACACGGCGACGGGCCTCTGGTCAGGCCTGTCCGACGAGTTGTCAGGCAATGCCCGTTTTCTCCCGGGACGCTCCCCCGGGACCCGGCCGCCTCCGTCCGCTTAGCGGTGGTTCCGCCCGCTCTGCAATGAGACGACAATCACACTCGCGAGGTCACGAGGGAGCGCAACAGCTCCAGATCGACCTGCTCCAGCGAGGACAGCACCAGCCGCCCGGGCGCGGGCTCGATCGGCGTCACCGAGGGCACGGCGATCACCGGGCAGCCGGCCGCCTCGGCGGCCCGCACCCCGGTCGGCGCGTCCTCGACCACCACGCAGCGCGCCGGGTCGGCGCCCAGCCGGCGGGCCGCCTCCAGGTACGGGTCCGGATGCGGCTTGGTGCGCGGGACCTCGTCCCCGGCGACCGAGAACGCGAAGTGCTCGGCGCCCAGCGAGCGGAGCACGATGTCGATGATGTGCCGGTGCGAGGCGGACACCAGCGCGGCCGGCACGCCGTGCGCGGCCAGCGTGTTGAGCAGCCGCTCGGCGCCCGGCATCAGCGGCACCCCGCCGCCCAGCAGGTCGACGAAGCGCTGGTTGATCAGCACGGTCAGGTCGGCCGGCGACAGGTCCACGCCGGTGCTGCTCAGCAGGTGGTCGATCACCCGGGTCATCGGGCCGCCGACCACGTGGGCGCGGTCGTCGGCGGTCAGCTGGTGGCCGAGGTCGGCGAAGAGCGAGCACTCGGCCTGCCACCAGTAGTCCTCGGTGTCGACCAGCGTCCCGTCCATGTCCAGCAGCACCGCCTGGAGGCCCCGGTCGTCGCCGCCGAGGATCTGGGTGGCGGTGGAGATGGTGGTCATGGCGGGATCCTTCCGTCCGTGCCCGGATCGGCCCCGGGGATGGCACGGGCCGGCCCGCTTTTGAGCGGACCGGCCCGTTCAGGATCATCAAGGATACGCCCCGCCCGCCCGGAAAGAGCGAACGCTGCGCGACACGTGCGTTACCGGGCGTTGAAGTACTTCGCCTCGGGGTGGTGGATCACGATCGCGTCGGTCGACTGCTCCGGGTGCAGCTGGAACTCCTCGGAGAGCACCACGCCGATCCGCTCGGGCTTCAGCAGCTCGGCGATCTTGGCACGGTCCTCCAGCTCCGGGCAGGCGCCGTAGCCCAGCGAGAAGCGGGCGCCGCGGTACTTGAGCGCGAACATGTCCTTGACGTCCTGCGGGTCCTCGTCGCCGAAGCCCAGCTCGTAGCGGACCCGGGCGTGCCAGAACTCGGCCAGCGCCTCGGCCAGCTGGACGGACAGCCCGTGCAGCTCCAGGTAGTCGCGGTAGGAGTTGTTCGCGAACAGCTCGTTGGCCGCCTCGGAGATCCGGTTGCCCATGGTGACCACCTGCAGGCCCACCACGTCGCGCACCCCGGACTCCTCCGGGCGGAAGAAGTCCGCCAGGCACAGCCGCCGTCCGCGCCGCTGGCGCGGGAAGGTGAAGCGGGTCCGCTCGGTGCCGTCCTCGTGGAAGACGATCAGGTCGTCGCCCTTGGAGTTGGCCGGGAAGTAGCCGTAGACCACGGCCGCCTCCAGCCAGCCCTCGGTCTGCAGCCGGTCCAGCCACATCCGCAGCCGCGGCCGGCCCTCGGTCTCCACCAGTTCCTCGTAGGACGGTCCCTCGCCGGTGCGGGCGGCCTTCAGCCCCCACTGGCCCTTGAACAGCGCGTCCTCGTCCAGCCAGGAGGCGTAGTCGGCGAACGGCACGCCCTTGACGATCCGCTCGCCCCAGAACGGCGGGGCCGGCACCCGGTTGTCCAGCGCCACGTCGGAGCGGATCTGGCCGAGGTTGACCTCCTCCGGCTCCTCGACCTCCACCCGGGCGTGCCGGCGCTGCTTGAGCTCCGGCAGCACGGCGCCGGGCACCCCGCGCTTGACCGCGATCAGCGCGTCCATCAGCCGCAGGCCCTCGAAGGCGTCCCGGGCGTAGCGGACCTCGCCCTCGTAGATCTCGTGCAGGTCCTGCTCGACGTAGGCGCGGGTCAGCGCGGCGCCCCCGAGGATCACCGGGAACTGGGCCGCCAGCTTGCGCTGGTTCAGCTCCTCCAGGTTCTCCTTCATGATCACGGTGGACTTCACCAGCAGGCCGGACATCCCGATGACGTCCGCGTTGTGCTCCTGCGCGGCGTCCAGGATCGCCGAGACCGGCTGCTTGATGCCCAGGTTGACGACGTTGTAGCCGTTGTTGGACAGGATGATGTCGACCAGGTTCTTGCCGATGTCGTGGACGTCGCCCTTCACGGTGGCCAGCACGATGGTGCCCTTGCCCTCCGAGTCGGACTTCTCCATGTACGGCTCCAGGTGCGCCACCGCGGACTTCATCACCTCGGCGGACTGGAGCACGAACGGCAGCTGCATCTGGCCGGAGCCGAACAGCTCGCCGACCACCTTCATGCCGGACAGCAGGGTGTCGTTGATGATCTCCAGCGCCGGGCGGGCCGTCAGCGCCTCGTCCAGGTCGGCCTCCAGGCCGTTCCGCTCTCCGTCGATGATTCGGCGCTGGAGCCGCTCCTCCAGCGGCAGCGCGGCCAGCTCCTCCGCCTTGGACGCCTTGACCGAGGCCGAGGAGACGCCCTCGAACAGCTCCAGCAGGCGCTGCAGCGGGTCGTAGCCCTCCCGGCGGCGGTCGTAGACCAGGTCGAGCGCGGCCTCGCGCTGGTCCTCCGGGATCCGCGAGATCGGCAGGATCTTGGAGGCGTGCACGATCGCCGAGTCCAGGCCGGCCTCCACGCACTCGTGCAGGAAGACCGAGTTGAGGACCACCCGGGCGGCCGGGTTGAGGCCGAAGGAGATGTTGGACAGGCCCAGCGTGGTCTGCACCGCCGGGCGGCGGCGCTTCAGCTCGCGGATCGCCTCGATGGTCTCGATGCCGTCCCGGCGGGACTCCTCCTGACCGGTCGCCAGGGTGAAGGTCAGACAGTCGACCAGGATCGAGCCCTCGTCGATGCCGTAGTCCGCGGTGAGCTCGGCGATCAGCCGCTCGGCGATCCCGACCTTCTTGTCGGCGGTGCGGGCCTGGCCCTCCTCGTCGATGGTGAGCGCGATCAGGCCGGCGCCGTGCTCGCGGGCCAGCGCGGCGATCCGGCCGAAGCGGGACTCCGGGGCGTTGCCGTCCTCGTAGTTGACCGAGTTGAGCACCGCACGGCCGCCCAGCGCCTCCAGACCCGCCCGCAGCACCTCCGGCTCGGTGGAGTCCAGCACGATCGGCAGGGTCGAGGCGGTGGCCAGCCGGGCGGCGATCTCCTTCATGTCGGCGACGCCGTCGCGCCCGACGTAGTCCACGCACAGGTCCAGCAGGTGCGAGCCGTCCCGGATCTGGTCGCGGGCGATCTCCACACAGGCCTGCCAGTCGCCGGCCAGCATCGACTCGCGGAACTTCTTGGAGCCGTTGGCGTTGGTGCGCTCGCCGATCGCCAGGTACGAGGTGTCCTGGCGGAACGGCACCGACTGGTACAGCGAGGCGGCGGCCGGCTCCGGGCGCGGGTCGCGCGCGGCCACCGGGCGGCCCTGCACCCGCTCGACCACCTGGCGCAGGTGCTCGGGCGTGGTGCCGCAGCAGCCGCCGACCAGCGACAGCCCGTACTCGCGGGTGAAGACGTCGTGCGCGTCGGCCAGCTCGACCGGGCTCAGCGGGTAGTGCGCGCCGTCCTTGCCCAGCACCGGCAGACCGGCGTTCGGCATGCAGGACAGGCCGATCCGGGCGTTCTTCGCCAGGTAGCGCAGGTGCTCGCTCATCTCGGCCGGGCCGGTGGCGCAGTTCAGGCCGATGTAGTCCACGCCCAGCGGCTCCAGGGCGGTCAGCGCCGCGCCGATCTCCGAGCCGAGCAGCATGGTGCCGGTGGTCTCCACGGTCACCTGGACCAGCACCGGCAGGTCCACGCCCGCCTCGGCCAGCGCCTGCTTGGAGCCCAGGATCGCGGCCTTGGTCTGCAGCAGGTCCTGGCTGGTCTCCACCAGCAGGGCGTCCGCGCCACCGGCGATCAGGCCGGCCGCGTTCTGCCGGAAGCCCTCGCGCAGCGTCTCGTACGGGGCGTGGCCGAGGGTCGGCAGCTTGGTGCCGGGGCCGATCGAGCCGAGCACCCAGCGCAGCCGGCCGTCCTCGGCGCCGTGCGCGTCGGCGGCCTCGCGGGCCAGCCGGGCGCCCGCCTCGGAGAGCTCGAAGACGCGGTCGGCGATCTCGTACTCGCCGAGCGCGGAGTGGTTGGCACCGAAGGTGTTGGTCTCCACGCAGTCCACGCCCACCGCGAAGTAGGCGTCGTGCACCGAGCGGACGATGTCGGGCCGGGTGAGGTTGAGGACCTCGTTGCAGCCCTCCAGGTTCTGGAAGTCCTCCAGCGTGGGGTCCTGTGCCTGGAGCATGGTGCCCATCGCACCGTCGGCGACCACCACACGGGTGGCGAGCGCCTCGCGCAGCGCGTTCGCGCGGCTCTGCTGGGTGACGGACGGGGTGGCTGCAGTGGCCATGGGGCTTCTCCCTGGGTGCGACGGCTGTCGGCTTTGCGAACCCGCTGGATCGGGGACGCACGTGGCCAGGGTATCCGGCCATCGCCGGGTGGTGACCACCAGTTCCGTATCCTGAGTGCTCGGCCCTGAGGGGGGAGCCCACGGCATGACCACATTCCGGACACGTTTTCGAGACGGGGCGCGCGGGGCGCTGCGCCGGACCGGAGCCCGCGCGGAGGCGCTGCGGGGCCGCTGGCGCGGCTGGTCCCGGTGGCGGAAGGCCCTGGTGGTGGCGGTGGCGGCGCTCGCCGTGGTGGCCGTGCCGGTCGGTTCGGCGGCGCTCGCGCTGCGCCTGCAGTACGTCGGCGACCCCTCCCCCGAGGCCCGCACCCGGGGCCGCGACGCCGTCTGGCTCGGCCATGCCTGGGTGGACGGCCGGAAGGGTGACGACGACGTCGCCGGGCTCGCCCGGCGGCTGGCCGGCACCGGCGTGCGCGACCTCTACGTGCACACCGGCCCACTGGAGCACGACGGCTCGCTGCCGCCCTCCGTGCACCCCCGCGCGCGGTGGTTCACCGAGGCCGCGCACCGGGCGCTGCCCGGGATCCGGGTGCAGGGCTGGCTCGGCGACGAGGTGAAGCCGGAGAAGGACGGCCTCGACCTGGAGGACGCCGCCACCCGCGAGCGGGTCACCGCCTCCGCCGGCCAGGTGCTGGACCAGGGCTTCGACGGCGTGCACTTCGACATGGAGCCGATCCGGCCCGGCTCCAAGGGCTGGCTGGACCTGCTGGAGCGGGTCCGCCCGGTCACCGCCGGGCGCGGCGCGGTGCTGTCGGTGGCCGCCCCGCAGATCGACCCGCTGCCGTACCAGCACAACCTGGGCATCGCGCTCACCGGCCACGGCAAGTGGTGGGACCAGGCGTACTTCGCCGCCACCGCCCGCCGGGTCGACCAGATCGCGCTGATGACCTACGACTCCAGCATGCCGACCGAGGGGTTCTACGGCGGCTACAACGCCTACCAGACCGAGCTCGCCCTGGAGGCCACGCCGGAGGACGTCGACCTGCTGATGGGCCTGCCGTTCTACTGGGAGGACGAGTGGGGCCACTGGGGCGACGCCGAGACGGTGAACGCCGGGATCCGGGGCATCCGGCTGGGCCTGGGCCGCCACGACATCGGGCGGCGCAACTTCGGCGTCGGGCTGTACGTGGACTTCGCGGCCACCGAGCAGAACTGGGCCGACTACCGGCGCGAGTGGGTGCGGTAGGTCTCGCCCCGCGGATCAGCCCGGGGCCGTCCGGTGGGCGAGCGCGGCCAGGAAGCGGTGCACGGTGGCCCCCTCGCCGGTCACGTAGTGCGAGACCGCCCGGTACAGCGGCTGGTACACCTCGCCGCGCTCGGTGACGGTGAGCGTGCAGCCCGCGCCGACCGCGGTCAGGGTGAAGGTCCAGGTGCCGCCGTACGGCAGGTCGGGGTCGGCGATGCCGGTCACCAGGCGGTGCGGGGCCTCGCTCTCCACCACCTCGTACACGGTGTGCCCGTGCCGGCCGACCTCGCGCCAGCGCGGGCGGCCGGCGGCGGTGGCGGGCAGCCGCTCGACGAGCACCACGTCCGGGCGCCAGGCCGGGAAGAGGTCGACGTCGGTCAGCACGTCCCAGACCTCGGCGGGCGTCCGGGCCAGCTCCAGGCCGCCCCCGCTGAGGTGCTCCACCGGCAGCCGCCGTCCCGCGGCCCAGGCCACCGCGCCCGCCGCCGCCACCCCGGCCGCGCCCGCCGCCAGGGCCGCCGCCGCGGCACCCGCCCACCGCCGTCCACTCATCCGCCGGCTCCTCGCTGCCACGCCGTCCGGCCCCCGCCTCCCATCATCGCGCCGTCGCCGCGCTGTGGCACGGGCGGGCGGGCGGTGACGCTGGATAACCGGTGGATCGTGGGCGTCCGCTCCCCCAGACTGTCCCGGTGGCCCGCCGGAACGGGGCTTCAAAGCCCGTAGGCTGGGCAGGTAGGGAACCATGGAGCGAGGCGTTCCATGGGTGACGAGAGGTTCGACCGTCGGCATCCGGCCCGCCGGCGCCCGGGCAGTCCCGGCCGGGCGGGGCGGAGGCGGCCGACCGGAGGGAGACGCTGGGTGATCGAGCTGGAAGATGTTCCCGAGTTGATCGACCCGGTGATGGTCTGCGCCTTCGAGGGGTGGAACGACGCCGGCGACGCCGCCTCGGCGGCCCTGGCGCATCTGGACGAGACCTGGGGCGGCAAGGTGTTCGCCGCGCTCGACGCGGAGGACTACTACGACTTCCAGGTCAACCGGCCGACCGTCTGGCTGGACGGCGGGGTGCGCCGGATCACCTGGCCGACCACCAGACTCTCGGTGATCCGGGTGACCGAGCCGAAGACCCGGGACGTCGTCCTGGTGCGCGGCATCGAGCCGAGCATGCGCTGGCGCTCGTTCTGCAACGAGCTGCTGGGCTTCGCGCACGAGCTGGGCGTCGAGCTGGTGGTGATCCTGGGCGCGCTGCTCGGCGACACCCCGCACAGCCGTCCGGTGCCGGTCAGCGGTGTCACCTCGGACCCCGAGCTGGCCCGCCGGCTGGAGCTGGAGGAGAGCCGCTACGAGGGCCCGACCGGGATCGTCGGGGTGCTGCAGGAGGCCTGCACGCACGCCGGGGTGCCGGCGGTGACGCTCTGGGCCGCGGTGCCGCACTACGTCGCGCAGCCGCCGAACCCCAAGGCCACCCTGGCGCTGATCAACAAGCTGGAGGACCTGCTGGACCTGCGCATCCCGCCGGGCGACCTCGGCGAGGACGCCCGGGCCTGGCAGCTGGGCGTGGACCAGCTGGCCGCCGAGGACAGCGAGGTCGCCGAGTACGTCCAGCAGCTGGAGGAGGCGCAGGACACCGCGGAGCTGCCGGAGGCCTCGGGCGACGCGATCGCCCGCGAGTTCGAGCGCTACCTGCGGCGCCGGGAGAACGTCGGGCCGACCGGGGAGAAGCCGGTCGCCGGGCACGCCACGGTGGAGCGGCCGGCCGATCCGGAGCCGCCGGCCGGCCGGGACGGCCAGGACGGCGCCGAGGAGGAGTGAGCCGCCTCGGCCCGTCGGCACGGACGCCGAAGGGGCGCCGGGACCAGTGGTCCCGGCGCCCCTTCGCCGTTTGTCAGAGGGCCACGCCGAGCAGCGCGTCCACGGTGCGGGTGACCAGACCGGGGGCGCCGATGTCGGTGCCGCCGTCGGCCTGCTGCGCGGCGGCCCAGCGGTCCACCGCGGCCAGCGCGGCGGGCGCGTCCAGGTCGTTCGCGAGCGCCGCGCGGACCTCGCCGAGCAGCTGCTCGGCGGCCGGCCCGTCCGGCCGGGAGACGGCCGCGCGCCAGCGGGCGAGCCGCTCCACGGCCTCGTCCAGGGTGGCCTTGGTCCACTCCCAGTCCTCGCGGTAGTGGTGCGAGAGCAGGGCGAGGCGGATCGCGGCCGGGTCGACGCCGTCCCGGCGCAGCGCCGAGACGAAGACCAGGTTGCCGCGGGACTTGGACATCTTGTGGCCGTCCAGGCCGACCATGCCGGCGTGCACGTAGGCCCTGGCGTAGGGGTGCTCGCCGCAGGCGACCTGGGCGTGCGAGGCGCCCATCTCGTGGTGCGGGAAGGAGAGGTCGCTGCCGCCGCCCTGGATGTCGAAGGACATGCCGAGGTACTGCAGCGCGATGGCGACGCACTCGATGTGCCAGCCGGGGCGGCCGTGGCCGAGCTCGGTGTCCCAGGCGGGCTCGCCGGGGCGGGCCGCGAGCCAGAGCAGGGCGTCCAGCGGGTGGCGCTTGCCGGGGCGGTCCGGGTCGCCGCCGCGCTCGGCGAAGACCGGGCGCATGGCCTCGCGGGTGAGGCCGGAGACCTCGCCGAAGTGCGGGTCGGCGTCGACCGAGAAGTAGATGTCGCCGTCCAGTTCGTAGGCGGCCCCGCTCGCCAGCAGCTTCTGGACCAGCGGGACGATCCACGGGATCGACTCGACGGCGCCGATGTAGTGGGCCGGCGGGAGCAGCCGCAGCGCGGTCATGTCCTCGCGGAAGAGCGCGGTCTCGCGCTCGGCGAGGGCCACCCAGTCCTGGCCGGTCTCGACCGCGCGCTGCAGCAGCGGGTCGTCGACGTCGGTGACGTTCTGCACGTAGAGGACGTCGTGGCCGGCGTCCTTCCACACCCGCTGCACCAGGTCGAAGGCGTTGTAGGTGGCGGCGTGGCCCATGTGGGTCGCGTCGTAGGGGGTGATGCCGCAGACGTAGATCCGGGCGGTGCCGTCCTGCGGAACGACCTCCCGGATGCCTCCCGTCGCGGTGTCGTGGATTCGGAGGGGGAGCCCCTGACCAGGCAGGGCGGGAACCTCGGAGGCGGGCCAGGCATGCATGGCATTGACTTTAACCGTGAGAACATTTGAAAGCCTAACCAGTCGGCAAGATCGACTGGATTCGCTTCCTTTCGTGGCCCGAGCGGTTCCGGACCGATAGTGCCCGGCGCTTGACAGCGCCGGGCGACGCCCGGATCCGCCCCGCGCACGGCCTCGCGGGGCGGACCGGGCGGACGGCCGCCCGGCCGGCCCTGCCGCCGACCGGGCGTCCGTGACCCTCTGGGCTCGCGGCCGGAGCCGCTACAGCCGCTGCCAGAGGGCCGGCACGTTCGGCGGCTCCCACCCGACGAAGGCGGTGTGCGCCTGGAGGCACACGTAGGAGACGCCGGCGTAGGTGACGCGGTCGCCCGCCTTGTAGGCGGTGCCCGCGGCCCAGGTGGTGGTGCCGCCGGTCTGGGTCGGCGTCGGCGTGGTGGGCGTGGTGGTCGGGGTGCCCGACGGGGTCGGGGTCTGCGCCACGTTGAGCACGAAGTCGTACGTGCCCTCCTTGGCCGACCCGACCTGGCGGACGTTCATCAGCAGCCGGGCGTCGTAGATGGTGTCCGTGCTGTTGCGCGGCTCGCCCGGGAAGTACAGCTGGGTGGTGACCACCGGCCGGCCCGGCGCCTGGAGCTTGACGTGGATGTGCCGGGTGCGGCCCGGGTAGAGGCCGGGAACGATCGTGGTGAGGCTGAAGGCGCCCTGGGCGTTGGTGAACTGGTGCCCGCGGAAGGTGAAGCCGACGTTGTCGTAGTCACCGTTCACGTCGGCCTGCCAGAAGTCCATCAGGACGTTGCCGATCGGCTGGCAGGCCCGGCCGAAGACGTAGCCGCTGACGGTGAGCCGGGTGCCCGGGGTGCTGTCGGTGATCAGCGAGGTGCGCAGCGGGGAGTTGGGCTTGAAGTACGGGCCCTCGGTCTGCTCGATGGTCGGGGCGTCGCCGTCGTGGCACTCCGGGGTGAGGTCCAGCAGCTCGCCGCTGCCGGCCCGGTCGCGGGCCAGGGCGACGCCGCCGCCGACCAGCAGCGGTGCGGTGCCGAGCACGGCGGCGGCCCGGAGGACGGTCTTGCGGCTGATCCGGCGGTCGATCGGACCGTCCGTCCCGGTGAGGGGCTCTTCGGACGCGGGCATGCGCCGACTCCTTCGCTGTGAGTGTGGGGGATCTGGTGGTTCCGTCCGGGGGCGGCCCTTGCCATGGTGGGGGCATGACAAGGACCGGGCCGACGGGCCGCCCGCTCGCGCCGGGCGGTCCGCCGGTGGCCCGCAGTCAACCTACGGTCCGTCGGGAGCGGCCGCGATGGACGTGATCCGGGGATCGTGGTGATTTCCTCCGACCCTCGTCCGGAACTCCCCCGGCGTCATCCCGGTCTCCCTGCGGAAGAACCGGCAGAAGTACGCCGGATCGCCGAAACCGGCCTCCCTGGAGACCTGGCGCACCGTCAGTTCGGTGCAGGCCAGCAGGCGTTTGGCCTCCAGCGTCTGCTGCTGGCGGATCAGCCGGCCCGGGGTGCGGCCGGTCGCCTGCTTGACCGTCGCCTGCAGGTGGCCCGGGGAGACGCCCAGCTCGTGCGCGCAGGAGGCGACCGAGCGCTGCACTCCGCCCGGGGTGGCGATCAGCCGGGTGAAGGCGGCCGCGAGGTCCCCGGTGCGGCCGGGCAGTCCGCCCCCGCCGCCGGGCGAACAGGCCCGCAGGGCACGCACGATGAGGATGTGCAGGCTGGCCCGCAGCACGCCCGGGTAGCCGGCCGGCCTGGCCCGGTACTCGGCCTCCATGTCCGCCAGCAGCCCGGCGATCGGCGCGGCGTGCTCCCCCAGCCGCACCGCCGGGCGGGAGGCCAGGGTGCGCAGCGCGGAGCGGTCCTGCGGATGATCCAGCAGGAAGTCCTCGTTGAACAGCACGACCTGTCCGACGAGGTCGTCCGCGTCCGCCCAGTAGTGCACCTGACCGGGGGCGATCACGCACAACTGCGGGGGCTGCACCGGCCGCTGGACCAGGTCCAGGACGTGGGCGCCGCGCCCGCCGGTGAGGAAGACGATCTCGTAGAAGGAGTGCCGGTGGGGGAAGCCGGCCCGGGAGAGCGGGCCGATGGCGTCGAAACTGCCGATCGCGAACGGGAGCAGATGCGGCAGCGGGACCTGGAGGCGGTGCAGCGGCAGGTCCAGGTGGGGGGTGGTCCGTCGCTCGTCCATCGTCGCAGTGTGCTGCCCGCACGGCACACCGGTCCAGACCATTACCGGCTGAGCGGGCCGCTGCTCCGTCGGATCGAGGGCTCGAACCGCCTTCGAACCCTCGGCTCGGCGGGCCGCCCGGCCGTCAGATCGGCGGCCAGGGGATGGACGGCCAGTCCTCGGAGGGCAGCGGGTGGGTGCCGGTGGCGAGCAGCGCGGCCACCCGGGCGCGGGCGGCGTCCAGTTCGGCGGCGGTCAGGTGCGGGGCCAGCCGCTCCCCCAGCGCCCCGTCCAGCCGCTCGGCCAGCCCGGTCAGCACGGCGGTCGCCTCGGCGGGCAGCGGCTGCCCGGCCCAGCCCCACAGCAGGGTGCGCAGCTTGCCCTCGGTGTTGAAGGTGACGCCGTGGTCGATGCCGTAGAGCCGGCCGTCGGCGGCCGGGATCAGGTGGCCGCCCTTGCGGTCGGCGTTGTTGAGGACGGCGTCCAGCACCGCCAGCCGGCGCAGCCGCGCGTCGTCGGGGTGGACCAGCAGCGCGGTGCGGCCGTCGCCGACCTCGGCGCGGACGATCGGCAGCCAGCCGTCCTCGGGGCCGCGCGGGTCCTGCAGCGCGAGCAGCGGGGCGGCGTCCGGGTCGGGCTCCACCCACAGCTGCACCATGCCGGGGCCGTGCGGGCCCTCGCGCAGCACGGTCGGCGGCACCAGGCCCCAGCCGGTGGCGGCGGACAGCTCGTACGCGGCCACCTCGCGGCCGGCCAGGGTGCCGTCCGGGAAGTCCCAGAGCGGCCGCTCGCCGGCCACCGGCTTGTAGACGGCCTGCGCCGCACGGCCGTCGGCGGCGGTGACGGTGCAGTAGAGGGCGGCGTTGGAGGCGTCGGTGAGCCGGCCGTGCACGGTCAGCGCGCCCTCGCGCAGCAGTCGCAGCGCGGTGGGCGGGTCGGCGGCCAGGGCGGCGGCCTCGGCGGGGTCGGACCGCGGCGGCTCCGGCGGGTCGGCGGGCCGGGCGGTCGGCGTGTTCAGCGCCGGTACCCGTTCGCGCGCGGGCACAGGTGGCCCTCCGGGTCGAGCGGCAGGTTGCAGAACGGGCAGGGCTTGCGGCCGGCCGCGACGAGGTCCAGCGCCCGCTTGGCGAACACCCGGGCCATCGCGCCGGAGAGCCGCACCCGGAGCATGTCGGGGCCGTTCTCGTCGTCCTCGAAGACGGCGGCGCCCTCGCCCTCGCCCTCCTCGTCCTCGACCAGCGCCTGGGCCTCGACCACCAGGCAGCTGTCCACGGCGTCCCAGGCGAGCGCCATCGTGCCGACCCGGAACTCCTGCTCCAGCGGCAGGTCCAGCGGCGCGGTGTCGAGCAGGTCCTGCGGGGCGCTGGCCGGGATGGTGGCCTCGCCGCCGCTGCGGCGCAGCGCCTCGTCGAGGACCTCGTCGATCCGCTCGGCGAGCGCGGCGACCTGGGTCTTCTCCAGCAGCACGCTGGTGATCCGCCCACGGGCGCTGGCCTGCAGGTAGAACGCCCGGGCGCCGGGCTGGCCGACGGTGCCGGCCACGAACCGTTCGGGCTGGTCGTAGAAGAAGACCTGACGGGTCACGCTCTCGCTCCGGGTCGTATCGATCGTCGTGGGCGCCGGCGGACGCCGCTGGGGTCGGTCGGGGTCGGGGCTGGGTGGTCCGGGGTACCCGGGCCGGCGGCGCGGGGACCCACTGGTCACCCTACGACCTCCGGGGCCGCACCGGGGAGCCGAGCCCCGGGCCGGGGCCGGACGGGGCCGGGCGGACGGCTCAGGCCGCGCCGGTGGAGCCGCCGACCACCGCGTCCCCGGCGGGCCCGCCCGGGCGCCCGCCCGGGCCGGCCGGCCGCGGGGCGAGGGCGGCGAGGTCGCCGGTGTCGCCCATCCGCAGCACGAAGGGCCGGCGCGCGGTGTAGCGGATCGCGGTGACCGAGCACGGGTCGACGTTGATCCGCTGGAAGTGGTCGAGGTGCAGGCCGAGCGCGTCGGCCACCACCGCCTTGATCACGTCGCCGTGCGAGCAGGCGATCCAGACCGCGTCCTCGCCGTGCTCGGCGGCGATCTTCTCGTTCCACTCGCGGACCGCGCCCACCGTGCGGTGGCTCAGCTCGCGCAGCGACTCGCCACCGGGGAAGGCGGCCGCCGCGGCGTGGTCCTGGACGGTGCGCCACAGCGGCTCCTTGGCCAGCTCGGCCAGCGGCCGGCCGGTCCACTCGCCGTAGTGGCACTCGCCGAGCCGCTCGTCCAGCGCCGGGCCGGCCAGCTCGGGGCGGCCGGCCAGCAGCGGCTCCAGGGTCTGCCGGCAGCGCTCCAGCGGGCTGCTGACCGCCTGGACCAGCGGGACCGGGGCGAGCCGGGCGGCGAGCGCGGCGGCCTGCGCGCGCCCGGTGTCGTCGAGCTCCACCCCGGGCGTCCAACCGGCCAGGATTCCGGCGGTGTTCGCGGTGGAGCGGCCGTGGCGGACGAGCAGCAGGGTGGGCATGGGGCCTACCCTACGGCCTCCCGGGCCGGGCCGGGTCCGCCCGTGGATCCCGCCCGTGGATCCCGCCCGGGAGCCGGGCCGGGAGCGGGGCCGGGGCCGCGCCGGAGCGCCGGTACCGGGACGAAAGCCGTCGCGGCGGATGTTTCGCGACCGGCCGAGGGGCCACAATGGCCCGCATGATCGTCCATTGCGCCATCTACCGCGACGGCCGCCCGGTCGCGACGCCCGCGGACCCCGCCGGCAGCCTCGCCGCCGCGCGCGCGGCGGGCCCGGGCGGCTTCGTCTGGATAGGCCTGTTCGAGCCCACCGCCGAGGAACTCGACCGGGTCGGCGCCGAGTTCGGGCTGCACCCGCTGGCCGTCGAGGACGCCGTCACCGCCCACCAGCGCCCCAAGGTGGAGGCGTACCAGGGCTCGCTGTTCGTGGCGCTCAAGACCCTCGGCTACCACCCCGGCAGCCACGCGGTGACCGGCGGCGAGGTGATGGTCTTCGTCGGCGAGGACTTCGTGATGACCGTCCGGCACGGCACCGACAGCCCGCTCAGCGAGCTGCGCTCCCAGCTGGAGCAGCGGCCGGAGGTGCTCAGGTACGGCCCGAGCGCCGTGCTGCACTCGGTCTGCGACACGGTGGTGGACGGCTACGTGGACGTGGCCGTCGGCATCCAGGCGGACCTCGACGAGCTGGAGGCGGACGTCTTCTCGCCCGGCCGGGTGAGCAGCGACGTCGCCGGCCGGATCTACGGCTACAAGCGGCAGCTGGTGACCGCCCGCCGGGCCACCGGGCCGCTGGTCGAGCCGATGATGCGGCTGGAACGCGGCGGCGTGCCGTACGTGCGGGCCGAGGCGCTGCCGTACCTGCGGGACGTCTCCGACCACCTGGCCCGCGCCAACGACCAGGTGGAGGGCATGGACCGGCTGCTGTCGGACATCCTGTCGGCCAACCTGGCGCAGGTCAGCGTGCAGCAGAACAACGACATGCGGAAGATCTCCGCCTGGGCGGCGCTGGCCGCCGTGCCGACGATGATCGCCGGCGTGTACGGCATGAACTTCCAGGACATGCCCGAGCTGCGCCAGCCGTGGGGCTACCCGGCGGCGCTCTCGCTGATGGCGGTGGTCTGCGTGGTGCTGCACCGGGTGTTCAAGCGGCACGACTGGCTGTAGCGCCGCCGGTCGTAGCGCCGCCCCCAGGTGTCCACCGGGGGACGGCGGCCGCCGGGGCCCGTCACGCCAGGCCGGCGCGCTCCAGGGCCTCGACGCCGGTGCGCAGCGCCGTGATCCGCTCGTCCAGCGTGAAGCCGGCCGGGGCGAGGGTGAGCGTGGTGACGCCCGCGTCGGCGTAGGCCTGCATCCGGTCGGCGATCCGGGCGGTGTCGCCGATCAGCGAGGTGGCGTCGATCAGGTCGCGCGGGACGGCGGCGCCGGCGCCCGCGTAGTCCTTGGCCAGGTAACGCTCCTGGACCTCGTCGGCGGCCCGCTCGTAGCCCATCCGGCGGGCGAGCTGGTTGTAGAAGTTCTTCTCCTTGCTGCCCATGCCGCCGATGTAGAGCGCCGTGTAGCCGCGCTGGGAGTCGATGCCCGCCTCGATGTCCTCGCCGACGGCGATGGCGACGGTCGGGCAGACGTCGAAGCCGTCGAACTCCCTGCCGGGCTCGGCGCCGGCCTTGGCGCGGCCGGCCCTCAGCGGGTCGAGGGAGAGCGCGGCGTGCGCCGGGTCGAAGAAGATGCCGAGCCAGCCGTCGGCGATCTCGCCGGTCTGCTCCAGGTTCTTCGGGCCGATCGCGGCGATGTACAGCGGGATGTGCTCGCGCACCGGGTGCACGGTGAGCTTGATCGGCTTGCCGGGGCCGCCGGGCAACGGCAGCGTCCAGTGGGCGCCGTCGTGGACCAGCCGCTCCCGGGACATCGCCTTGCGGATGATCTCCACGTACTCGCGGGTGCGGGCCAGTGGCTTGTCGAACTTCACGCCGTACCAGCCCTCGGAGACCTGCGGGCCGGAGACGCCGAGGCCGAGCCGGAAGCGGCCGCCGGAGAGGGTGTCCAGGGTGGCGGCGGTCATCGCGGTCATCGCCGGGGTGCGCGCCGGGATCTGGAAGATGGCCGAGCCGACGTCGATCCGCTCGGTCCTGGCGGCGACGTAGGAGAGCACGGTGGCCGCGTCCGAGCCGTACGCCTCGGCGGCCCAGCAGACCGCGTAGCCGAGCCGGTCGGCCTCCTGGGCGACGGCGATGTTGTCGGCGTCCATGCCGAGTCCCCAGTAGCCGAGGTTGATGCCGAGTCGCATGGGCACTGCCTTCCAGTCCGGTTGCTCGTGAGCGCGACGACGCGTCCGGGCGACATGCTACTGGCCGGTAGCGGTGTTCCGGGTCACATTTCGACACCTGTCCGCCGCACCCCGGTCCGGCGCGGCCGACGGTGATCTTCCTGCGGGTCTGCGCACCTGCCCGGGCACCGGCCGCTACGCTCAGCCGACGTGGGGCGCCGCGTCCCACCTGCGGGTTTGTCCCGCGGGCACGCCGCCCCGCAGCGTTCCGCCACCGCACCTTCGGCCAGTGAGAGGGCCCGTCCGATGGAACAGCGTCACCTCGGCCGCACCGGGCTGCAGGTCTCCCGGCTCGGTCTCGGCACCATGACCTGGGGCCGCGACACCGACGAGCAGGAGGCCGCCGAGCAGCTCAAGGAGTTCGTCGACGCCGGCGGCAACCTCGTCGACACCGCCGACGTCTACGCCGACGGCGACGCCGAGTACCTGCTCTCCCGACTCACCGACGGCCTGATCCCGCGCTCCGACCTGGTCATCGCCAC
Organism: Kitasatospora sp. NPDC057595; assembly: GCF_042800875.1. Classification (NCBI taxonomy): domain Bacteria; kingdom Bacillati; phylum Actinomycetota; class Actinomycetes; order Kitasatosporales; family Streptomycetaceae; genus Kitasatospora; species Kitasatospora sp. NPDC057595. Next base: position 17,500 of record NZ_JBHVGL010000022.1, on the reverse strand, counting down.
CAAGGCGGGCAGCGTGCCGGCCTCCGGCCGCCGGTTCGACGGCTCGCGCGGCCACCTGCTCGCCGCGCTCGACGCCTCGCTGCGCCGGCTCGGCACCGACTACGTCGACCTCTGGCAGGTGCACGCCTTCGACCCGGCCACCCCCGTCGAGGAGACCCTGAGCGCCCTGGACATCGCCGTCTCCTCCGGCCGCGCCCGCTACGTCGGGGTCTGCGACTTCAGCGGCTGGCAGCTCGCCAAGGCCGCCACCTGGCAGCACGCCCACCACGGCCGGGTGCCGCTGGCCGGGGCGCAGCTGGAGTACTCGCTGCTGCAGCGCGGCATCGAGCGCGAGGCGCTGCCGGCCGCCCGGGACGCCGGGGTGGGCCTGCTGGCCGGCTCCCCGCTCGGGCGCGGCGTGCTCACCGGCAAGTACCGGCACGGCCTGCCGCCGGACTCGCGCGGTGCCTCGCCCTACCTGTCCGGGTTCGTCCAGCCCTACCTCGGGGAACGCGCCCGGCGGATCGTGGACGCCGTCGCCACCGCCGCCGACGGGCTGGCCAGCAGCCCGCTGGCGGTCGCGCTCGCCTGGGTTCGGGACCGCCCCGGCGTGGCGAGCGCGCTGGTCGGGGCGCGGACCGTGGGACAGCTGCAGGCGGCGCTGTCGGTGGAGGCGCTTACGCTTCCGGAGGAGATCCGCGGTGCGCTCGACGACATCTCGGCGCCGGTCCACCGCTACCCCGACCAGGGGTGGAGCGAGCTGTAGCGGCCGCCCGCCCCCGCGACCCGAGCCTGCCCGAACCGACCGACCGCCGGCCCGGCCGCCCCGTGCGGCCCCGGACCGGCCCGACCCGGCCGACCGCCCGCACCACGGGGCGGGCGGCGCCCAGCATGTGGAGTTGAGCTTTTGTGGAGCGGACGATGACTGACGCGGAGAACGGCGCTCCGGAGGAGACCCCGGCGGGCTCGGGCGGCGACGGTGCGGCCGGCGGCGCGGGCGTCGTCCCCGGGCAGGCGTCGTCGCCGGACACGGCCGGGCAGGGCGCTTCCGACCAGGGCGCGGCGGTCGCCGGTGACCCGGCGGGTGCCGACCCGGCGGAACGGGCTGCGGCCGTCGCGGCGCTGGCGGAGCGGGTGCGCTCGGTCGGCCGGTCCGCCGGGGGCCCCGACGGCCCGGCCCCCGCGGGCGCGCCCGCGGGCGAGGCGGGCGCCGCCGGGGCCGACCGGCCGGTGACCGACGAGCAGCGGGCACAGGCGCTCAAGGCCACCGCCGAGGTGCTGACGGCGGGCGGCGCCCCGGCCACCCTGGCCGGCGCCGCCGTGGCGGCCTTCGGCGACGGCGCGGCCGAGCAGCTCCGCGATGACCCGTGGGCCGTGCTCACCCTGCCCGGCGTCCGCCCGGAGCACGCGGACGGCTTCGCCCGCGGCCTGCTCGGCGCGCAGGCCGGGCCGGGCGACCCGCGGCGGGCCCAGGCGCTGGTCGGCTGGCTGCTGGAGCAGGCGGCGCTGCGCGGCCACTCGGCCCTGGAGATCGGCGAGGTGACCGCCGGGCTGGAGCGCCTCGGTGTGCCGGACTCCGCCGCCGCCGTCCAGGCCGCCGTGCTCGACGGCCGGGCGATGCCGTTCCAGGAGGAGCTCACCGGCGCCGAGGCGCACACGGCGGGCGGGGACGACGAGGACGAGCCGCCGACCCGCACCCTGCTCGCCCTGGAGCGGCTGGCACTGGCCGAGGAGAGCCTGGCCGACGGCCTGGTCCGGCTGATGTCCACCTTCGTCCCCGGCGAGGACCTCGCGGAGGACCTCACGGAGGACCTCACGGAGGACGCCGACGAGGGCACCCACGACGGCACCGGGGCCGAGGCCGAGGCCGAAACTGACGCCGACGGGGACGCCGACACCGAGGCCGGCCCGCAGGCCCCCGAAGCCGCCGCGGAGGCGCCCGCCGCCCCCGGGCCGGCCGCCTGGGAGGCCGCCGCGGCCGCCGCCCCGTCCTCCTCCGCGACCGCCCTCGTCCGGGCCGCCGCCGAGAGCGCACTCGTCCTGCACACCGGCGGTGAGGCCGCCCGCGCCGAACCGGCCGCCCTGCTGGCCGCCGCCACCGGCCTCGGCCTGCGGGCCTGGGCGGCCACCTGGACCGACCACGGCCGGGCCGCCTTCGCCGCGCTCGCCCCGCTCTCCGACGCCCCCGCCGGCGCGCCCGCGCCCGTCGCCACGCTGGCCGAGCTGCTCGCCGGAGCGGCCGGCCCCGGCCGGTCCGCCGACGGCACGCTCGCGCTCGACCTGCTGATCGTCCTGGACGCCCCGCTGCTGGACGTCGAGCTGGCCGCCACCCTGCTGGAGTCGCTGGCCGACGGCACCCGTCTGGTGCTCAGCGGCGACCCGGGCCAGCTCTGGTCGGCCGGCCCCGGCCGGTTCTTCGCCGACCTGCTGGCCGCCAAGGCCTGCCCGGCCGTCGCCTCCCGCACCCCCGACTTCGGCCCGATCGGCGAGCTGGTCTCGGGCGTCGGCATCGGCGAGCTCCAGCCGGTCGAGGCGCCCGACAAGGAGGTGGTCATCCTGACCGCCAAGGACGCCGGGGAGGCCGTCCACCGCGCCGTCCAGCTGCTCACCGACTCGATCCCGCGCGCCCTCGGCATCCCGTCCGAGCAGGTCGTCCTGCTCACCCCCGGGCACGGCGGCGGGGCCGGCACCCGCGCGCTGAACGCCGCCGCCAAGGCCCGGCTCAACCCGGGCCCGGGCCGGTTCGGCGGCTTCGACCCGGGCGACCGGGTCGCCGACTCGCCCGCGCCCGGCCACACCAGGCTCGCCCGGGTGCTGGACGGTGACGCCACCGGTCTGCACCTGGAGTACCCCGACGGCACCCGCCGCACCGTCGCGCCCGCCGAGGCCGGAAAGCTGCGGCACGGCTGGGCACTGACCGTCCACCAGGCGGTCGGCCGCCGCTGGCCGGGCGCGGTGGTGGTGGTGCCGGAGGACGCGGCCGCGGCACTCACCCGGCAGTGGGTGTACACGGCGTTCGGCCGCGGCGAGCGCCACCTCTCGGTGGTCCACTCCGCCGGCCCGGCGCTCCCGCAGGCCGTCGCCGGGCGCCCGGCCGCACCCCGCACCACGCGGCTGCGCGCGATCCTCGCGGAGAACGCGGCCGAGTCCTACTGACCGGCGCCGTCCGCGCCGGGAACGTCCGAAATCATGCGCCCCGGCGGACGCTCGGGCCCGGGGCACTCCGCCCCGGGCCCGCCGACGGGTCAGTCGTCGGGGTCCTCGTCGTCGTAGACCTCGCTCACGTCGAAGCGGCAGATCAGCAGCTGCGGATCGGCGTGCTCGAACGGCTCCGGCAGCCACTCCCCCGGCTCGCTCGGCTCGGCGGCCGCCACCCAGAGCGTGGAGTCGGCCTCCTCCAGCCCGAACTCCTCGCTGCGGGCGGCGATCTCGTCCGGCTCGAACTCGCCGAACAGCACGCCGATCGCGGCGTTCACCCCGCCGCCTTCCGAGCCCCCGCCCGGGGTCAGCGAGTCGTCCAGCCGCTCGGCCTGGGCGCGCAGCCGCTTCGGGTCGACGACGTGGTAGTCGCGGCGGATCAGCACGCTGATCGCCTCGGGCTGTTCGGGGCCGTGGTACCCGCCCGGACCCTCGTCACCGGGGACCTCGAAGGGGGTGACCTCGTCGTAGACCTCGTACAGGAGTTGGTCGTACGCGATGGCCGCCGTCGCCAGCTGCTCGTAGGCGGTGGACACAGCGGAATCGTCCGCTGCGCTCTGGCTCGACACCGCTTCCAGATGACGGTCGATGGCGGCCTTGACCGCCTCGGCGGCGGCGCGTACCTCGGCAATGGTGGGCTGCGCGGCATCAGACATGGTGCAGACGCTATCTCCCCTCGGTGCCGGTACGCACAGCGGTTGTCACCTACACCCGCGATTTCACCGCAACTTCCCCCGCGATGTCCGTTCCGCGTGGGTCTGTCCCCCGGGGTGCCGGACGGCGGCGTGCGCCGGGCGCCCGCGCACGCGGTCCGCGCGGGCCGTCCGGGTGCCGCTTCGCGCGGCGCGCCGGGGGTATGTCCTCCCCAGGAGCAAAGGAACTGATGCGCTGTCAGTGCGGAGCGGGCCGGGCGGCCGGAAATACCCGGGCCCGCTGTCGGAGGCAGGCCGTAGGCTTGCCCGCAGGTGTCCCTCAGGAGGAGCGTTTTGACCCCACCGAAGCCGGTCCGGCAGCCGGAGTACGAGTACCAGTCGCTGCGCATGCCGCGCGGAACGTCCCGCAACGCGGCACGCCAACTGCTCACCGATCACGCCGAGTACGGGCACTGGGAACTGGACAGGCTCCGCCTGCTGCCGGACGGCAGCCGCACGGTGCTGCTGCGCCGGCGGATCATCCGGCAGGTCCGGAGCTGGTGACGGCGGGCGCGCGGCGGGTCGACCCGCCGCGCGCCCGGCGTGTCCGGTGTGCCCGGTGCGCCGTGGAGGCTCAGCGGGCGCCGGCGCGGGCGCGGCGGTAGAGGACGCCGCCGCCGATCAGCAGGGCCAGGCCGGCCGCACCGAGCAGCTCGGTGTTGCCGGCGCCGGTGGCGGCCAGCTGGTGGTCGGCCTCCGCGACGGCCGGGCCGGCGTGCGCGGCGGCCGGACGCACCGCCGGGGCGGCCTGCTGCGGGGCGGGGGCCGCCGACGGCGCGGTCGGCGCGGCCTCGGTCGGACCGTTGCCGCCCCGGGGGGTGCCCTGGGTGCCCTCGTGGTCGCTCGGGGCGGCCGGCGGCGGGGCGCTGTGCGGCGCGTGCTCCTCCGGCGGGCAGTCCTCCTGCGGCGCGGCGGGCTTGCTGGGCGCCGGGGCGGCGACGTTGGCGCAGTTGTTGCCGTAGGCCGGGTTGAGGGCGCCGACCACGTCGATCGAGTTGCCGCAGGCGTTGACCGGGACGTGCACCGGGGCCTGGACGCTGTTGCCGGAGATCACTCCGGGCGAGCCGGTGGCCGTCCCGGCGGCCGTCGCGCCCGACGCCGCCGTGCCCGCGGCGGCGCCGGCCGCCCCCGAACCGGCCTGGCCGCCACCCGCCTGGCCGCCGCCCGCCTGGGCACCGCCGGCCTGGGCACCGCCCGCGCTCGCGCCCGCTCCGCCGGACTGGCCGCCGCCGGTGTGGGCGCCGCCCGCGCTCGCGCCGCCCGACTGGGCGCCGCCGACGTGCGCGCTGCCGCCGGGGTGGCCGGAGACGTTGGCGCACTTGTTGCCGTAGGACGGGTTCAGCAAGCCGATCACGTCGACCGTGTTGCCGCAGGCGTTGATCGGCACCTCGATCGGCACCTGCACCGAGTTGCCGGAGGCGACACCCGGCGAGCCTGCCGCGACACCCTCCGCGCCGGCGCCCGCGTAGGCGTAACCGGCGGTCGAGGCCAGCACACTGCCGGTGGCCACGGCCGTGAGGAGCCCCTTCTTGGCTGCGTTCCTCATATTTTCCCCTGACATTTCGAGACGACATGACGACCTCCCGAAAGTCGGAATTTCCGAATAAGCGGGGAGGTCCTCGGCTGCAACGGAGAGAACGAAGGAATCCACGAGGAGGTTGGCCGGTTCCACGCCCATTCACCCTTTCGAGGGATCTCACGGGCCGGACGCGGGGCGGTCCGGAAAAACAAGCGCCCCCGGCACGACGCGCACGCCGTCCGGGGGCCCGGCTCAACGACCGACGTGGGCTCAGACGTTGAAGCAGGTGTTGCCGAACGCCGGGTTCAGCACACCGATCACGCTGATGGTGTTGCCGCAGACGTTGACCGGGATGTGCACCGGAATCTGGATCTGGTTGCCGGACAGCACGCCCGGGGAGCCGGCGGCCACGCCCTCGGCACCGGCCCCGCCGTGGGCGGAGGCGACACCGGTGGCGGCGAGCACCAGGCCACCGGCGGCAGCGGTCACGGCGGCGATCTTCTTGATCTTCATCATTCCTCCTGTATGAACACCCGGAAATCGGTTCCGGGCCGTCACAGGAAGGAACGACGTTGCGGCAGACGGGGTACGGACCGGACGCCCGCTTCACCCAGACCGGTGATACTACGAACAGGAAATCGATCTGTCAGAACGGCGATGGCCCACCCCCGGAGGCTCCGGGAGCGGGCCGTCGCCGGGCGCTCAGCAGGCGTCGATGAACCGGTCCAGTACCCGCACGCCGAACTTCAGGCCGTCCACCGGCACCCGCTCGTCCACGCCGTGGAACATCCCGGCGAAGTCCAGCTCCGGCGGCAGCTGCAGCGGCGCGAAGCCGAAGCAGCGGATCCCGAGGTCCTGGAACGACTTGGCGTCCGTACCGCCGGAGAGGCAGTACGGCACCGCCCGGGCGATCGGGTCCTCGGCGCGCAGCGCGGTCTGCATCGCCTCGACCAGGGCGCCGTCGAAGCCGGTCTCGATCGCCTTGTCCGAGTGCAGGCTCTCGCGCTTCACGCGCGGGCCGAGCACGCTGTCCAGCTCGGCCAGGAACTCCTCCTCGTAGCCGGGCAGGAAGCGGCCGTCCACGTGCGCGGTGGCCTGGCCGGGGATCACGTTGACCTTGTAGCCGGCGCCGAGCATGGTGGGCTGGGCCGTGTTGCGCAGCGTGGTGCCGATCATCTTGGCGATGCCGCCGAGCACCCGCAGCGTCTCGTCCATGTTCTCCGGGTCGAGCTCGACGCCCAGCGCGTCCGACAGCTCGTCCAGGAAGGCCCGCACGGTCTTGGTGATCCGCAGCGGGAACTGGTGCCGCCCGAGCCGGGCCACCGCCTCGCACAGCTCGGTGATGGCGTTGTCGTCGTTCTCCATCGACCCGTGCCCGGCCCGGCCCTCGACCGTGAGCCGCATCCAGTGCATGCCCTTCTCGGCGGTCTCCACCAGGTAGAGCCGGGTGCGGTCGTTGACCGTGAAGGAGAAGCCGCCGACCTCGCCGATCGCCTCGGTCACGCCCTCGAAGAGGCCCGGGTGCTTGTCCACCAGGTAGCGGGCGCCGTAGGTGCCGCCCGCCTCCTCGTCGGCCAGGAAGGCCAGCACCAGGTCCCGCGGGGGCTTGCGGCCGGTGCGCAGCCGGTCGCGGACGACCGCGAGGGTCATCGCGTCCATGTCCTTCATGTCGACCGCGCCGCGGCCCCAGACGCAGCCGTCCGCGATCTCCCCGGCGAACGGGTCGTACGTCCAGTCCGCGGCGTTGGCGGGCACGACGTCGGTGTGCCCGTGGATCAGCAGGCCCGGACGCGAACGGTCCTCGCCCTCGATCCTGACCACGGTGGACGCCCGCCCCTTGGCCGACTCGATGATCTGCGGCTCCAGGCCGAACTCGGCGAGCTGCTCGGCCACGTACTCGGCCGCCTTCCGCTCCCCCGGGCCGGAGCCGTCGCCGTAGTTGCTGGTGTCGATCCGGATCAGATCGCGGCAGAGGTCGGCGACCTCGGACTCACCCGTCACCTTCGGCGCCGCCGCCCGCTCCGCCGACTCGCTCCGCTCGCTCACGGTCACTCCTCGTCTCCAGCCCGCACCGGCGCCCCAGCGCCACCCCCGGGACCTCCGCCCGGGCCGCACGAGCACGTCCGACCATCCTCTCCCAGCCCCCGACCCGGATCCACCCCCCGGATACGCGGCGACACGCCGCCGCAACCTGCGCTCCCCGTCCGGAGCCGTTTTGGGACCGGCAGCGGATCACTGCTACAGTTACATCTGTCAGCGCGGCCGACGAACAGAAGGAAGCCGCGAGGACAACACCCCGTCCGGGTGGCGGAATGGCAGACGCGCTAGCTTGAGGTGCTAGTGCCCTTTATCGGGCGTGGGGGTTCAAGTCCCCCCTCGGACACCGCTGAGCGGGCCAGGAGAAATCCTGGCCCGCTTTTCGTGTTGCCCTCCGCCCTTTTCTGCCCGGACTGTTTCCCGTCGGCGCACCATTTGTACGCCCTTGGTCCCTGTTCGGCTGCCGTGACCTGAGGTTTACTTTGTCGGCGCCGCCCTCCCGGGGGTGACGCCGACGGGGGTGTCCAGGCCGGTTCGATGGGAAGGGGGGGCGTTCCGTGGGGAACCTCCCGGATGGGTCGTATGCCGTTGACGGGCGCGGAGCCGCGCAGGTGTGCATCATCGGCGCGGGGCCGGCGGGTCTGGCCGCCGCGCACGCGCTGGCGGTGCGGGGCGTCGACTTCGTCTGTCTGGAGAAGGCTCCGGAGGTCGGCGGGATCTGGCGCAAGCCCGGTGCCGGGGAGCACGGGCCGGGTTACCGGTCCCTGCACCTGAACACCGCGAAGGAGCTGACCGGCTACGCCGCGTTCCCGATGCCGGACTCCTTCCCGACCTATCCCCGGCACGACGAGATGGCCGCCTACCTGCGGGCCTTCGCCGAGTGGGCGGGCCTGCCACCGCGCATCGAGTTCGGCACCGAGGTGCTGTCGGTCCGGCAGGACTTCGACGGATCCTGGCTGGTGGCTTCCCGGGACGCGAACGGGGTCGCCGGCACGAGGCGCTTCGCGCGGGTGGTCGTCGCCTCGGGCGCCAACGCGGAGCCGCTGCTGCCTGATCCGGTGCCGGCCGGCGCCGGGTCCTTCACCGGCCGCATGCTGCACGCCGTCGATTACCAGGAGGGCGCCGAGTTCCGCGGCCGGCGGGCGGTCGTGGTGGGCCTCGGCGCCTCGGCCGTGGACATCGCCGCCGACCTCTCCCGGCACGCGGCGGCGACCGTGCTCTCGGTGCGCCGGGGGCTGCACGTCGTCCCGAAGCAGCTCTACGGCATATCGTGCGACGTGATCGCCGAGTCGCCCTGGTTCACCGCGATGTCGCTGGCCGAGCGGCGCGAGTACATCGAGCAGGCCCTGCTGGTGGCCCGGGGCCGGCTGTCGGACTACGGGCTTCCCGAACCCGACCATCCGATCTTCTCCTCCGCGGTGACCGTCTCGGACGAGATCTTCAGCCGGATCCGGCACGGCGCGGTGATCCCCAAGCCGGGGATCGACTCCTTCGAGGGGAACCTGGTCCGGTTCACCGACGGGTCCGCGGTGGAGGCCGACACGGTCGTCTGGTGCACCGGCTACCGGATGTCCTACCCGTACCTGCCCGCCGACTGCCCGGTCGGCCCGAGCGGACGGGTGGAGCTGTACCGGCGGATCGTCGCGCCCGACCGGCCGGGCCTCTACTTCGTCGGCCTGATCCGCCCGGTGGGGGCCATCACCCGGGCCCTGGAGGCCCAGGCGCACTACGTGGCCCGGCTCATCGGCGGCGAGGAGGCACTGCCGTCCGGGGACGTCATGCACAAGGAGATCGACGACTACCTGACCGGCATCGCCGCGCGCTACGGGCAGGGGCTCGGCGCCTCGATCCAGATCGACGTGGTGCCGTACGTGCAGGAGTTCCGCACGCAGTAGCCCCTGCCCGCGCGCCGGCGGGGTCAGCCGGTCGGCGGCCGGACGCTGTAGGCCTCCGCGGAGAGGTACACGGTGATCCGCGGCGGCAGGCCCCGCTGGTGGGCGAGCGCCAGGTAGGCGATCAGCCCGACGCCGTCCTGCGGCCGCCGCCCGGTGAGGGAGGGCAGGGCGCGCAGGAGCGGGGCCGGGTCCATGCCGTGCCGGCCGAGCAGGGCCACCGCCCGGTCCAGGGCCTCGCCGTCGTGCCGGGCGTAGTCCCGCACCGGGACGTGCAGGGTGAAGCCGCTCGGCCGGTCGGCCGCCGCGTCGGTGAAGACGTGGCAGGACAGCACGGGCAACCCGGAGAGCCGGGCGTCGCCGTCCGTCGTCCCGGCGGCCGTCGCCGCGAAGTGCCGGAGCTCGGCCGCCGTCGGCCCGTCGGCCGTCCGGGGCAGCTCTCCGGCCTCGGCGGCCGGCAGGCCGGGGTGACGGACGTAGACCTTGACCCGGGGCTGCTCCCAGTCGCCGAGGTCCAGGGCGAGGAACGGGTAGCCGTCGCCCGGCGGCAGGGCCGCGAACGCCTGCGGGAGGCCGAGCCGCTCCAGCGCCTCGCGCAGCGTTTCGGCCGCCCGGGCGGGGCCGCGGGCGGCGGGGTTCAGGTACACCTTGACCCGGGGGACGCCGCCGGGGCGAAGCTCCAGGGCACACCACAGGGCCAGCGGCCCGTGCGGGGAGGCCGGCAGGAAGAGGTCCTCCACCTTGTCCAGCCAGGCGGCGGAGAACCCCCAGCGGCGGGACATGGCGCGGACGGTGTCCAGTCCGGCGCGGCCGTTCTCCTCCAGGGTCCCGCTGCCGCAGCCCGGCTCCAGCAGCACCCGCAGGTCGGGCGCGCCGTCGGGTCGGAAGGAGAGCGAGTACTCCACCGGCGTGTGGTCGTCGGACAGGAAGGTCCGACCGGACGGCGGCAGGTCCAGCCGCCGTCCGGCCTCCGGCCCCAGGGCCTCGACGAGGACGTCCTGGTAGGTCCGGGCGTCCTGCTCGCCGAGGCCCGCGACCTCGCACAGTCCCCGCAGCTGGCGCGCGGTGAACTCCCCGAGCGTCGGCACGCCCGGTCTTTCGGCTGTGCCGCTCACTTGGCGAGCCAGGTCAGGAAGGAGCTCCACAGCCCGCGCTCCTTGCGGGCTCCGGTGCTGTGCTCCTCCCGGGCGGGTGCGGCTGCCCGGGCCGCGGCGGGCCTGGGTGCCTCCTGGACCGGGGTGAACCGGGTCGGCAGGGCGGACAGCGCCCGGCTGAACGGGCCCGGACGCCAGGTCAGGCTGTCCGCCGGCACCGCGAGTTCGATGTCGGGCAGCCGGTTGAACAGGTTCTCGATGGCCGTCACGGTGATGTGCCGGGCGGGCTCCTTGGAGGGGCAGGCGTGCGGGCCCGCGCTCCACGCCAGATGGGCCCGGTTGCTTCCGGCACCGCCGGTGTTGGCGGCCGCGATGCTGACCAGCACCAGGTCGCCGGCGTTCAGCTTCGTGCCGGCGAACTCCATGTCGGCCGCGGGGTAGTGCGGCGCGTAGTTCGTCAGCGGCGGGTTGCCCCACAGCGTGTCGTCGAGCGCCTCGGCGATCAGGCCGCCCTTGTGGGCGTACTGGTCGTGGGTGAGCAGCCGGTGCAGGGTGTTGCCGATGAGGTTGCGCAGCGGCTCGGCGCCCGCGCCCAGGAGCAGCGCGAGCTGGTGGACCATCTCCTCGTTGTCCAGGCCGGCCTCGTGCTGCATCAGCCAGGAGGTGACGTCCTCGCCGGGCCTGGTCCGCTTGAGGGCCACCAGGTCGGCCGCGGCCTGCATCAGGACGTCGGCCGCCCGGGCGGCGTTGACGCCGTCGAACATGCCGGAGATGCCGAACAGCACCCGGTCGCCGATGTCGGCCGGGCAGCCGAAGAGCTCGTTGAAGACGAACAGCGGCAGCTGCTTGGAGTACTCGCCGACCAGGTCGGCCGAGCCGCGCGCGCTGAACTGGGCGATGAGGTAGTCGGAGATCTGCCCGATGCGCTGGGTGAGCCGGCGGGTGTCTATTCGGGCGAGGCTGTCGGTGACGGCCTGGCGCAGCCGCAGGTGCTCGACCCCGTCGCTGAACATGCAGTTGGCCCGGTAGGCCAGCAGCGGCAGGACCGGGCTGTCGGCGGGGACCCGGCCCTCGTTGAGGTCCCGCCAGCGGCGCGAGTCCTTCCGGAAGGCGGCCGGGTCCTGCAGCAGCTGCAGCGCGGCGGTGTAGTCGGTGACCAGGGTGGCCTCGACGCCCGGGGAGAGTTCGACCTGCGTGGTCGCCCCGAAGTGGCGCATGTAGGCGTAGTAGGCCTGCGGGTCGGCCGCGAACTGCGACCCGTACAGGGGTATCCGTTCGCCGCTGCCGTGGGCGGGGCACCCGGGCGGGGGCACGAGTGCGGTGGACTCAGCGTCCATGTCTGCTCCTAGTGGACACGGTCCAGCAAGTGACGGACCAGTCTGATCAATGCTTCGGCGGAGGACTTCTCGTCGCGGGCGTCGCAGGTGACCACGGGGGTGTCGTCCAGCAGGTCCAACGCCTCCCGCAGGGCGGCCTCCTGGTAGACCGGCGTGCCGTCGAAGCGGTTGACGGCGATCGCGTAGTCGAGCCCGTACTGCTCGATCAGGTCGATCACGGCGAAGGAGTCCGCCAGCCGGTCGGGGTCGACCAGCACCAGCGCGCCGAGCGCGCCGCGTGCCATGTCCTCCCACATCTGCACAAAGCGCAACTGCCCGGGGGTCCCGAACAGGTACAGCACGACGCGGTCGCTGAGGGTCAGTCGGCCGAAGTCCATGGCGACGGTCGTGGTGGTCTTGCTCCTGACCCCCTTGAGGTCGTCGACCGCCTCCCCGGCCCGCGTCATGGTCTCTTCGGTGGACAGCGGGGTGATCTCGGAGATCGAGCCGATGAAGGTGGTCTTGCCCACCGCGAAGTGCCCGACGACGAGGATCTTCACGGCGGTCTGGTTGGCTCCGTCGCGGACGTAGGCCCGCTCATCCAAACTTGGCCTCAAGTCCATTCAGCACCTCCTGAAGGATGCGCGTGTCCACCAGGGAGGCACGCGCGACGGGCGGCCGCACGAGAAGGTAGCCGCCTTCACTGAGGGCCGAGAGAAGGATCCTCACCACGCCCAGGGGCAGCCGGGTGTGTCCGGCGATCTCGGCCACCGTGAGGTAGCCCGCGGCACATAATTCGAGCAGGCCCTGCTCCTCGGGGGAGAGCCGTCGGGTGGGGCGCTGCTGCTCGTCGCCCGCCGCCGTGACCAGCGTGACCAGGGAGAGCTGCTCGTCGTCCGGCAGCCCCCGGCCCTTGGTGATGACGTACGGTCTCACCAAGGGCGGGGCAGCGTCGGGGCCGTGCTCGCCACGGCTCGTCATGGGCGCACGCCGAGGTTCTCGCGCGGGGGCGCCATGAGCGCCTTGCCGAGCTGTCCGACGAGCTGCTGCATCCGGAAGGTGATGTCCGCCATGTCGACGTCCGGGGAGGCCGAGACGCCGAGGTAGGCGCCCTGGCCGGCGGAGATGAGGAAGACCCAGCCTCCGTCGAACTCCACCAGGGTCTGCCGCCACTGCTGCTGGGAGCCGTTGCAGAAGAAGGCGAGCGAACGGCTCAGCGACTGCACTCCGCTCATCCCGGCGGCGACCCGGTCCGCGTCGTCCTTGCCGATCTCCCTCGTCCGGGCCATCAACAGGCCGTCCGCGGATATCAGGACCGCGTGCAGGGCACCGGGGATCTCCAGGGCACTGTCAAGCATCCATGACAGGTCGTTGTTCACGGGTACTCATGTCCTTCACTACTTGCAGCGGTTGGGCTGCTCGTCGTCTCCGCGGCGTCCGGACTCGTCGCCCGGCCGGACTGGGTGCCTCGCTGGAAGGCGCCCATGATCGCCGCCGTCTCCGCGCCGGAGCGGACCGGCGTCCCGGGGGCCGGTGCGCCGAAGGGCTGACCGAAGCCCTGGCCGAAGCCCTGGGCGTCGGCGGCGACCGGCTCGGCCGGCACGACGGACATCGGCCGCTTGCGGCGCCGCTTCGGCAGGCCGTCGGCGCCGGTCGCGGCCGCGACCGGCGCGGCCTCGAACGGGTTGCGGGCCGTCTCGGCGCCGCCGGGGCCGGCCTCCGTCGGCCGCTGCTCCGGCATGGCGGTGAGGAGTTCGTGCGGCAGGAGGAGAACCGCGCGCACACCGCCGTAGGGCGAGGAGGAATCCACCGAGGCCTCGAAACCGAAACGCTCGCTGAGCACGCCGGCCACCGCGAAACCGAACTGCGGCGGGTTCCCCAGCGAGGAGACGCCGGAGACCCGCTCGGTCGACAGCAGCTTGTCCGCCCGGCTGCGCTCCTCGTCGTTCATGCCGATACCGGCGTCGTCGACGACGATGCAAATGCCCTTCGGCACGGTGCGGATATTGATTTCCACCATCGTGTCGGGGCTGGAATAGCTGGTAGCATTGTCGAGCAGTTCGGCGAGCACCAGCGCCACCGGTTCGACGGCCCGGCTGGTGATTCCGTAATTGACCTGGGAAAGAATCTCGACCCGCCGGAAATGCCGGATCCGGCCCTGCGCGCTGCGGACCACGTCGTAGATCGACGCCACCTCGCGCTGCCGGCCCAGCCATCCGTCGCACAGGACGGCGATGGACTGGGCACGCCGGCCGAACTGCGAGTTCGTGTGGTCGATCTCCAGGAGGTCCTCCAGGATGACCGAGTCGCCGTACTTGTTCTGCAGCCGGGAAATGACCAGCTGCTGTTCGGCGGCGAGGCCCTGAAGGGTTCGCATGGCGGACTTGAGAACCGTTTTGGTCTCTTCGTCGGCGCGCACGTGAGCCGCCTCGACGGATTGCGAGAAGTCGCTCTCCAACGCGGCGTAGTGGGCTCTGAGCGCGTCGGAGTCCTGTCGCGCCGACGCTGCCGCCCTGCGCTGGAGGACAATGACGGCGATTGCGCCGAGGAGGACGACGAGAAGAGCCCAGAGAATGGGGTTCTGCAGGGAATGCGTCATAGGACTCTCTTCAGGAGAGTGGCGGCCAGCTGCTGATTTACCGTCAAAGCAGGGGTGGGCCGGCGGGCGTCCGCGCCGGGGTCACCGCCCGAACCGCCCCTGGTGATTCCGTCTCACACCCGCCCGATCCCCCCGGCAAGCGCCGTGATCATATCATCGGATGAAACGCCCCTTCACAGCCCGCCACCAGGGACGTCCAGTTGACGTGCGCTCAGTTCGCCCAGCAACGAACGCCGCCCCGGGGACACTGCGACGCCCATTCGACCAGACCATGACACGGCGGGCAAACGCGCTGCTCCCGCCGCCGGAGGAACGCGGCCGCCCGGTGGCCGGGTTCAGCGCGGCGGGGCCGCCGGGGCGGGCGCCCGGCCCGTCCGCCGTGCGGCGAGACCGCGGACCAACTCGCCGACGACAAACGCCGTCACGGCTGTGACCAGCAACAACGGGAGCAGGTTGGACGCCTGGGAGCCCAGCAGGGCGGTCGCCAGCACCGTACTGGTGACCGGCAGGCGGGTGACCGCCGTGCTGGCGGCGGCGAGTCCGACGGCCAGCCCCGGCGCGGTGCCGAAACCGGGCAGCGGAGCGCAGGCCAGGCCGAGGGCGGCGCCGATCAGCACCGCCGGGAAGATCGGCCCACCGCGCAGACTGCCCAGCGCGACACCCCAGGCCGCCGCCTTGCAGAGGGTCAGCATCAGCAGCGCGAACACCGACCAGGCCGCCGGGTCCGCGGCGAGCGTGCCCAGGGTCGCCTGGCCGGAGAGCGCCGCCTCCTGCGGCGAATGGCCGGTCAGCAGCGCGTAGGCGGAGATGCAGGCGCCGACCGCGACGGCGCACAGCACGGTGCGCGCCCCCGTCCGCCGCGCGGTCGGGGGCGCCGCGGCACGCTCGGGATCGCCGATGGTGAACACCTTGACCCGCCGGCCCAGCGTCTGCGCCACCACGCAGACCACGGTGACAGCGCCGGCGACCGGTACGCCCCACAGGAAGTCGCCCGGATCCGGGACCCCGCTGTGCGGTACCGAGGGCAGCGAGAGCGCGCCGATGGACAGCCCCGTCCAGTGGCCGAAGCCGGTGAAGACCAGCGCGCCGACCCCGCTGGCCAGCAGGCAGGGCATGATCAGCAGCAGCAGCCGCGGACCGCCGAGGCCGGCCGCCTCGATCATCATCACGGCGGCCACCAGCGGGCTGCCGAAGATGGTGGAGATCGCCGCCGTCGAACCGGCCGCGCCGAGCACCGGCACCAGCTGCGGCCGCGCCGTCCGGCGGGCCGGGCGGACGGCGAGCAGCGCCAGCCCGCCGCCCATCGCCATCAGCGGGGCCTCCGGACCGAGCACCACGCCGAGCGGCAGACCGACGAGGGCGGCGAGGACGACACCGGGCACGGCCTTCGGCGGGGACGGCGGCCCGCCCAGGCCGTCCACCGGGACGTGGCCGCCGCGGCCGGGCAGCCGGGTGATCACCGGGACGATCAGCAGGCCGGCCAGCAGCAGCGCGGGCAGCGGCCACCACCAGGGCGCGCGGTCGTGGCCGAGGGCGTCCGGCAGGCTCTCCCAGATCCAGTGCTGGAGTTGGTGCTCCAGGCCGACGAACCAGAAGGCGGCCAGCGAGACCGGGACACCGACCAGGGCGGAGATCAGCAGCAGGCCCAGGTAGCCCTTGGTCAGCAGGACCTCGCGCAGGGCCGCCGGGGCGGGCACCTCGGCGGGGCCGGTCGCTCCGGCGGGGGCGGTCCTGGGGGCAGGCCCGGTCGTCGGGTCGTCACCGCCGCTCGGTCCGGCGCTCGGCTCCGGCATCGTCCGCCTCCGTCGCGTTCCCGCGCCGGTCCGGCTCCGGCCGCGTGCTGCGACCGAGTCTCGCCCGCGCCCGCGGGGCCCGCACGTAACCGCCGGTGCGACTGCGCGCCGCTTGCGCCGTCGGGGTGAGTGGCGGCGCGGGCCGCGGGGGCGGGTCAGTCCCGGTGGACCTGCCGGGAGTCGCCGAGGGCGCTCTCGATGCCCTGCACCATCCGCCACAGCGGCGCCCGGCGGCTGGCGACCAGGACCACGACGTCGTCCTGCTCCCCCGCCCCGGCACCGTCGGCCGCACCGCCACCGCCGCCGGGCCGCTCGCTCCAGGTGTCGGTGACGAAGGCCATCGCGCGGTCCACCTCGGCCACCCAGTCGCTCTCGCCGCCCGAGCGCAGCCAGGTGCGCAGGGCGTGGTTGTGCGCGGCGACCACGGCGGCGGCGACCACGTCGGCCCGCAGCGGCCCGTCCGGGCGTTCGGCGAAACGGCCGCGCAGGTAGTGCGCGAGGGTGTGCTCGTAGCGCCAGACCACGGACAGCTCGTAGGCGCGCAGGCCGGGGACCTTGCGGGTGAGCCGGTAGCGCTGGACGGAGAAGGACGGCTGCTCGGCGTACATCCGCAGGACGAGCCGGGCGGCGTCGCCGGCGTGCCGGACCGGGTCCTCCTCGCCGGTGCCGGATTCGAGGAACTCCGTCATGTCGGCGAGGCCGCGCTCGTGGTCGGGGAAGACCACGTCCTCCTTGGCCGGGAAGTAGCGGAAGAAGGAGCGCCGGCCGACCCCGGCCAGCGAGACGATGTCGTCGATCGTGGTCTGCTCGAAGCCGCGCTCCAGGAAGAGCTCGAAGGCGGCGGCTACCAGCGCCTCGCGCATCGCGGGCTTCGGGTGCCCGTCGTTCATGGGCTGGTCCTGCTCTTCCTTCTCGCTCATTCTCCGGAACATAGCATCGGCCCCCGGCACCCGGACCGGGCCGCGGACGGCCGGCCCGGGTGCGTGCGGGGGTTGGGGTTACGGCAGGTTGCGGGCCATCACGATGCGCTGGATCTGGTTGGTGCCCTCGTAGATCTGCGTGATCTTCGCGTCCCGCATCATCCGCTCCAGCGGATAGTCCCGGGTGTACCCGTACCCACCCAGCAACTGCACCGCGTCCGTCGTGATCTCCATCGCCGCGTCCGACGCGAAACACTTCGCCGCCGCACCGAAGAACGTCAGATCACCATCACCCCGCTGCGACCGCGCCGCCGCCGCATACGTCAACTGACGCGCCGCCTCCAGCTTCATCGCCATGTCCGCCAACATGAACTGCACACCCTGGAAGTCACCGATCGGCTTCCCGAACTGCCGCCGCTCGCGCACATACCCCTTCGCGTAGTCCAACGCCCCCTGCGCGA
>NZ_JBHVGL010000021.1:3831-176347 GCF_042800875.1 Kitasatospora sp. NPDC057595 | reverse complement strand
CGGGGATGTCAACATATCTGGCGTTGACTTTTGGCACGCTGTTGAGTTCTCAAGGAACGGACGCTTCCTTCAGGCGGCTTTCACACCGGCCCTCCAGGCGCTTCGCTCTTTCGTGTTTCCAGCTTATCAGACGTTTTCCGCTCCGTTTTCCGGAGTTTCATTCATCGGACTTCGCTTTCCACTTGTCCCCGCTCTCTCGCGGCGACTCCGGAACTGTACGGGGACCGACCCGCCACATGCAAATCGTCCCGCCCTGCTGACGCAGGACGGGACGATCGGCGGTTCGAGCAGCGCCTCAGGCGCGGCCCATCTCCTCGGCGATGGCCGCCGCGAAGGCGTCGATGTCCGCCTCCGTGGTGTCGAACGCGCACATCCAGCGGACCTCGCCGGTGTGCTCGTTCCAGAAGTAGAAGCGGTAGCGCTTCTGCAGTCGCTCGCTCACCTCGCGCGGGAGGATCGCGAAGACCGCGTTGGCCTGGGCCGGGCGGACGACGGTCACGCCGTCGATCTTGCGGACCGCTGCCTCCAGGCGGCCGGCCATGGCGTTGGCGTGGCCGGCGTTGCGGAGGTAGAGGTCACCGGCGAGCAGTGCCTCGAACTGGACCGAGACGAAACGCATCTTCGACGCGAGCTGCATCGAGGTCTTGCGCAGGAACTTTATGTTCCGGACCTTCTCGGGGTTGAGCACGACCACGCACTCACCGAACAGCAGGCCGTTCTTCGTGCCGCCGAAGGACAGCACGTCGACGCCCACGTCCGTGGTGAAGGCGCGCAGCGGGACGCCGAGCGAGGCGGCGGCGTT
This sequence comes from Kitasatospora sp. NPDC057595, assembly GCF_042800875.1. Lineage (NCBI taxonomy): Bacteria > Bacillati > Actinomycetota > Actinomycetes > Kitasatosporales > Streptomycetaceae > Kitasatospora > Kitasatospora sp. NPDC057595. Next base: position 175,545 of record NZ_JBHVGL010000021.1, on the reverse strand, counting down.
GGCCAGCCGCGAGCCGTCCACGTGGACCAGCATGCCGAGCTGGTGCGCGTGGTCGACGATCGCCCGGATCTCCTCCACGGTGTAGAGGGTGCCGAGCTCGGTGCTCTGGGTGATCGAGACCGCGAGCGGCTGCGCGCGGTGCTCGTCGCCGTAGCCCCAGGCCTGCTGGTCGATGAGCTCGGGGGTGAGCTTGCCGTCCGGGGTGGGGACGGTGAGCAGCTTGATGCCGCCCATCTTCTCCGGTGCGCCGCCCTCGTCCACGTTGATGTGGGCGCTCTCGGCGGCGATCACCGCGCCCCAGCGCGGGAGCAGGGCCTGCAGGGCGACGACGTTGGCGCCGGTGCCGTTGAAGACGGGGTACGCCTCGGCCTGCTCGCCGAAGTGGCGGCGGAAGACGTCCTGCAGGTGGGTGGTGTAGTCGTCCTCGCCGTAGGCGATCTGGTGGCCGCCGTTGGCGAGGGCTATCGCGGCGAGGACCTCGGGGTGCACACCGGCGTAGTTGTCGCTGGCGAAGCCGCGGACGGCGGGGTCGTGCCGCCGTACCGCGTCGGTGCGGCCGGAGGGGTCGGTCGCGGTGGGGTCGGTCATCGGGCTGTCAGCCACAGGTGCTGTCCGTTCAGTTCTTCTGCGGGGCGGTCCCAGAGGCCCGCCAGGTGGGTGGCGAGGTCGGCGGTGTCGGTGAAGCCGGTGAACTTGGCGTCCGGCTTCTCGGCCCGCATCTCGGGACTGACCAACGCCTTGATCACCAGGATCGCAGCCGCGGCGGTGGGCTTGCCGTCCTCGGCGGTGGTCTCCTTGCGGAAGGAGTCCGCCATGGCGAGCGTCCAGGCCTCGGTGGCGGCCTTGGCGGCGGCGTAGGCGGCGCCGCCGGCGGTGGGCTTGTGGGCGGCGGCGGCGGAGATCATCGCGTACCGGCCGGACTCGCTGCGGAGCAGGGCGGGCTGGAACGCCAGCGAGGTGTGCTGGAGGGTGCGCACGACGGTGTCGTGCAGGAAGTCCCAGTCGTCGAGCCGGCTGTCGAAGAAGGTCTTGCTGCCGCGCCAGCCGCCGACGAGGTGGAACACGCCGTCGACGTGGCCGTGCTCGGCCTCCAGGTGGTCGGCCCAGTCGTGGACCTCCTGCGGGTCGAGGAGGTCGATGACCTGGCCGCTGACCCGTGCGCCGCGGACGGCGACGCGGACGGTGTCGAGCGCGGACTCCAGGCGGCGGGCGTCGATGTCGGCGCCGATGACGGTGGCGCCGTCGGCGGCGAGGCGGCGCAGCACGGCCTGGCCGGCCGGGCCGCTGGCTCCGGCGACGGCGATGACCTTGCCGGTCAGCGGTCCCTTGGGTGCGGTGGTCACGCGGCAGCTCCCTGCAGGCCGGCACCGGTGATGCCGGCGGTCGAGGCGATGACGCCGCCGAGCTTCTTCGAGAGGGCCTCGTAGAACATGCTCAGCGGGAACTCGTCGGGGACCACAGCGTCGCACAGGGCCTTGTTGAGCGCCTTGCCGTCGGTGATGTCGAACGGGAGCGCCTCGGTGCCCTTCGCCCAGGTGGAGGCGGGGTGCGGGGTGAGGTAGCGGGAGACCAGCTCGTAGGCGGCGATCCAGTGGGCCGGCTTGGGGCGGTCGATGCCGTCGCGGTAGAGGGTCTCGATCTCGGCGCAGAGGGCGTTGGTGACCTGCGGGGCGCGTTCCCAGTCGATGCTGAGGCGGTTGTCGCGCCACTGGAGGGCGTTGTTCTTGTGCAGGTAGGCGAAGAGCAGCTGGCCGCCCATGCCGTCGTAGTTGCGCACGCGGTCGCCGCTGACCGGGAAGCGGAAGAGGCGGTCGAAGAGGATGGCGTACTGGACGTCGCGGGCGTGCTCGTTGCCCTCGGTCTCCAGCTGCACCGCCTCCTTGAAGGTGGTGAGGTCGCAGCGGAGCTCCTCCAGGCCGTACATCCAGAACGGGCTGCGCTGCTTGATCATGAAGGGGTCGAACGGCAGGTCGCCGTGGCTGTGGGTCCGGTCGTGGATGAGGTCCCAGAGCACGAAGGTCTGCTGCGAGCGCTCCTGGTCGTCCAGCAGGGCGGCGGCGTCGGCGGGGATCTCCAGGCCGAGCTGCTGGACGGCGTTGGTGGAGACGACGCGGAAGCGGGCGGCCTCGCGGTCGCAGAAAATGCCGCCCCAGGTGAAACGTTCCGGCGCCTTGCGCACGGCCACGGTCTCGGGGAAGAGGACGGCGGAGTTGGTGTCGTAGCCGGCCGTGAAGTCGTTGAAGGTGATCGGCACGAACATCGGGTTGTCGAAGCGGGTGCGCTCCAGCTCGGCGAGCCACTCGGGCCAGACGACGTTCAGCAGGACGGCTTCGAGGTTGCGGTCCGGGTTGCCGTTCTGGGTGTACATCGGGAAGACGACCAGGTGCTGCAGGCCGTCCTCGCGCTGGTCGGCGGGCTGGAAGGCGAGCAGCGAGTCCAGGAAGTCGGGCTCCCGGTAGCCGGTGTCGGCCCACTTGGCCAGGTCGGCGTCGACGGCGGCCAGGTAGGCGGCGTCGTGCGGGAAGTGCGGGGCCAGCTCGGCGACGGCGGTGCGCACGGTGGCGACCAGCGGGTCGACCGTGTGGCGCTGCACGGAGGCCAGGTCGATGGAGCCGTCCTTGGACTGCAGGGGGCGCAGGGTCTCGACGGCGTCCTTCAGACGCAGCCAGGCCGGGTGCTCGGCGAGGTTCTGGGCCGGGGTGTCGGCCGCCACAGCGAGCCTTGACGAAAGATTCTGCATCGGGGACTCACTTCGACAGGAGGGTTTCAACGAGACCACCATAAGTACGAAAGGTTCTTCTGTTCAAGGGGGGGCCTGAGCGACGGATCTGCGGCGACGCGTGCCCGGGGCGCGAACGACGGCCGTGCGGACGGCCGGTGGGACCTTCCGGACAGGCCGGGCGAAACCCCCAAGGCGACCATGCCGCGCGGCTCCGGACCCCGCCACCGGGGGGAGGTTCCACGCCCGGCCGCACCCGGCCGCACCACGGCCGGCACCTCCGTGCGCCCTCGTTCGCGCCCTGCCGCAGGGGGCGGCGGGCCCCGATCGTGGACGGGACGCCCGTCCGCGCCGCCCGGGAGGCCGCCGTTGCACGGTCCGAACCTGGTCAGCTGGCTGCTCGCCGTGCTCTCCGCGGCCTCCGGGGGCTACTGCCTCTCCCGGCTGCGCCACGCCCCGTGCGTTCCGGCGGACGGCGCGCCCGTCCCGGTGGGCGCCGGGCCGCGGTGGCTGCGCGCCCACGAGTCGGATCTGGCCGAGGGGCTGATGGGCTGCGGGATGGCGGCCATGGCGGTGACCGGGACGGCCGTGCCGGGCGAGGTGTGGGCCTGGGTGTACGGTCCGCCCGCGGTGCTCCTGCTGCTCGCGGCCCTGTGCCGGCCGGCCCGGCGCGCGCACCGGCTGCACCACGCGGTCGGCGCGCTGGCGATGACGTACATGGCGCTGGTGATGACGGCCGCGCCCGGCCACGCCGGGCACCACCCGGCGGCGGGCCCACCGGCGCTGACCGGCGCGCTGCTCGTCTACTTCGGCGGGTACGCGCTGTGGTCCGGCAGCCGGCTGCTGAGCGGGCCCGGCGGGGCGGTGCCGGTGCCCGCGGCGGCCGGGCTGCCCCGGGCCTGCCGGCTGTCGGTGGTCATCGGCATGTTCGCCATGCTCCTGACCACGTAGGACGTCCGTCCCGGGACCGTCCGACCGCCGCACGGCACCACGGGAAGCCGCCACGCCGGAGCACGGTCGTGGCGTTGGTCACTGGGCGACCGAAAGTCGTACCACCGCGCCCCGGCAGCGCATAAGTTGGCGGGAAGCGCACTGTCGCGCTCCGTTTGCCCTCGGGGAGCCCATGCCATGACGGCCCTGCTCGGCCTGCTGCTGCTCGGACTGCTGCTCGCCACCGCCGCCCCCCGGCTGCTGGCCCGGGCGCGCTGGGTGGAGCGGGAACCGGTGCTGGCGCTGCTGGTCTGGCAGTGCCTGGTGGTGGCCGTGCTGCTGTGCTGCGCGCTGAGCCTGGTGCTGGCCGCGATGGCCGCCCTGCCCGCCCTGCGGGAGGTGCTGTTCTCCTGCGCGCCGAACGGCGTCGAGGCCGCGTACGGGCTGCACAACGCCGAGGGCTGGGGGCGGCTGTGCGCGGCGGTGCTGGCGGCGGGCGCTCTGCAGACGGTGTTCGCGCTGACCCGCGAGGTCCGTGCGGCGAAGGCGCTGCGCGCCCGGCGGCACGCCCAACTGGCGAAGCTGTCACCGCCGTTGCCGGAGTCGATCGAGCCGGCCTCCGGTCAGGGCGCCCGGCCGCGCCGGGAGCGGCTGGTGGTGCTGGAGAACGTCCGCCCGGAGGCGTGGTCGCTGCCGGGGCAGGACTCCCGGCTGGTGGTGACCACCGGGGCGATGCGCCAGCTGACGGACCGGGAGCTGGCGGCGGTTCTCAGCCACGAGCGCGGGCACGTCCGGGCCCGCCACCACTGGCTGGCGCAGGTCGCCCAGGCGCTCGCCTCCGGGTTCCCCGGGGTCGGAGTGTTCAGCGCCTTCCGCGACCAGGTGGGCGAGCTGGTGGAACTGGCGGCGGACGACCGGGCGGCGCGCCGGCACGGGCGGCACACCACGGCGCTGGCGCTGGCCGAGATCAATCTGGGGCGCGGGGTGTTCGGTTCCTGCCCGCCCGGGCTGGCGCAGTCCCCGAAGCGGGTGGACCGGCTGCTGGCCGGACGGCCGCGGCTGTCGGTGCCGGGCCGGCTGCAGGTGACCCTGTTCGCCCTGGCGACGCCCGCCACGGTCGTGGTCCTGGCCGCCGCGCCGGGGCTGCTCGCCCTGCGCTGACCACCGGGGCCATCGGGGCCCCCGGCACCACCAGGACGACCGGGCGGACCAGGACGACCGGGCGGACCGGGAGGACCGGCACCGCCGGGACGATCAACCGGCCGGAAGCACCGGCGGGTTGGCGAGAGGTCAGTCGGCGATCGGGGCCCCGCAGGCCGGCTCAGGGTCGTCGGCCAGGGTGAGCGAGAGCACCTCGCGGTGCAGCGGGCGCGCCTCTTCGTAGCGCCGGTGCCCCTCCTCGGTCAGCGCGACCTTGATGCCGCGCCGGTCCTCGACACACATCGCGCGGGTGACCAGCCCGGCCTTCTCCAGCCGGCCGATCAGCCGGGAGAGCGCGCTCTGACTGAGGTGCACGGTGGGGGCCAGCTCCTGGACCCGCAGTCCGTGGCCGGTGCCGTCACAGCCCTCGACCAGGCGCTCCAGCACCTCGAACTCGCTCATGCCCAGGCCGAACTTCTCCCCGAGCTCGCGGTCGAGCAGGCAGGAGGTCTGGGCATGGCGGGCCAGCAGGTCGCGCCACTGGGCGACCAGACCGGCCTCCGCCGGGGAGTCGAGTTCAGCCACGGCGCCACAGTATCACAGGCGCCAGCAACTTATGCGTTAACATTTTATTCACTTGCATTGGATGCACGTGCATGTAGTCTCTTGGGCCATGACCACAGCGACCGCCACGACATCCGACGCACCGTCAGCTGCCGGAGGCCACTGGACCCCCCGCCTCTGGGGCACCCTGATCGTGCTCTGCGCCGCGCTCTTCCTGGACACCCTGGACGTCTCGATGGTGGGCATCGCCCTGCCGTCCATCGGCTCCGAACTGCACCTCTCGACCTCCACCCTGCAGTGGGTGGTCTCCGGCTACGTGCTCGGCTACGGCGGCCTGCTGCTGCTCGGCGGCCGCACCGCCGACCTGCTCGGCCGCCGCCGGGTCTTCCTCGCCGCGCTCGCCGTCTTCGCCGCCGCCTCCCTGCTCGGCGGCCTGGTCGACGACGGCGGGCTGCTGATCGCCGCCCGCTTCCTGAAGGGCGTCGCGGCCGCCTTCACCGCGCCGGCCGGCCTGTCGATCATCACCACGACGTTCCCCGAGGGCCCGGCCCGCAACCGGGCGCTGTCCATCTACACCACCTGCGGCGCCAGCGGCTTCTCGCTCGGCCTGGTGCTCAGCGGGCTGCTCACCTCGGTCGGCTGGCGCTGGACCTTCCTGGTGCCGGTCCCGATCGCGCTGATCGCGCTGGTCTTCGCCGTCCGGCTGCTCCCCCGCCCGGCCGAGGAGAAGCCGCACGGCCGTTACGACGTGCTCGGCGCGATCACCGGCACCGCCTCCGTCCTGCTGCTGGTCTTCACCGCCACCGAGGCGCAGGGCGCGGGCTGGCTCAGCCTGCGCACCCTGGGCTCGCTCGCCGTCGTGGTGCTGCTCGTCGCGGCCTTCCTGGTGACCGAGACCCGCACCGCGCACCCGCTGGTGCGGCTCGGCATCTTCCGCAACGGCGGGGTCGCCCGCGCCAACGTGGTCGCCTTCGCGATGGCCGGCGCGTACGGCGGCTTCCAGTTCGTGGTCACCCTCTACCTGCAGGAGCTGCTCGGCTGGTCGGCCCTGGCGATGGCGCTCGGCATGCTCCCGGCCGGTGCGATGGTCGCCCTCTCGGCGCCCTTCATGGGACCGGTGGTGGACCGCTTCGGCACCGGCCGGCTGCTGCCGATCGGCCTGCTCGCCCTGGTCGGCGCGTTCGCCCTGTTCCTGCGGCTGGACGAGCACAGCTCGTACCCGGCGCTGGTGCTCCCGTCGATCGTCCTGCTCGGCATCGGCTTCGCGCTGGCCTTCCCCTCGGTCAACATCGCCGCCACCGACGGAGTGGCCGACGAGGAGCAGGGGCTCGCCTCCGGGCTGGTGAACACCGCGATCCAGGTGGGCACCGCGGTCGTGCTGGCCGGCGCCACCGCGATCATCACCGCCGGCAACGGCGGCGGCACCAGCGCCCAGGCCCAGCTGGACGGCTACCGGCCCGCACTGCTCTTCGTCACCGGGGTCGCGCTGGTCGGGCTGCTGATCGCGGTGACCGGCGCCGTGCTCGACCGCCGGAAGAAGGCAACTCCCCTGCCGGTACTGGACTATGATTATCCGTCAGTAAGCCGGGAAGGCCTGGCTGAGCGGCGCGACGAGATCCTCAGCAAGAGCTGACCGCCGAGCACCGGACGACGGTCGGCCCGGTCCCCGACCCGGGGTTCCCGGCACCCGCGTCCGGCCCTCGCCGTCGGACCGGGCGCCGGCTCTACCAAACCCCCGTGTTGGTAGGGCCGGCGCCTCCGTACGAACCGAACCGGACCGCACGGCCAAGGGCCGGACACCGCGGTTCGCCCGTCGGCCCGGCCAGTATATTGGCCGCCAGCCAACGAACGTACGGAGCAGACACGATGGCACCTCGCGGGGATTCGGTCAATGAGGAGATGCGTCAGCGCTCCCGGCGACGCATCATGCGGGCCACCGTCGAACTGGTCGACCAGCGCGGATACGCCGGGACGACGCTGACCGACATCGCCGAGCGGGCCGGACTCGCGCGCGGGCTGCTGTCCTACTACTTCGACGGCAAACGGCTGCTGATGCAGTCCGCGACCCACCGGATGATGCACCAGACGCTCTCCGCCGCCCTCGACGAGCTGGCCCCGGACGCGGGCCCGGAGGCCCGGCTCGCCCGGGCCATCGACGCGGTGCTCGGCCTGGCCATGGACCACCCGCGGGTGATGCGCTCGCACCTCGCGCTGATCCTCGACCCGGACACCGGCGCCTTCGTCCAGGACCCGGAGCAGCAGCGGCTCGGCGCCCTCCTCCAGGGGCTGCTGCGCGACTGGGGGGCGCCCGACCCGGCGGCCGAGCACGCGGTGCTGCGCAGTGCGCTGATGGGCGGTTGCATAGGCGTGCTGCTGCCCGGGGCGGAGCTGCCGCTGGCCCCGATCCGCGCCGACCTGTTCCGCCGTTACGACCTGCCCTGGCAGCTGGGCCGCCCGCCGCAGCCGCTCCCGCCGGAACGGGAACGGCCGCCGGCCCGCGGCTGACCCGCGGCGGCCGGCGGCCGCTCCCCGTCGTGCTCCGGTCGCCTCCCGGCTCCCCGGTCCCCGGTCTCCCGGCTCCCGTTCTCCCGGCCTGCTCCCGGCTCGCGCTCAGCGCTCCTTCAGGATCGAGGACAGCAGGTCGATGGTGCGCTCGGGCGTGAGACTGTCCACGCAGAGCCGTTCCATGACCTGGATGTAGGCGTCCACGTCGTCGCGCTTGTCCAGGTACAGCGCACTGGTCAGCTGCTCCAGGTAGACCACGTCGGCGAGGTCCTGCTCGGGGAAGCGCAGGATGGTGAACGCACCGGACTCACCCGCGTGCGCGCCGAAGCGGAACGGCATGACCTGGATGACCACGTTGGCCTGCTCGGCGGCGTCGATCAGGTACTGGACCTGGCCGCGCATCACCTTCGGCCCGCCGACCGGCCGGCGCAGCGCGGCCTCGTCGATGACCGCCCAGAGCCGCGGGCTGTTGCCCTCGGTGAGCAGCTTCTGGCGGCGCATGCGCAGGCTGACCCGGCGCTCGACCTCCTCCTCGCTGATCACCGGCCGACTCTGGCCGAAAACCGCCCGTGCGTACTCCTCGGACTGGAGCAGGCCGGGGACGAACTGGACCTCGTAGGTACGGATGAGGGCAGCGGCCTCCTCAAGGCCGACGTAGGTCTGGAACCAGCCCGGCAGGACGTCGTTGAAGCTGTGCCACCAGCCCGACTTGTTCGCCTCGCGGACCAGGCCGAGCAGAGCCTCGCGTTCGAGGCCGTCGTCCACGCCGTAGAGGCTGAGCAGGTCGGCGACGTCGCGTTCCTTGAAGCTGACCCGGCCGAGTTCCATGCGGCTGATCTTGGACTCGGAGGCGCGAATCGCGTAGCCCGCATCCTCGCGGGTGATGCCGCGCGTCTCGCGGAGCCGGCGCAGCTGGGAGCCGAGGAGGATCCGGCGGACCATCGAGCCGCCGCCCGGCTGAACTGTGGTCATGCGGTCCTAACCTCCACCTAGGGCAAACAGCGCACAGTCTGCCATCAGTTGAGCGCTCACGGTGCCGATACTGACGGATGTTCCTATCAGTTCTGCACTCCATGCACCAGGATGCACGTGCATCCGGCGCTTGCATATGCCATTTGAACGACTGCACGTGAATCGACTCTTGCATCTGCAGTGAGCGCAGAGCACGATGGTGCACGTGCACCTGCACATCCCTGGCAATCCCGCGGGCTCCGCGTCGACCCCACGCGCGATTCCGTGCACCGGCCCGGCAGCGCCCCCGCGCCTCCGGGCCCTCGTGCGCGCGCGCCTGGTCGAGGGGCGGCCGCGCGGCCGAGCGAGTCGGAGGTGACCGGCATGACCCCGGCGGGTCCAGCCGTGTCCGCCCCCTTATGGGAGGAGCTCTTCATGAGCACCGGAACGGCCTTGGCAGTCGACCCCCATGTGGTCACCTGTACGCTCGCTCCCCGCTATGAGGCTGTGAGAACCGCGCGCGACTTCGCCAGGACCGCCCTGCAGCGCTGGGGGCTGGGCGAGCTCTTCGACGACGTCGCGCTGGTGGCGTCGGAGCTGGTGACCAACGCGCTGCGGCACGCGATCGGCGCGTGTCCCACCGCGGCGGACGACTACGACTTTCCCACGCATCCGGCGGCGGAGAGCCGGCTGCCGATCCGAATAAGCCTCGTGCACCGCGCCCCCCAGATCGTCTGCGCGGTGAGCGATCCCAGCAGCGCCGGCCCGGTGGCCCGGGAGGCGGACTTCGTGGCGGAGTCCGGCCGGGGCCTGCACCTGGTCGACTCGTTCAGCCGCTCCTGGGGCTGGCACCCGCTGGGCAGCGGCAAGGTCGTCTGGGCGCTGTTCGAGGCCGAGGAGGCGCAGCGGTTGGCGCCCGCCCCGGTGGGCGAGTTCGGCGGACGGCACCGGCGTTCGGCCTGACCGGCGCCCGAGGGCATCGTGTCCGACGGCATCGCGTCCGACGGCGCGAGCGCGCGGAATCACCACAGTACGGCGAACGGCACCCCGGCAGCGGCGACCGGCGGCCCTCGGGCAGCGGGCACCGGCGGCCCACCGGTGGTGGCGGCGTCGTGATCCGCGTGCGGCGGCGGTCCGCACGGGACCGCGCGACGAAGGCTCCGCGGCGAAGGCCCTGCGGCAGCGGCCCGGAACGACGGCTCCGGGCGAGGCCTTCAGGAAAAGACAAAGGCCGTCGTGGTGTCAGCACCCACGACGGCCCCCCGATGTGAAGCCGGCGGCCGGTCAGACCGCCAGGTGGTCGAACTCCCCGTCCTTCGCCCCCAGGAGCAGTGCGGCGATCTCGGCGCGGGTGTAGATGAGCGCCGGACCGTCCGGGAACCGCGAGTTGCGCATCGCCACCTCGCCCCCCGGGAGCGCGGCGAACTCGACGCAGTTGCCCTGGGAGTTGCTGTGCAGGCTCTTCTGCCAGACCACGCCCTCAAGGTCGGTCGCGGCCATCCCGTTGTACGTGTCGGACGTGTCGAACGTGTCGTGCGTGTCGTGCATAGAAATCTCCCGAAGAGCTCCGGAGTGGGTCGTTCGGCTCGGCGCCCCGGCCCCGGCCGAACGGACGGGCCGGCCCCGTACTGGCCCGGCACACCGCCTCACTTGACGTGATGATAGCTCCAGTGCACGTGCATCAGCACGGGACGTTGCAGGTGCACGGCCTTTTCGACACCGAACCGGAACTCTTCACAAGGCGCCCGCCTGACGGTACGTAAACGGACAAAGCCGACTGAATCGGCAAGCCGCCGATAACCGCCCGTAGGCGGTCACCCGCCGATTGTTGATCTTCGAACGCCCGGAGTCGCCCTTCCGTGACCCTCCGTCAGGTCGCCCGCATGCTGTGAGACATCTCACGCGCCGGACCGGCAACGCGGTTCCCGTTCCGGCGCATCTGAACGGGTACCGGGAGAACTGCCGCCCGAGGGTCGGTTATGTCCGGTTTTCACGGTGGCCGCCCCTCTCGGTTCGGCAGCCGACTGCGGGACGGGCGGACCGATGTCCTACGATCTCCGCCATGAGCACCGCAGCCATCCCGGGCGCGCCACTGCCCGTCCGCACTCCAGGCTCCCGTGCGCGGGGGCGCCACCGCCGTCCCGAGCGCCCCGAGATCCCGGCCGGTTCCCCGGCCCTGCTGCTCGCCGTCCCCGCGGCCGCCGGGCCGGAATCCCGGCCCGTCGTCGAGGAGCTGCTGTCCATCGTCCGCAGCGAGCAGAACGGCGTGCGGACCGCCGCCGGCTACCTGCCCTCCGGTGGCACCGAGGGCGAGGCGGGCGGCGAGCGCACCGTGGCCGAGCTGCTGGCCGAGGCGGCCGAGGCCGGCCTGCCCGCGCCGGTCGTGGTGCCGCTGGTGCCCGGCCCGCACGACTTCCTCCCCCAACTGCACGCGCTGGCCGCCGAGTACGGCGCCCCGGTGACCGACACGCTGGGCCCGCACCCGCTGCTCGCCGAGGCCGTCCACGTCCGCCTCTCCGAGGCCGGACTGGCCCGCGCCGACCGGGCCCGGCTGTTCGCCATCGCGACCGCCGCCGACGGCGTGGTGCTCACCACCGTCGGCGGGCAGGTCGCCGCCGACGCCGCCGGCATCACCGGCATGCTGCTGGCCGCCCGGCTCGCGGTACCGGTGGTCGCCGCCGCACTGGACGTGCCCGGCTCGGTGGCGGATGCCGTCGCCCACCTCAAGGAGATGGGTGCCCAGAACCCGGCGCTGGCCCCGCTGGTGATCGGCCCCGAGGCGGACGCCGAGCTGCTCGCCGCGGCCGCCGAGGAGTCCGGCTGCCCGTCGGCCGCGCCGCTGGGCGCGTACCAGGCGGTCGGCCAGCTGGTCGCCTCCACCTACCTGGCCACCCTGCCGGCCTTCGACCCCGAGGACGGGGCCGAGGGGGCCGGCGCCGAGGAGGGCGCGGCGCGCGCCGCCGGCCGGCACGCCGCCCAGTAGCACCCACCGCGCGACGCCGCCGTGCGAAGGGCCCGGAACGGTTCGTCCGCTCCGGGCCCTCGGCGTCTACCGGCCGACCCGGGTGGTGGGCGCGGCGGCGTCCTTCAGTCGCAGCGCGGGCACCTGCACCGGCCGTGACTGGCCGGCCAGGGTGGGCACCACGGCCGCGGCGGCGTTCCACCGCGGCTGGGCGGTGCCCTCCTCACCGGCCCGGCGCACCTGGAGCACCTCGGTGGAGCCGGCCCGGCGCAGCAGGATGTTCTTGGGCGGCCCGGCCTCCGGGTCCAGCCACAGTTCGTTGCCGCCGAACTCGCAGTCCAGCACCAGCAGGTCGTCCGGCTTGCCGTCGGCCCCGGCGCGGAAGGCGATCCCGGCCCGGCGGTAGCCGGTGAAGCGGCAGCGGCCGAAGGTGACGGACTCTCCGGCGAGTTCGTGCCGGGTGGTGGAGACCGCGAAGTCGCTGTGCCCGGCGGCGTCGATCAGCAGGCCGTCGAAGACGGTGCCCTTGTCCCGGCCGAGCGCGTGCAGGGCCACTCCCCCGGCCGCGTTGCCGTAGAGCACGCTCGCGGTGTAGTCGAAGTCGTTGAGGTAGGCGCCGTGCTCGATGCCCCAGCCGCCGTTGTGGTAGGCGGCGAACTCGGTGACGACGTGGTGCTGCTTGGCGTTGAGCCAGACGAAGATGCCGTCCTGCAGGTTGTTGTGGGCCAGGCAGCGCTGGAAGGTCCAGACGCCCTCGCTGTTCTCCGGCCACTCGAAACCGGAGGCGCCGTTGGCCCCCCGCACGCCGACCGCCACGCAGTCCAGCGCCTTGCCGCCGGTGCCGGCGCCGAGGTTGAAGCCGGTCAGCCGGTAGGCGCGGGGGTTGGGTTCGAGCAGGGTGCGGGAGGCCACGCAGGACTCGTAGACGATGTCGTCGGAGGGCTGCTGGGGGGTGCGGGTGTCCAGCGGCCCGTCCCACCAGTAGGCGTCCTCCCAGGTCTCGTGGCTGATGCAGCCGCGGAAGGTGATGCCGTGGCTGGCGTGCGGGACGTACGCGTGGCTGCCGGCGTCGCGGACCACCACGCCCTCGACGACGGTGCCGCGGGCGGCGTCGCCGAGCCGGTGGAAGTGCAGGCCGTAGCGGCCGAGCACCGGCGCGGTGACCGGGGCGGTGCCGTCGGCGCCCTTCCAGGTCTCCTTGGTGTCGGCGCGCGGGCCGACCCAGCGCAGCGCGGTGTGCCGGACGTCGGCGCGGCGGGAGCTGGTGAGGTGGACGTGGCTGCGGCCCTTCGCGGTGCCCTCGACCCGGACGCTGCGGGTCAGGTTGAGCACCTCGGCGCCGACGGTGACGCCCCCTCCGGCGGCGACCTTCGGGTGGGGGTGCTTGAGCGGGGTCTCCAGGGTGACGGTGGTTCCGCTGACGGACCGGATGGTGACGAGGTCGTAGCGGTCGGCGAAGCCCTCCTGGTCGGGCGGGCCGGTCGGGGTGACGGCGAGTTCGTCGCCGGGCAGCCAGCCGGCGGGCGGGGCGGCCAGGGCGAGGGCGGTGTCGCCGGCCCTGAGCTCGCCCTCGGCGCGGACCCAGGCGGTCTTGGCGGCGCCGTCCAGCCGCAGGTAGCCCGCGCCGGTGACCCAGAGGCCGACGTCGGTGTCGACCACCTTCATGCCGTCGCCCTGGAAGCGCTTCTCGTCGACGCCGGGGAAGCGCAGGGTGTGGACGTGGGTGCCGTCGGGGGCGAGGGCGAGGGCGCCGCGGACCTCGACGTTGCCGGCGGCGGCGAGGGTGAGGGTGCGGTCGGCGGCGAAGGTGAGCGCGCCGCCGGGCTCGACCAGCAGGGAGCCGACCTCGGCGTCGGTGTCGAGCAGCACCCGGTCGGTGATCCGTACGGCGCCGCGCGGGCCGGGCGGGTTGCCGCCCCAGCCGGCCCGGTCCGACCAGCGGCGTCCGCCCTGGTCCACGGTGGGCGCGGGGGCGGGCTGTTCGGGGGCTCCGCCGACCGGCGGGCCGCTGCCGTCCGTCGGGGCGCCGCCGTGGCCGCCGTCGGGGCCCATCGGTCCAGCGGCCTCGGTCGGGGTCGTCCCGATGACGGCGGCCGGGGTGACGAGCCGGGTCTCGCCGGTCAGCGAGCGGCGCAGGACCTCCTCCCCGCTGATCGCCGCGAAGGCGGTGCCGACGGCGAGCCAGCGCAGTAATGCCCGGCGGGTCAGGTGAGTTCGGGTCGGTTCGGGTGGGATGTCCGCTCTGCGGTGCTTTGCCCGGCGATGCGCTCCAGCCGGCCGAACGGCCGGACGGGAGGCGTCCGGCTCCTCGTCGATGCCCATCGGTGCGTAGCCCTCTCCCCGGACGGCTGCGGCGTGCCGGCGTGCCGCCGACGCTCTGAAGCATAGGCAGTTGCATTGGCCGCCACCGGCGTTGCGGGAAATCGGTCATTTCTGATCATGAAGGGCGGCCATTCGGCCGGGATTTCGTAAACCGTGACGAGAGTCACACATGTTTGCGGTTTGAACGCGCCTCTGCTTAACGTGCTCCCCGTTCGTGGCCACACGGACCCAGTTCGTCCGCGACGCCGAGTCCTGCCGTCGGGCGCACTGGCAGCGCAATGCACCACGGCAGGAGCGGGGGAACCACAGGTAGTTCGCCCAGGACCGGTCCACGGACCGGCCCGGGGCTAGGGGTGAAGCCGCGTCCACAGCGCGGCCGGGCAACTCCAGCCCGAATCCGACAGCTCACCTCGCAGGCGTGGGAGAGGACCGCGTCTTCATGCTGCCCACCAACGGCACCCGACTGTCCGGCCGTACCCGTCGCGCGATCGCCACCCTCGGCGTCGCGGGCATCGGCCTCACCATCCCCTGCCTGACCGCCGGCACCGCCTCGGCCGCCTCCGTCGCCACCTGGGACAAGGTCGCCCAGTGCGAGAGCGGCGGCAACTGGAGCATCAACACCGGCAACGGCTTCTACGGCGGCCTCCAGTTCACCAGCTCCACCTGGGCCTCGTTCGGCGGCACCGGCTACGCCGCGCGTGCCGACCTGGCCACCAAGGACCAGCAGATCGCGATCGCCGAGAAGGTCCTGGCCGTGCAGGGCCCCGGCGCCTGGCCGGTCTGCTCGGTCCAGGCCGGTCTGACCAAGGGCGGCGCCCCGGCCGCGGTGGACACCTCCTCCGCCGCCGCCACCACGCCGGCCGCCCAGACCCCGGCCCCGGCCGCCAAGCCCACCGAGAAGCCCGCCGAGAAGCCCGCCGCGGCCCCGCAGAGCCGGCAGTGGCGTCAGCAGGCCGGTCAGCAGGCCGCCGAGGACTACACCGTGGTCGCCGGCGACTGGCTGTCCACCATCGCCGACCGGCACCAGGTCCAGGGCGGCTGGCAGCGGCTGTACGAGCTCAACCGCGCCACCCTGACCGACGGCCCGCACGCCATCTACCCGGGCCAGCACCTGACCCTCGGCGAGCGCGCCACCGGCCAGGGCTTCGACTGGTTCAACCGCGACCAGGGCGGCGCCCAGGGCCAGGCCCAGACCCCGGCCACCCCGCCGGCGACCAAGCCCGCCGCGCAGGCCGGGACCCCGGCCCCCGCCCCGACCGCCACCGGCAGCATGGCCGCCGCCGTCGCCTTCGCCCAGTCGAAGGTCGGCCAGGCCTACGTCTACGGCGGCACCGGCAACGGCGGCTGGGACTGCTCCGGCCTCACCCAGGCCGCGCTGCGCGCCGCGGGCATCTCCGTCCCGCGTATCGCCGCCGACCAGGCCGCCGCGTCCACCCACGTCTCGCTGGACGCCCTCAAGGCCGGCGACCTGCTGTTCTGGTCCAACAACGGCAAGGACTCCGGCGTCTACCACGTCGCGCTCTACATCGGCGACGGCAAGTACGTCGAGGCCGCCAACCCGAGCTCGGGCGTGCGCGTCCAGACCGTCGCCAACTGGGCCCCGGACTTCGCCGGCCGGGTCTGACCCCGCCACACCGTCACACCTGCCGCACCTGCCGCGCCGAAGCCCCCGGGGAGAGTCCTGCCGCTCCTCCCCGGGGGCTTCGGCCTGCGCGGACGCGCCGGGGCGGGTCCGGGCGCCGGACGGCCGTGGCCAAACGGGGCCGCGGCGGGCATGCTGCTGCCCTGCACCCGAGGAGGAGTCACCATGGCACAGGTCACCGTCTCGCTCGACGCCAATCTCGCGATCGACGTGATGACGCTGTCCGGCACCAGGAGCCCGCAGGACGCCGTCGAACTGATCCTCCGCGACTACCTGGAGCGGGGCCGGCGCACCGGGACCCGCACCGGCGACGCCGCCGACGGCCACCGGGTCTCCCAGGAGCGTCCGAACACCCAGGAGGGCTGAGCCCGGGAAGGCCGAGGAGCCCGGGACCCCCGAAGGACCCGGGCACACCGAAGGGGCCCGGGAGCAGCCTGCTCCCGGGCCCTCTCCCGGGTCCGCTCAGCGCGCGCGGGCGCCGGTCGACCCGCGCATCACCAGCTCCGGCTGGAACATGAACTCCCCGCGCTGCGCGGCGTTCCCGCCGACCTCCTCCAGCAGCGCGTCCACCGCCGCGGTGGCCATCGCCTCCACCGGCTGGCGCACGGTGGTCAGCGGCGGCTCGGTGAAGGCGATCAGTGGCGAGTCGTCGAAGCCGACCACCGAGACGTCCTGCGGCACCGACAGACCCCGCTGCCGGACCGCGCGGATCGCGCCGAGCGCCATCATGTCGCTGCCGCAGACGATCGCCGTGCAGCCCTTGTCGAGCAGCGCCCCGGCCGCCGCGTGCCCGCCCTCCACGCTGAACAGCGTGTGGTGGACGAGCCCCTGCGCCTCCTGCGCGGTGAACCCCAGCACCTCGCGCATGGCCGCGGTGAAGCCCTCGATCTTGCGCAGCACCGGCACGTACCGCTGCTGGCCGACCGCCAGGCCGATCCGCTCGTGGCCGAGTTCGGCCAGGTGCTGGACGGCCATCCACATCGCGGCCCGGTCGTCGGGCGAGATGAACGGCGCGTCGATCCGCTCGCTGTAGCCGTTGATCAGCACGAACGGCACCCCGCGTCCGGCCAGCCGGGCGTACCGGTCGTGGTCGGCGGTGGAGTCGGCGTGCAGACCGGAGACGAAGACGATGCCCGCCACGCCCCGGTCGACCAGCATCTCGACCAGTTCGTCCTCGGTCGAGCCGCCCGGCGTCTGGGTGCAGAGCACCGGCGTGAAGCCGTGCCGGCTGAGCGCCTGCTCGATCACCTGGGCCAGCGCCGGGAAGATCGGGTTGCTCAGCTCCGGGGTGATCAGCCCGATCAGCCCGGCGCTGCGCCGGCGCAGCCGGGTCGGCCGCTCGTAGCCGAGCACGTCCAGGGCCGCCAGCACGGTCTGCCGGGTGGTGGCCGAGACGTTGGCCTTGCCGTTGAGCACGCGGGAGACGGTGGCTTCGCTGACCCCCGCCTGCGCCGCGATGTCTGAGAGTCGCGCCGTAGTCACGGTTCCAGAGCCTATTGCAACCACGTCAGACCGCCCACCAGTCGGTGCTGTCCGCGGCGAGCACCGCCTCGCCGTCCGCCACCACCGGGTCGGCGTCGGCGGAGGTGAGCAGCAGCCGGCCGGGGGCCGGTATGCGCACCGGGGCTCCGGTGGTGTTGACGGTGCAGACGAAGGAGCCGCGGCGCAGCACCAGGGTGCCCTCGGGGCTGTCCAGCCACTCGACGTCGGTGCCGGCGCCGAGTTCGGGGCGGGCCCGGCGCAGGGCCAGCGCCGAGCGGTACAGCTCCAGGGTGGACGTCGGGTCGCCGGTCTGCGCCTCGACGCTGAGCCCGGCCCACTCGGCGGGCTGCGGCAGCCAGGACGGTCCGCCGGCGGTCGGGCCGAAGCCGTACGGGGCCTCGGTGCCGGACCACGGGATCGGGACGCGGCAGCCGTCGCGGTAGCCGTCCTGGCCGGCCTGGCGGAAGAACGACGGGTCCTGGCGGACCTCGTCGGGCAGGTCGGTGACGTCCGGCAGGCCGAGTTCCTCACCTTGGTAGACGTAGGCGGAGCCGGGCAGGGCGAGCATCAGCAGGGTGGCGGCGCGGGCGCGGCGCAGGCCGAGCGGGCGGTCGCCGGGGGTGCGGATCTGGGTGCCGAGGCCGGGCGGGTTGGCGAACCGGGTGGCGTGCCGGGTGACGTCGTGGTTGGAGAGCACCCAGGTGGTGGGGGCGTCGACCGGGCGCATCGAGTCGAGCGAGAGGTCGATCACCGCGCGCAGCTCGGCGGCGTCCCAGGAGGTGCCCAGGTACTGGAAGTTGAAGGCCTGGTGCAGTTCGTCGGGGCGCACGTAGTTGGCGGTGCGCTGGACGGTGGGGGTCCAGGCCTCGGCGACGCCGATCCGCTCGCCCGGGTACTCGTCGAGGATCGTGCGCCAGCTGCGGTAGACGGCGTGCACGCCGTCCTGGTCGAAGAAGGGCATGACGTCGTTGCCGAGCAGCTTGAGCTGGTCGGCGCCGCCGAGGTCGGGCAGGCCGGGGGCCTTGACCAGGCCGTGGGCGACGTCGATGCGGAAGCCGTCGACGCCCATGTCCAGCCAGAAGCGCAGGATGGAGCGGAACTCGTCGGCGACGGCGGGGCTGTCCCAGTTGAAGTCGGGCTGCTCGGGGGCGAACAGGTGCAGGTACCAGTCGCCGGGGGTGCCGTCCGGGTTCCGGGTGCGGGTCCAGGCCGGGCCGCCGAAGATGGACTCCCAGTCGTTGGGCGGCAGTTCGCCGTTCTCGCCCTTGCCGGGGCGGAAGTGGTAGCGGTCGCGCAGCGGGGAGCCGGGGCCCTCGCGCAGGGCGCGCTTGAACCACTCGTGCTGGTCGGAGGAGTGGTTGGGGACGAGGTCCACGATGATCCGCAGGCCGAGCCGGTGCGCGTCGCGGATCAGCGCGTCGGCGTCCAGCAGGGTGCCGAACATCGGGTCCACGGCGCGGTAGTCGGCGACGTCGTAGCCGGCGTCGGCCTGCGGGGAGGCGTAGAACGGCGAGAGCCAGACGGCGTCCACGCCGAGGTCGCGCAGGTAGGGCAGGCGGCTGCGGATGCCGGGCAGGTCGCCCATGCCGTCGCCGTTGGAGTCGGCGAAGCTGCGCGGGTACACCTGGTAGATGACCGCGTCCCGCCACCAGCCTCGGTCCGCGGCGGCACCGGCCTCGTGAGCGGTGGCGTCGGCGGCGGGCCGGGAGGTGTCGGCCAGGTTCTGGGTCATGGACGGTATCCCTTGGGAAGTGGCGGGCGGAGCTGTCGGGGCGTCGGCGGGGACGTCGGTCAGGACTTCGAGGCGCCGGCGGTCAGGCCGGTCACCAGGTGGCGCTGCACCAGGTAGAAGAGGACCGAGGAGGGGATCGCGATCAGAACGGCGGTCGCGGCCATCAGGTTCCACTGGGCGTCGTGCTCGCTGACGAAGGTCTGCAGTCCGACGGCGAGGGTGTACTTGTCGGAGCTGAGCATGAAGGTGGAGGCGAAGGCGACCTCGGCCCAGGCGGTGAGGAAGGAGTAGAACGCGGCGACGGCCAGGCCCGGGCGGGCGAGCGGCAGCACGAGGCGCCAGAAGGTGCCGAACGGGGTGAGCCCGTCGACCCGGCCGGCCTCGTCGATCTCCACCGGGACGGTGTCGAAGTAGCCCTTCATCAGCCACGCGCAGTAGGGCACGGTGGTGGTCGAGTAGACCAGGATCAGGCCGAGGTAGCTGTCCAGCAGGTCGAGCTCGGAGAGGATCGTGTACATCGGCACGATCAGCACCGCGATCGGGAACATCTGGGTGACCAGCAGCGACCACATCAGCGGGCGGTGGCCGGGGAAGCGCATCCGGGAGACGGCGTAGCCGGTGGAGGCGGCGATCAGCACGCCGAACACGGTGGTGACGCCGGAGACCAGGAAGGCGTTGCCGAACCACCGGAAGAAGTCGGTGTCGAACAGCACCGTGCGGTAGTTGGCCAGGGTCAGCTTGTCGATGATCTCGCCGGGGTGCAGGTAGTCGGTCTTGTCCGGGCCGAACGAGACGTAGAGGATCCACGCCACCGGGAACAGCGCGATCAGGCTGGCGAGGATCAGCGCGCCGTGCATCAGGGTCCGGGCGAGCGGGCCGTTCGCGCCGCGCGGGCGGGCCTTGGCGGGCCGGGCGGCGGGGGCCGCGGGCCGGGCGGTGAGGGGGGTGGGTCGGTCGGTGGTGGTGCTCATCGGGGGTGCCTCCTTCGTGGTCGCGGGGTTCGCCGGGGTCAGCCTTCGGCCCGCTCGTTGCGGGCGAGCCAGCGGCGGTAGAAGCCGGTGAAGACGATCAGGATGGAGAGCAGGATGACGCCGTAGGCGGCGGACTGGGCGTAGTCCCGGGGCTGCTGGCCGAAGCCGAGCCGGTAGGCCCAGGTGACCAGCAGCTGGGCGTCGGGGGCGCCGTTGCCGAACAGCAGGAAGATGACGGCGAACTGGTTGAACGTCCAGATGACGCCGAGCAGGACGACGGTCGAGGAGACCGTGCGCAGGCCGGGCAGGGTGACGTGGCGGAAGCGCTGCCAGGCGGTGGCGCCGTCCATCTCGGCGGCCTCGTACAGCTCGGCGGGGATCGACTGGAGGCCGCCGAGCAGCGAGATCATCATGAACGGCACGCCGACCCAGGTGTTGACCAGCACGGCGGCGGCCTTCTGCGCGGTCGGGTCGTCCAGCCAGCCGGGCTCGGGCAGGTGCAGGGCGGCGAGCACGCCGTTGACGGCGCCGCCGTCGGCGAGCATCAGCCGCCAGGAGAAGACGGTGACGAAGGTCGGCACGGCCCAGGGCAGGATGAGCAGCATCCGGTAGACGGCGCGTCCGCGCAGCTTCTGGTTGAGCAGCAGGGCCAGGCCCAGGCCGATGGTGTAGTGCAGGCCGACGCACAGGGCGGTCCAGGCGATGGTCCACACGAAGTGCGACCAGAAGCGGTCGTAGGAGCCGGGGCCCCAGAGGATGTCGGCGTAGTTGTCGAAGCCGACGAAGTGGTAGCTCGCGGGGATCTCGTTGGCGCCGATCTTCCGGGCGGCGTTGAGGCTGTTGGCGTCGGTGAGGGTGAGCCAGAAGCCCTGGGCGAGCGGGTAGAGCACCAGGACGCCGAGCACGAGCACGACCGGCGTGATCATCGCGTAGGCGTACCAGTGCTTGGCGTACGAGCGCTTGAGGCGCTCCATCAGGCCCGGACGCGGATCGCGCTGCCGGCTGCCCTGGCCGGTGGCGCCCTGCACGGCGACTGACATGGTTCGACACCTTCTCGGGGGGAGGTCCGCCGCCTCGCTTCGGCGACTGCTGCTACGGGTCCGGCCGTCCGGCCCGCCGAGGGGGGAGGCGGCGGGCCGGACGGCGGGGAGGGGACTACTTGGCGAAGCCCGGGAGGAGCTTGGCGTAGTCGGTGGCGACGGTGTTCAGGCCGTCCTGGGTCGCGGTGCCCTGGACGATCTTGCCGAGGTTGGTGCCCAGCGACGCGAACAGCGAGCTGTACTCGGGCAGTTCGGGGCGCGGCTTGGCGCTCGGCAGCACGGCCTGGAAGCCGGCGATGCCGGGGTCGGCCTTGACCTCGGGGGTGAAGGCGTCGTCGCGGGTCGGCAGGGTGGAGTTCTTCTGCGCGACGAAGGCCTGGCTCTCGGCCGAGGTCATGAAGGCGGCGAACTTCTCGGCGGCGGCCTTGTGGGCCTTGTCGGCGCCGGCGTAGACGGCGATGTTGTGGCCGCCGGTCGGGGCGCCGGCCTTGCCCGCGGCGCCGGCCGGGACGGGGGCGATGCCGAGGTTGGCCTTGTCGGCGAAGGCGGAGCCCTTGTAGATGTTGGTGATCTCCCAGGGGCCCTGGATGATCGCCGCGACCTTGCCGCTGTTGAAGGCGTCCATCATGTGCGCGTAGGCGTCGGTGGTGACGTCGGCCTTGACGGTGCCGGGCGCGGTGAACATCGACTTGTAGGTCTCGACGGCCTTGACGGCCTCCGGCCCACCGACGGTGATCTTCTTGCCCTTGGCGTCGACGGTGTCGGTGCCCTCGCCGAACAGGAACGGCATCGCGTAGTAGCCGTCGGCGGCCTTCAGCCAGAAGCCGTCGACGCCGGCCTTCTCCTTGACCGCGGCGGCGGCGGTCTTGAGCTCGTCCCAGGTGGTGGGGGCGGCGGTGATGCCGGCCTTGGCGAAGAGGTCCTTGTTGTAGAGCAGGCCGAGGGTGTCGGTGACCAGCGGCACGCCGTAGAGCTTGCCCTCGTAGGAGGCCTGCTGGACGAGGCTGGGCTGGAACTTGGCGGCGTCGGCGGCGGCCGGGGTGCCGTCCAGCGGCTCCAGGTAGCCGGCCTTGGCGAAGGCGGCGGTCCAGCCGACCTCGGCGCGGAAGACGTCCGGGGCGCCCTTGGCCCCCATCGCGGTCTGGAGCTTGTTCTGCGCCTGGTCGAACGGCACGTTGACGAAGTCCACCTTGACGCCCGGGTTGGCGGCCTCGAACTTCTTGACGAGCTCCTGGTAGTTCGGCGCCTCGTTGGTGGCGTTCGAGGTGTCCCAGTAGGTGAGGGTGACCGGCCCGTCGGCCTTGCCGTCCGAGCTGGAGCCGCTGCTGCCACAGGCAGCCATCGAGACCGCGAGGGCCACAACGAGGGCAGAGGCCGCGATGCCACGCCGCATTTGAACTCCTTGGAGGGTGGGGGGTGCCCGAAATGTTCGGAGACAGGCGCATAATGGCTGCCTTGCCTCGCGCCGACCGCACCGTTGCTGCCGCCGGGCCCGCAAGGAAGTTAACAGCGGGGTGACAGCGACGGAAACCCCTTGCAGCAAGTTTCTGCAAGAAAGGGCGATCGTTACGCCCACGTGTCCTTCGCGTTGCCGCACGGTAGTCATGGTCGGCCGCATTGTGGCGTCTTGTCCGGTTTGCCCCGGCCGGCCGAGGCCGCCGGGGCCACCCTCCGTGGTGAAAGATCCTTGCAGCGCCCCCGTCAGCCGGTCGTTCCGAACCGCAGAACGGTGGTCGAACGGAACTCCTCGCCCGGGTGCAGCTCGGTGCTCGGGAAGGCCGGGTGGTGCGGGGAGTCCGGGAAGTGCTGGGTCTCCAGCGCGATCCCGGCGAACGGCCCGTAGGGCACCCCGCTCGCGCCGGTGACCGCCCCGTGGAACTTGTTGGCGGTGTAGACCTGGATGCCGGGCTCGGTGGTCAGTACCTCCAGGGTCCGGCCACTGGACGGGTCCTCCAGTCGCGCCGCCGGGGCCGGGGTGCCGTCCGCCGGGCGCCGGCGCAGCACCCAGTTGTGGTCGTAGCCGCCGGGCCCGGTCAGCTGCGGGTGGCCGTCGTGCACCGACTTGCCGATCGGCCGGGCGGTGGTGAAGTCGAACGGCGTGCCGGCCACGGGTTCGATCCGGCCGTCCGGGATCTGCCGCTCGTCGGTGGGCGTGTAGCCGTCGGCGTCCAGGGTGAGCAGGTGGCCGAGGATGTCGCCGGAGCCCTCGCCGGCCAGGTTGAAGTAGGCGTGGTTGGTGAGGTTGAGCACGGTCGGCGCGCCGGTCACCGCGTGGTAGTCGATCGCCAGCTCGCCGTCGGCGTCCAGGGTGTAGTCGACGGTGACGTCGAGCGCGCCCGGGAAGCCCTGGTCGCCGTGCGGGCTGTGCAGCTTCAGCCGGACGCCGCCGGGGATCTCCTCGGCCGCCCACATCCGGTGCGCGAAGCCGTCCGGGCCGCCGTGCAGGGTGATCCCGCCGCCGGTCGGGGCGAGCGGGTGCTCCTCTCCGGCGACGGTGACGCTGCTGCGGTCGATCCGGTTGGCGTAGCGGCCGACCACGGTGCCGTAGTGGCGGGCCGGGCCGAGGATGTCGGCGAGCCGGTCGGTGGAGAGCAGCAGTTGGGCGGGGCGGCCGTCGCGGTCGGGGGCGACCACGGTGTGCAGGGTGGCGCCGAGGGTGAGCACGCTCGCCTCGTACGGTCCGGCGCGCAGCGTCCACCGCTCGATCGCGGCGCCCGCGCCCGAGGGTTCGAAGGGCTCGCGCCGCACGGTGGTGGTCTGCGGCCCGTTCGCCGGGGGCGTCGCCATGGCCTGCTCCTCACTGGCGGGCCACCGGAGCGCGCCCGCCCTTCGCCGGGGTCCGGGCCTCGTACGGGACCGGGTCGGCGTCAGCCTAGGGCCTGGCTCCCGGAATCCGTCGGATCAGGTGACGGCCCCGGCACGGATCCGGGAGAAGGGTCCTTGCCGGGTGGGACGGCGCGGGGGCGCTGATCAAGTGCCCGCGCGCCGTCCGTGCGCTCCGACCGCCGGTGCGTCGGCGTCAGCGCGCGCGGTCGAACCCGCCCCCGAGCGTGTCCGGCCCGCTCTGCCGGTCGACCGGGTCGGAGCCGTCCCGCTGCGCGGGCGGCAGGCCGAGCGCGGCGGCCAGGCCGTCCGGGCCGCTGCCCGCCTTGCGGTAGACGGCGGCCAGCCGGTAGTTGACCTGGCTGAGCGGGAGCCCGAGCTGCTCGGCGATCCGCTGCGGCGGCACGCCCCGCACGGCGAGTTCGGCGACGGCCCACTCCGGCTGGCTGAGCGCCTCCCGGACGTCGCCGAGCCGGTTGGGCCGCAGGCCGTAGTTGGCCAGCTCGCGCCGGGCCCGCTCGACCAGCCCGTCCGCCGCGCAGTGCTGGGCCAGTTCGATGCCCTGGTAGAGGTACTCCTGGGCGTCCTCCAGCCGGCCGACCCGGCGCAGCGCGGCACCGAGGTCCACCAGGGCGACGGCGTGCTCGTAGCCCGCGGGCGACTGGCCGAGGTGGGTCACCGCCCGCTCCAGCAGTTCGACCGCCTGCTGGCCGTCCTCGATCTGGGCGTGCAGCCGCAGCGCCGTGCCGATCGCCGAGGCGGTACCGAAGCGCTCGGCGTCGACGACCGAGCGCCGGGCGTACGCGCGGGCCCGCTCCGGCTCGTCCTCGGCGATCGCGATGGCGAGGTGTCCGGCCCAGGGCGCCCAGACCGTGTTGTGCCAGCCCCGCAGGTCCAGCTGGGCGCCGGCCTCGGTCAGCGCGGCGGCGGCGCCGGCGGGCCGGTTGACGGCGAGCAGCAGCTTGCCGTACAGCGACGCGGCGTCGGGCAGCACCATCGCGGTGGGGTGGTACGGCGGGTGGAAGCCGAACTCCAGGGCGAGTTCCCAGGCCTCCTGGCTGCGACCGCGGGCGATCAGGGTGTCGATCAGCACGCCGACCGCGTCCCAGGCGAGCGGCAGCTTGGCGCTGATCCGCTCGGAGAGCCGCAGCGCCCGGCGCAGGAAGTCCTCGGCCTCGGCGAGCAGGCCGCGCCGGAACCGGGCCAGTCCCATCAGGAAGTAGGCGAAGCCCCGGTGGGCACCGCTCCAGCCCGCCACCTCGAACTGGACGATGGCGTCCGAGAAGAGCCGTTCGGCCTGGGCGATCCGGTCGTTGTAGGTGTAGGACAGGCCGAGGGTGGCGGGCAGTTCGAAGCCCCAGGTGTTGTCGGTCCAGCCGAGGCCCTTGGGCAGCCGGCCGTTGTCCAGGACGTGGTCCGCGTGCCGCAGCACCTCGGCCGAGGACTCGCCGCGCAGGGTGAGGTCCCAGGCCCGCAGGGCCAGCACCGCCCGGTCGGCCGCCTCCCGTCCGGTGAGGCTCTCGCACAGCGCGCCGAGCCGGGCGGAGCGGGCCGGCCCGTCCTCCTCGGACTTGCGGTAGGCGTGCCACATGAACGACGCGGCTTCCAGCCGCAGCCGGCCCGCCGGGTCCCCGGTGGTGCGTTCGGCCTCCTGCTGGCAGACCACGGCGGCCTGGCGCAGTTCGCCGCTGTGCGCCAGCACCTCGGAGAGCCGGAAGGTGGCGTCGATCCGCATCGAGGGGCGCAGCGGTCCCTCCTCCGGATCGAGCGCGAGCTTCAGCTGGTTGACGGTGGCGACGGGGTCGGTGAGCAGGGCGGAGCAGCCCAGCTCGTACAGCACCTCGGCGCGGTCCTGGTCGTCCGGGGGTTCGGCGAGCGCGCGGTGCAGGCAGCGCTGGGCGGCCTCGGGGGCGCCGATCAGCAGGTGTTCGGAGGCGGCCTTGCGCAGTTTGCGGACGGTGCGGTCGTCGCCCTCGCCCGCGAAGGTCTCCACCAGGTGGCGGGAGGCGGCGAGCAGGCCGAGTCCTGCGTTCTCGATCTCGGCGGCGGCCACACCGTGCATGCCGGTGCGGGTGGCCTCGGGCATGGTGTTGTAGATCGAGCTGGCGATCAGCGGGTGGACGAATTCGAGGTTGCCGTTCGGGGTGGCGGTGAGGACACGCTGCTTGCGCAGTTCCTTGATGGACTCGCGGGCGCCCTCGGCGCTCTGGGCGGAGATCCGGGTGGCGAGGTCGGGCCGGATGTCGGTGCCGAGCATCGCGGCAGCCCAGGCGAAGCGCAGGGTGGCGGCGCCGAGCCGGTCCAGCCAGGACTTGAGGGTCATCCCGGTGGCGTCGACGGCGAGTTCGCGCAGTTGCTGGGAGTTCTCCTCGACGGGATCCAGTTCCTGGTCGCGGACCTGGTCGAGCAGTGCGACGACCTCGAAGGGGTTGCCGTTGACGACGTTCCAGAACTCGTAACAGAAGGCGTCCTCGGCCTTGTCGCCGAGTTCGGCGCGGATCATGTCGGTGACCGCGACCAGGGACAGCCGGCTCAGCTGGTGCCGGCGGGTGGCGAGCGCGGCGACCGCGCGCTGGTGCTCCTGGGTCTCCTGCTGCCAGTCGGCGGTGTCGTCGCGGTAGGCGAAGACCAGCAGGACCGGCAGTTCACGGGCCCGTACGGCGAACTGGGCCAGCCAGCCGAGCGATTCGAGGTCGGCCCAGTGCAGGTCGTCGACGATCATCACCAGTGGGGCGCGCCGCGGGGCGAGCTGGGTGAGGACGAAGTCGAGGCCGTCGCGGACGCCCTGCGGGTCGAGCCGGCGGGCGCCCTTCCGGGGCTGCTTGAGGCCCATCGCCGGGCCGACGACCTCCTCCCAGGTGCCCATCACCTGGCTGAACTCGCCGGGCTCCAGGCTGCCGAGGACCGGTTGCAGGAGCTGGCGCAGCACGTGGTACGGCTCGTTGAACTGGCGCTCGCCGCCGCGGGCGAACAGGACGGTGGCGCCCTCGCGCAGCTTGGCGATCCGGCGGACCTCGTGCAGCAGACTGGTCTTGCCGATGCCGGGCCGGCCGGAGAAGGTGAGCAGCTCGCCGATCTCGGTGCCGCCGGCCGCGAAGTCGCGGCAGAGCTTGTCCACCGCGGCCTCGGCGGAGCGGAGTTCGGCGTCGCGGTCACGCAGTCTGATGCGATTGGGGGCGCCGTCCGCCTCCCGCGCGCCGGGCATCGCCCCCGCCCGGAAATCCCTGTCCCGCTCGGTCACCGTCGTGCCTCCGCCTCGCCGATCCGTGCTCGTGGAGCCGAGGTTAGCGCCGCGGGGGGCCTATTGGAGCGTATTCACGCAGGCGGGGGGCGAGTTGAGGGGTTTGGAGGGCCCTCCGAGGGCAATTGCCCTATATCACTAACGTCGGATCATTGCATCAGATACTCTACGCCCCGCGTAGCCAGTTGATCATGTCATGACCCCGTTTCACCATTCGACAGCGCTGCCCCAACTCCCCCGTCGATCACCGCAGTACCCATCAGTACACCCACCCTTCGCAGCTCCGGGAGTCCGATGTCTGACGACACTTCACTTCAGATTCCGTTCCCGCACCGTCGCAGCGACCACGGGCCGTACGCCACCGAACTGCACCGCGCCTGGCTGACCCGCCATCCACTGCTGCCCGATCCGACCCACCCGTCCTACGCGCACTGGGACGTGGTCGACCTCGCCGCGCTCGGCTACCCCGACGCGGGACCCGACGAACTCGCGCTCGCCGCCGACCTCATGGGTTTCTACTTCCTCTTCGACGACCAGTTCGACGGCCCGCTCGGCCGCCGCCCCACCGAGGTCGCGCCGATCTGCGACCGGCTGATCGCCGTCCTGCACGGCGCGCCGGCCGACCGGGGCTCCCCCGTGGAGAGCGCCTTCGCCGACCTGTGGGAGCGCAGCGTCCGGGGCATGCCGGCGCGCTGGCAGGCGCGCGCCGCGTACAACTGGGAGTACTATCTCGCCTCGCACCCCGCCGAGGCGGCCGGGCGGATCAGCCCGCGCCCGCCGGACCGGGCCGGCTACCAGGTGCTGCGGCGCGGCACCGCCGCGATGGAGACCATCTTCGACATGATCGAGCGGCTCGGCCACTTCGAGGTACCGCCGGCCGTGCTGCACCACCCGGTGCTGCGCCAGTTGCGCCAGCTCGCCGCCGACATCCCCTCGCTCACCAACGACGTGCGCTCGTTCCCGCTGGAGGCGCCGCGCGGCGACGTCAACAACCTGGTGATGATCGTGCGACGGGAGCGGGACTGCTCGGCCGAGGAGGCCTGCGCCGTGGTGATGGCCGAGGCGCAGCTGATGGCGGAGCGCTGCCAGGAGCTCTACGACGGACTGCCCGACGTGTACCGGGAGCTCGGCCTGGCCAGGGTGGAGCGGATCGTCGCCCAGCGCTACGCCGACGGCCTGCTCACCTGGCTGGCGGGCTACCTGAGTTGGGAGCGCCGCACCGGCCGCTACCAGCCGGCCTGAGCGGCCGGCGGTCGCGACACGCCACCCTGCGTCGACCGGGGCCGCACGGACCGTAGCCGAATCGGGCGTCCGCCGGTTAGGGTGCTGACCGGCGGACGTCCCCGGCACGGGGGGCGCCCGGCCCGCGCGTGTGTCCGTACCCTCCGCCGGGCCGCCCTGCGCGCGGCCCGGTGTCCCGCTGCCGCCCACGCGCCGCGGCGGCGCCCCGACCGCACGAGGAGGCACCAGAGCATGCCGGTCTACCAGCCCCCCGGACAGCCCGGATCCATCGTCGCCTACCGCCCCCGCTACGAGCACTGGATCGGCGGCCAGTGGACGCCGCCGGTCCTCGGCCGGTACTTCGAGAACCCCAGCCCGGTCACCGGCGAGGTCTTCACCGAGGTCGCCCGCGGC
This sequence comes from Kitasatospora sp. NPDC057595, assembly GCF_042800875.1. Lineage (NCBI taxonomy): Bacteria > Bacillati > Actinomycetota > Actinomycetes > Kitasatosporales > Streptomycetaceae > Kitasatospora > Kitasatospora sp. NPDC057595. The sequence goes on along the minus strand of NZ_JBHVGL010000021.1, from coordinate 146,886 downwards.
ACCGCGGAGGACATCGAGGCCGCGCTGGACGCCGCCCACGCCGCCGCCCCGGCCTGGGGCCGCACCTCGCCCGCCGAGCGCGCCCAGGTACTGCTGCGGCTCGCCGACCGGATCGAGCAGAACCTGGAGAAGCTCGCCGTCGCCGAGAGCTGGGAGAACGGCAAGCCGGTCCGCGAGACGCTGGGCGCCGACCTGCCGCTGGCCGTCGACCAGATGCGCTACTTCGCCGGCGCGCTGCGCGCCCAGGAGGGCGGTGTCTCGCAGCTGGACGAGGACACCGTGGCCTACCACTTCCACGAGCCGCTGGGCGTGGTCGGCCAGATCATCCCGTGGAACTTCCCGATCCTGATGGCCGTCTGGAAGATCGCCCCGGCGCTGGCCGCGGGCAACACGGTCGTGCTGAAGCCGGCCGAGCAGACCCCGGCCTCCGTGCTGCTGCTGGTCGAGCTGACCGCCGACCTGCTGCCGCCCGGCGTGCTCAACGTGGTCAACGGCTTCGGCCTGGAGGCCGGACGCCCGCTCGCCTCCAGCGACCGGATCCGCAAGATCGCCTTCACCGGCGAGACCACCACCGGCCGGCTGATCTCGCAGTACGCGAGCGGCAACCTCATCCCGGTCTCGCTGGAGCTCGGCGGCAAGAGCCCCAACCTGTTCTTCGCCGACGTCGCCGCCGAGCAGGACGCCTTCTACGACAAGGCCGTCGAGGGCTTCGCGATGTTCGCCCTCAACCAGGGCGAGGTCTGCACCTGCCCCAGCCGGGCGCTGATCGAGTCCGCCGTCTACGACCGGCTGCTCGCCGACGGCCTGGAGCGGGTGCGCGGGCTGCGCCAGGGCAACCCGCTGGACACCGAGACCCAGGTCGGCGCGCAGGCCAGCGACGAGCAGCTGCGCAAGGTCCTCTCCTACGTCGAGATCGGCCAGGCCGAGGGCGCCAAGCTGCTGACCGGCGGCGAACGGGCCGACCTCGGCGGCTCGCTGGCCGGCGGCTACTACGTCACGCCGACGGTCTTCGAGGGCGTCAACGGGATGCGGATCTTCCAGGAGGAGATCTTCGGCCCGGTCGTCGCGGTGACCCGCTTCGAGGACTTCGACGACGCGATCACGCTCGCCAACGACACCCTGTACGGGCTCGGCGCCGGCGTCTGGACCCGCAACGGCACCACCGCCTACCGGGCGGGCCGCGCCATCCAGGCCGGCCGGGTCTGGACCAACTGCTTCCACGCCTACCCGGCGCACGCCGCGTTCGGCGGCTACAAGAACTCCGGCATCGGCCGCGAGGGCCACAAGGCCGTCCTGGAGCACTACCAGCAGACCAAGAACCTGCTGGTCAGCTACTCCCCGCAGGCCACCGGCCTGTTCTAGGGCGGGTCACCCGGGCGCAACCGCGGAGTGGGAAGCCGGACCCGCCGACTTCCCACTCCGTACGCCACTCCCCGTGGCCCGACCGGGGACCCCTGTGAGCAAATCACCCGTATCGGGATCCAAGCACATGAATACCGGTAAATCCCCGACGCGCCGCCGACATGCGCGGCGCGTCGCGCCCGAGGTCCTAAACAGGAGTCCCGACCCGCTTCGACTCCTGGGAGACCGGATGACCATCGCCCCCGCCAGACTCTCCGACCCGACCGTGCGCGCCGCCGTCACCGCGATCAACGCCGGCGACCGGCAGGCCTTCGTCGACCTGCTCGCCCCGGACGCCACCATGGCCGACGACGGCTCCGCCCGCGACCTCCAGGACTGGATCGACCGGGAGATCTTCACCGTCCGCGGCCACATGGAGGTCCGCTCCGAGTCCGACGGCGGCCGGGCCCTGGTCGCCGACTACCGCAACGAGACCTGGGGCGAGATGCGCACCGCCTGGCGCTTCACCATCGAGGACGGCCGGATCAGCCACTTCGAGACCGGCCAGGCCTGACCCGGCCCCTCCGACGTCCCGAGCGGCCTCCCGTCAGGCATCCCGCCCGGCGTCCCGTCAGGCCGCGCCGAGGCACTCCCGCACCGCCCGGATCAGCGTGCGCGAGCGGATGTCCCCGGTGACGCCGGGCTGCATGCCGTTGGTGACGTAGCCGAACCCGATCCCGAGCCCGGGGTCGGCGAAGCCCAGCGAGCCGCCCCGGCCCGGATGGCCGAAGCTGGCCGGCGAGGCCATCGGCGAGGTCGGGCCGTGCCGGAAGAAGCCCAGCCCGAAGGTCGAGTTGACGATCAGCACCCGGTCCGGGCCGCTGACCACCGGCCCGACCGCGCGGGCCAGCACCTCGGGCCCGAGCAGCGGCGGCAGCGTCCCGCCGCCGCTGCCGTGCCGGTCGGCCGCGCCGATCAGCGCCGCGTAGAACCGGGCCACCGAGCGCGCGGTACCGATCCCGCCCGCGCCGGGGATCTCGGCGGCCTGCACCGCCGGGTCGTTCAGGTCCACCCCGGGCCGCACCGAGGCGAACGCCCGGGCGGTCAGCGAGTCCGGGTTCCGGTAGGCGTCGCGCACCGACTGCTTGGCGCGCAGCCGCAGCCCGCTCGGACCGGTCCTGGCGGCCTGCGGAGCGGGCAGGTCGACCAGCCGGCCGACCCGGGGCTCGGCGCCGGCCGGCAGCCCGATCCACAGGTCGAGGCCGAGCGGCCCGGCGATCTCCTCGGCGAAGTACCGGCCCACCGAGCGCCCGCTCGCCCGCCGCACCACCTCGCCGACCAGCCAGCCGAAGGTGTACGGGTGGTAGCCGTGCGCCGTGCCGGGCTCCCAGGCGGGCGCCTGGGCGGCCACCGCGGCCGCCGCCCGCTCCCAGGTGAGCACGTCCTCCAGCCGCAGCGGCTCGTCCAGGGCCGGCACCCCGGCCTGGTGCGACAGCAGCCAGCGCACCGGCACCCCGCCCTTGCCGGCGGCCCCGAACTCCGGCCAGTACGCGACGACCGGGGCGTCCAGGTCGAGCTGCCCGCGCTCGGCGAGCAGCAGCGCGGTCGCCGCGGTCAGACCCTTGGTGACCGAGCGCAGCACCTGCGCGGTGTCCGCCGTCCACGGCACCGCCGGCGCGGGCCGCGCGCCGACCTCGGGCCGGGCGTCGCCGCCCCACAGGTCGACCACCTTGCGGCCGTCGGCGTACAGCGCGAACGCCGCGCCGAGCTCCCCGTACTCGCGGAAGTTGCGGGCGAAGGCCTCCCGCACCGGCTCGAAGCCCCCGGCCGTCTCGCCCCAGATCTCGACCACCGCGTGCCGTCCTCGTCGTTCGTACGTCCATCGATCGCCCGGAAACCCTAACCTGTCGGTCATGACCGAAACCCCGCAGACCGATCCCGCCGACGAGCTGCTGGACGTCGTCGACGAGCACGACCGGGTGACCGGGACCGCACCGCGCGGGGAGGTGTACCGGCGCGGGCTGATCCACCGGTGCGTCTTCGTCCTGGTGCGCGACCCGGCCGGGCGGATCTTCGTGCACCGGCGCACCGACACCAAGCTGTTCGCGCCCGGGGCGCACGACATGTTCGTCGGCGGCGTGGTGGGCGCCGGCGAGACCTACCGGCAGGCCGCCGTCCGGGAGGCCGAGGAGGAGCTGGGCGTCACCGGGATCGCCCCGCGCCCGCTGTTCCGCTTCCTGTTCCGCGGGGCCGGCCTGGCCTGGTGGTCCGACGTGCACGAGGCCGAGTGGGACGGCCCGGTGGCCCCGCAGGAGTCCGAGGTGGCCTGGCACGCCTGGCTCACCCCGGCCGAACTGGCAGAACGGCTGGAGCGCGACGAGTTCGTCCCGGACGGCCGGGAGGCCTACCGCCGCTACCTGGAGCACCACCCGGCCTGACCGGGCGGATAGGGTGGCGCGCATGGCATCCCGCACGCCGTCGGCCCCCTCCCCCGCGTCCGCGCCCGCGCGCGGCGACCGTCCGGAGCCCGCCGTGCGACCGCGCCGGCGGCTCAGCGTGGACGAGCGGCGCGAGCAGCTGATCGCCGTGGCGCTGGAGCTGTTCAGCCACCGCCCGCCCGAGGAGGTGTCGATCGACGACATCGCCGCCGCCGCGGGCGCCTCCCGGCCGCTGGTCTACCACTACTTCCCGGGCAAGCAGGCGATCTACGAGGAGTCGCTGCGCCGGGCCGGCCGGGAGCTGTCGGCCCGGTTCGAGGAGCCGGCCGAGGGCCCGCTCTCCGAGCGCCTGTACCGGGTGATGGGCCGCTACCTGGACTTCGTGCAGAGCCACGGGCCCGGCTTCGCGGCGCTGCTGCGCGGCGGTTCGGTGACGGCCAGCACCAACACCTCGGCGGTGATCGACGAGGTCCGCAAGGCCGCCCACGACCAGATCCTCGGCCACCTGGCGCTGCCCTCGCCCAGCCCGGGGCTGCGGCTGACCGTCCGGGCCTGGATCGCCAACGCCGAGATCACCTCGCTGGAGTGGCTGGCCGACCGCTCGGTGCCGCTGGAGGAGCTGCAGCTGCACCTGGTGCAGGAGTTCGTGGCGGCACTCACCCTGACCGCCGCCCGGGAGCCCGCGCTGGCCGCCGAGCTGGCCGGCTTCTTCGCCGACGAGCGCCCGGACGGCCCGACCGGGCGACTGGTCCGCGACCTCGCCGGCCTGCTGGCCGTACCGGGCCTGGCCGGCGCCCTCACCGGCCTGGCCGCCGAGCCCGCTCCCGGCCCCGGTCCCGGCCCCGCCGACAACACCGGCTCCGACGCCGACTGACGCCGGACGGCCGGTTCTGCCCCGTCGGCGGCCTCTGATAGGAATGTGCACGGATCTGACGGCCCGCCGGTCACCCCCGGGCCGGGGTCCACGGACCACGGACGCACAGCGAGCAGAGCGGGGGGCTCAACAGTTGACCCAGGACGGCCAGTTCAGCGCGGAGGCCAATCCCTTCGCAGCCGCGGAGCGGGTCTCCGCGACGCTCGGCAGCCTCACCGACGCCCTCTTCGGCGCCCGCACCTCGCGCCACCCCGCGGCTGCGCTGACCGCCCTGCGGACCGTCGCGCACCCGGCCGCCGGCACCCTGTTCCACCTGCCGCTGGCGCCCAACGGCCCGGTGCACACCGCCGTCGACCGGCTCGGCACCGTGGTCACCGCCGGCACCGCCCGCCCGGGCACCGGGGCCGCGCTCGCCCCGCTGGCGACCGGCGCGCTGCTGTCCCGCTACGGCGCCGCCGGCCCGATCCGCGGCGCGGTGGGCGGCTCCGCCGAGCCGCCCACCGCCGAGCGCTTCGGCCTGCCGGTGACCGGTGAGCCCGCCGACCCCAAGCTCCGCCCCGCGTTCGCCGCTCCGCTGGCCGCGCTGGCGGCCGGTCAGCAGACCCGGCAGCCGGTCGAACTGCCCACCGGCGCGGGCGCCGAGGTCCGGCTGGTCGTCCCGCCGGGCTTCCACGCGCTCACCGCGCCCGACGGCCCGCCCGGGGTCTCCGCCCGCACCGTGCCCGCCGGCCCGGTGGACGGCGTCCCGGCCGGCAGCGGGATCGCCCCGGCCACCGGCGCGGCCGCCGCCGGGCTGAGCGCCCACCTGGCCGAGACCGCCGAGGAGCTGTTCAGCGGCGCCGGCCCGGCCGAGCGCCGCGACTTCGCGCTGATCGCCGCCGCCCTGGCGGACACCGTCACCGCCTCCGGCGCCGTCTACGCGGGCGTCGGCGCCTTCCACCTGGACGGCCGGCCGACCGAGGCGACCCTGGTCGTCTCGCTGGCCCGCCACCCGCTGCCGATCACCGGACTCGCGACCGAACTGGCCACCCTGCGCCGGCACGCCGAGGTCTGGACGGTGCTGCTGCCCGCCGGACCGGCCGCCGTCCTGGTCGAGGCCCGCAGCGTCCCGGTGCCGGGCCCGCTGGCCGCCGACGGGGCGCGCCGCTGGGCGGTCACCTCGGTGGTGGAGGCGTTCGTACCGCTGCCGGACGGCGCCTCGGTGCTCTGCGTGCAGCTGACCACCGCCCAGCCGCAGGACTGGGAGCTGTACACGGACGTCTTCGCCGAGCTGCTGAAGAGCGTGCAGTTCGGCTGGGACGGCGTGCCCGCCGCCCCGGTCGCCCCGGCGCCCGCGCCCGTCCCGGCTCCTGCCCCCGTCCCGGCGCCTGCCCCCGTCCCCGTGCTCGCGCCCGCCCCGGCCGCGCCTCCGGCTCCCCCGGCACCCGTGGCACCCCTGATGCCCCCGGCGCCCGCGGACGACGCCACGCCGGTCCGCATCCCGCCGGCCGACTTCAACCCCTTCGCCCCGGTCGCCGACCCGACCCCGGCCCAGCCGATCCTGGTTCCCGAGGAGGCCGCGGAGCCGGCCGCCCCGCCCAAGGGCACCCCGGTGATGGTCCCGCCGCCCGACTTCGACCCCTTCGGCATCCTCGGCACCCCGGCCGCCGAACCGACCGCCCCGGAGGAGCCCGAGGCCCCGGAGCCGCTGAAGGGGACGCCCGTGATGGTGCCCCCGCCGGACTTCGACCCCTTCGGCATCCTGGGGACCCCGGTCGCCGAACCGCTGCCGGCCGCCGCCCCCCAGCCCTCGGCCGCCCCGGCCGCCGACCCGTTCGGCACGGTGACCGCCGCGGAGCAGGCCGCCGACCCGTTCGGCACCACCGTCCCGGCCCCCCGGCCCGCGACCGCGGTCCCCCCGCCGCCCAGCGCCCCGCCCGCCGTCCCCGTCACTACCGCCACCGACCCGGGCTCCGGCCCGGTGGCCGGCCCCGCCAAGGGCACCCCGGTGATGGTCCCGCCGCCGGACTTCGACCCCTTCGCCCCGCAGCCCGACGCCACCCCGGCCCCGCCGCCGCCCACCGCGGCCCCGGAGCGCGACCCCTTCGGCTGAGCGCCGGGCATCCCCGCACGCGGGCCGCCCGACGCACCGACCGTCGGGCGGCCCCGTCCGTCCCCGTCCCTACCTCGCCCGCCGACTCCCGATCCGCGCACCGGGCACCGGGCACCGGAAAGCGCCCGGCACCCGCGGACCGTGACGAAGGCGCAGGTCCACCGGGTTCCACCGGTCGCGTCCGCCATGTCCACGATCGATAACTGGTACAGACCTATTGCCAGTTCACCCGTCCGCTCCCTACCCTCGGCACAGGATCCTCCGTGGCACCCCGACGGCCCGAGGACCGGTTCCGCGCCGCCCCCATGGCCCGGAGCACGCTGCTCCACGCACCTGACACCTCCCCACGGGTAACGGGGCGTCCGGGCCTGCCCGGGCCCCCAGGACAGGAGCCACATCCATGCGCAGACGTCGGATCAGCCTGCCGCTGCTCGCGGCCGGAACCCTGCTCGTCCCCCTGCTCGGCGCAGCCCTCCCCGCCACCCTGGCCCACGCCGCCGCGGACGCCGCCGCCGACGCGGCCGCGCAGGCCGCCGCAGGCTCGGTGACCGCGACCCTGACCAAGGGCAGTGACTGGGGCAGCGGCTACGAGGGCAGCTACACCATCAGCAACGGCTCCAGCGCCCCGGTCAACGGCTGGACACTGGAGTTCGACCTGCCCACCGGCAACACCGTCGCCGGCCTGTGGAACGCCTCGTACACCACCGCGGCCTCCCACGTCACGGTGAAGAACCCCGGCTGGGCCGCCACCCTGCCGGTCGGCGGCACCTACAACGTCGGCTTCAACATCGCCTACTCGGGCAGCTACCAGCCGCCGGCGAACTGCAAGCTGAACGGCAAGCCGTGCGACGGCAGCGGCGACGACCTGACCCCGCCGACCGTCCCGGGAGCCCTGACGGCCGGCACCGTCACCCAGACCACGGCGGCGCTCTCCTGGACGGCGAGCACCGACAACGTCGGCGTCACCGGGTACGACGTGTTCAAGGACGGCACCAAGGTGGCCACCACCGACGGCTCCACCACGGCCGTCACCGTGCAGGGCCTGACCGGCGGCACCACCTACCGGTTCACCGTCCAGGCCTTCGACGCGGCGGGCAACCGCTCGGCGGCGGCCGGCCCGGTGAGCGTCACCACCCCGCCGCCGATCGAGGACAAGGAGGCGCCGACCACCCCGGGCACCCCGGTCGTCACCGGCTCGGACTCCAGCTCGGTCTCGCTGAGCTGGACGCCCAGCACCGACAACATCGGCGTCACCGCCTACGACATCGCCGCGAGCAACGGCGTGGTCACCACGGTCACCAGCCCCTCCGGCACCGTCGGCGGCCTGGCCCCGGACACCGACTACACCTTCACCGTCAAGGCCCGCGACGCGGCCGGCAACGTCTCCCCGGCCTCCGGCTCGGTGACCGCGCGCACCAAGAAGGGCGGCACCGGCGGCGCGCTGAAGATCGGCTACTTCACCCAGTGGAGCATCTACGCCCGCGGCTACAGCGTGAAGCAGCTCGACACCTCCGGCTCGGCCGGCCGGCTCTCGGTGGTCAACTACGCCTTCGCCAACATCCACCCGAGCACCAAGCAGTGCTTCATCACCAACAAGGCGGCCGGGCCGGAGAACGACCCGAACGCGGGTGACGGCGCCGGTGACGCCTGGGCCGACTTCGGCAAGGGCTGGGACGCCGGCAACTCGGTGGCCGGCACCACCGACACCTGGGACCAGAAGCTGGCCGGCAACTTCAACCAGCTGAAGCAGCTCAAGGCCAAGTACCCCAACCTCAAGATCCAGATCTCGCTGGGCGGTTGGTCCTACAGCAAGTACTTCTCCGACGCGGCGGCCACCGACGCCTCCCGCAAGGCGCTGGTCAGCTCCTGCATCGACATGTACATCAAGGGCAACCTGCCGGTGATCGACGGCCGCGGCGGCGCGGGCAGCGCGGCGGGCATCTTCGAGGGCATCGACCTCGACTGGGAGTGGCCGAACTCCGACGGACACGCCGGCAACATCTTCCGGCCCGCCGACAAGGCCAACTACGTCCTGCTGGCCCAGGAGTTCCGCCGCCAGCTGGACGCCCTCGGCGCCACCACCGGCAAGCACTACACGCTGAGCGCCTTCCTCCCGGCCGACCCCGGCAAGATCGCGGCGGGCATCGACGTCCCCGGCCTGTTCGGCGCCTTCGACTTCGCCACCATCCAGGGCTACGACTACCACGGCGGCTGGGAGATGGTCACCAACCAGCAGTCCGGCATCAAGGTCGCCGCCGGCGACCCGAACCCGCCGGCCCGGCAGTTCAGCTCCGAGGTCGCGATCGGCGCCTACGTGGACGGCGGCGCCCCGAAGAGCAAACTCACCCTCGGCATCCCGTTCTACGGACGCGGCTGGACGGGCGTGCCGCGCGGCACGACCAACGGCCTCTTCCAGACCGCGACGGGCCCCGGCCCGGGCACCTACGAGGCGGGCTTCGAGGACTACAAGAAGCTCAAGGACATGGCCACCAGCGGTGGTTACACCATCTACCGCGACCCGGTGGCCGGCCACGCCTACATCTACAACGGGAACGTCTTCTACACCTACGACGACCCCACCGAGATCGCCCGCAAGACCGCCTGGATCAAGTCCCAGGGACTGGCCGGCGCGATGGTCTGGGCCTTCGACGGTGACACACCGAACGGCGAGCTGATGGCCGCGGTGGACAACGGTCTGAAGTAGCCCGGGGGCGGCCCGGCCCCTCCACCGCCTGGCCCGTCACGCGCTCACCGCGCGCGGCGGGCCAGGTGCACGACATCCGGTACACCCCGGGCCACCGCGACCTCGTGGGTCACCACGTCCGTGAAGCCGGCCGCCCGCAGCGCCTGTTCGAAGGCCGCCGACGGCCGGGCGCTCCAGACCGCCAGCACCCCGCCCGGCTCCAGCCGCCGCATCAGCACCGCCAGTCCGTCCGGCCCGTACAGCCCGGCGTTGGCGTCGGTGACCGTCCAGTCCGGGCCGTTGTCGATGTCCAGGCAGAGCGCGTGGTAGCGGGCGCCGTCGGCGCCGGCCAGGTACTCCAGCAGGTCGGTGTGCAGCACCTCGACCCGGGGATCGTCCAGCGCCCCGGCCGAGAAGGCGGCCAGCGGACCGGCGCGGTGCCAGTCGATGACGGCGCTCTCGCGCTCCACCACGGCGATCCGCCCCCAGCGCGGCTCGGCCGCGGCGTGGGCCAGCGAGAAGCCGACACCGAGGCCCCCGATCAGCACGGCGGGCCGCGCCACCGGTCCGTCCCGGTCCAGTTCGTCCAGCGCCGCCCGGACCAGCAGCCGTTCGGAGCGCCCGTCGGCGGTGTCCATCAGGAAGCAGCCGTTGGCGATGATCTCGTAGTCCCCGCCGCGCCGCCGCAGCACCACCTCCCCGAACGGACCCTCGCGCCGGTCGAGCGTCACGACGGCGGCGGAACCGTCCCGTTCGGGCAGTGCGCTGGACATGCGGCGGTTTCCTCCGCGGTACTCGGCGACACGGACGCGCGGGCCGGGCGGCCGCCGGGCCCCGGGACCGCACGGCCTGGGGACCACCGGGCCGACGCATCGGACCACCCGGCCGACGATAGCCCCAACCGGCGCCGGCCGCCCCGGATTTTCACGTCGTGGCCAGCACCCCGACATAGGAGACCCCCGCGACCATCACCCAGGAGCCGAGCCCGAGCAGCGCGATCCGGCCGCCGGTGCGCACCATGGTCGGCAGGTGGACGGCGCTGCCCAGCCCGAACAGCGCGGCCGCGAGCAGCAGTTCCTGGGTTTCCCCGGCGAGGGCCAGGGCCCGCTCGGGCAGCACCCCGGTGGTCCGCAGCGCGATCATGGCGAGGAAGCCGGCGACGAACAGCGGCACCAGCGGAGGCCTCTTCCCGGCCGCCGGCGCGGTGCCGGCGCGCCGGTGCGAGCGCCGCACGGCCACCGCGACCCCGGCTACCAGCGGCGCGAGCAGGACCACCCGCATCAGCTTGACGAGCACCGCCTCGCGCAGCGCGCCCGCCCCGCCGCTCTGCGCGGTGGCGACCACCTGCCCGACGTCGTGCACGCTCGCGCCGACCCAGCGGCCGAAGCCGTCCGGGTCCAGGCCGAGCGGGTGCTGCAGCAGCGGCAGGACGGCGATGGCCAGGGTGCCGCAGAGGGTGACCAGGGCGACGGAGGCGGCGACGTCCTCCTCCTCGCTCCCGGCGGCCTGGCTGACCGCGCCGATCGCCGAGGCGCCGCAGATCGAGTAGCCGGTGGCGACCAGCAGCGGCTGGTCGCCGGGCAGGCCGAGCCGGCGCCCGAGCCAGAGGGTGCCGGCGAAGGTCGCGGCGACCACCGCGAGCACCATGGCGACGGTGGCCCAGCCGAGGCCGAGCACGTCGTCCAGACTCAGCTTGAGGCCGAGCAGCACGATGCCCAGCCGCATCAGCCGTTTGCCGGCGGTGGACAGCCCGGGCCGGGCGACGCCGCGGACCACCGGGCGCAGACCGGGCAGGTGGGCGGCGGCGACACCGAGCAGCACGGCGGCGGTGAGCTTGGGCACGGCGGGCACGGCCTGGTGGACGGCGATCGCGGCGGTGACGCCGAGCGCGGCGAGCAGCAGGCCGGGGGCGTTCCCGCCGAGCGGGGGCAGGGCGCGGGTGCGGGTCGGGCGGACCGCGCGGTCCCGGAGGGTCAGGGCCATCCGGGGCTCACCGCCGCTCGTCGGCGGGCAGCCGGTAGACGCGCCGGATGCTGGTGCCGAGCCGGGAGACGTCGGCGCCGTACACGTGGATGGAGATGGCGGTGGTGGTGCAGGTGTTGCGCACCAGGTGGATGTCGCCGGGCGGGGCGAAGGCGGCGACGGTGCCGGCCGGGCCGACCACGTGCTCGGTCTCGACGAGGTGGGCGGCGCGCCCGTCGGAGATCAGCCGGTAGCGGGTCTCGCTCTCCTGGCCCTGGTGGACGCCGGCCACGCACCAGGAGACGTGGTCGTGGATCGGGGTGTGCTGGCCGGGCAGCCAGACCAGGGCGACGACGGAGAAGGAGCCGTCGTCCTCGGCGTGCAGGACGTGCTGGCGGTAGCGCCCGGGGTCGCCCTCGCGCTGGTCCGCGGTGAGCAGTTCGCCGTCGCCCAGGTGCGGGGCGAGCCGTTCGCCGACCAGGTAGGCGGTGAGCTCGGGGGGCAGGCCGCGGTCCACGACCGCGCGGATCTCGCCGACGAGCGCGGTCATGCGCTCGGTGAGCCGGCCGCCGCCGACCGTGGCTGACGTTGTCATGCCAGCAGGGTCGCCGTCGCCGACCCATCACGTCCAAGGAGGGTTCTTTCGCTCTCCCCCCATCACCGCTTATCGATTCCGGGGTGGCCGACGGGGATCGCGACAGGGGTTCGGCCGGAGGTCCGGCGGGGGTTCAGCACCCCACCCGGGCCGCGGCGGCCTGCCGCAGGTGGTCCAGGACGAGCGCGGTCGCCGGGATCCGCCGGTGCTCGCGGAGCACGTACGCGCTGACCTGGCGCCGCAGGTGCGGCTCGACGGCCCGGCCGGTGACCTTGCGGTGGCACATGAAGGAGAGCACCAGCGCGGGCATCAGCGCTATCCCGACCCCGGCGGCGACCAGGCTCTGCACGGCGAGGTTGTCGTCGGTGGAGAACACGATGTCGGGGGCGAAGCCCTGTTCGGCGCAGACCTGCAGCAGGTTGGCCCGGCAGCGCGGGCAGCCGGCGATCCAGCGCTCGCCGTCGAGGTCGGCCAGCCGGACGGCGTGCCGGCGCCCGAGCGGGTGGCCGACCGGCAGCAGCACGGTCAGCAGGTCCTCCATCAGCGGGATCTCGTCCAGCCCGTCGGGGACCTCGGCGGGCGCGCCGGGATAGCGGAAGGCCAGCGCGATGTCGCACTCCCCGCGCAGCAGCCGCTGCACCGAGTCCGGCGGTTCGGCCTCCAGGAGTTCGACCCGCACGCCGGGGTGCTCGGCGAGCAGCCGGGCCATCGCCTCCGGTATCAGGGTGGCGTTGGCGCTGGGGAAGGCGCAGACCCGCACGCGCCCGGCGCGCAGCCGGCCGAGCGCGGCGAGCTGCTGCTGGGCTGCGGAGAGGCTGCCGAGGATCTGTTCGGCGTGCCGGGCGAGCGCCTCGCCGGCCTCGGTGAGCCGCAGCCCGCGCCCGGCGCGGGTGAACAGCGGCAGGCCGACGGTGCGTTCCAGGGCCTTCATCTGCTGGGTGATGGCGGGCTGGGTGTAGCCGAGTTCGCGGGCGGCCGCCGAGTAGGAGCCCGCCCGGACGACCTCGTGGAAGGTCCTGATGTGCCGTGAGTCGAACACCGGCTCCACTGTCCCTCCGCCCGGCCGTCGTAGCGTGTCGCTGCCGGCAATCATAAGCAGAGTTTGGAGGTACCGATCCAGACCTCGGCCGCACCTATGGTTTACCGGCGAACCGTCCGCCCCCGGACGCATCCGCCCACCCCGCCCGGTCACGGCCGGGCGGCCGGCGGCACCCCCATCGACACGTCGGCCGGCGCCACCGGGGCCCCGCCGCGCGCGCTCGGGCTGCGCCGGCTGCGCCGCTCGACCCAGTGGGCGAACCAGGAGAGCAGCAGGCACATGCCGATGTAGATCGGCGCGATCACCATCACCACCGGGATGAACGGCAGGTCGTAGTCCAGGTTGGTGGCGATCAGCTTGCCGGCGTGCAGGAACTCCTCATAGGTGATCAGGAAGCCCAGCGAGGTGTCCTTGAGTGCCACCACCAGCTGGCTGATGATCGCCGGCAGCATCGCCCGCGCCGCCTGCGGCGCCAGGACGTACGCCATCACCTGGGACTTGCGCATGCCGAGCGCGAAGGCCGCCTCCCGCTGGCCCCTGGGCACCGCGACCACGCCGGCCCGGAACACCTCGGCGAGCACCGAGCCGTTGTAGAGCACCAGCCCGGCCACCAGCGCCCAGAGCGGGGCCACCTTGAGGGCGACGAAGATGAAGAAGATCATCACCAGCACCGGCATGGCCCGGAAGAACTCCACCACCAGGGTGGAGAGCAGGCGCACCACCCGGTGGTCGGAGAGCCGCCCGACCGCGAACAGCGCGCCGAACGGCAGGGCGAACAGCACGGTCCAGCCGAAGGCCTTGAGGGTGTTGGCGAGCCCGCGCAGCAGCAGGTCCTGGACACCCTCGTACTGGAAGGCCGTCCACTTGGCCGCGGTGAACTGGTGGGTGTGGAAGAGCATGTAGACGATCCAGCCGATCAGCGCGGCGATCGCCAGCAGCGCGATCCCGCCGTACAGCCGGTGCCGGGCGAGCGCCTTCGGGCCGGGGATGTCGTAGAGCGCCGAGGATTCCGCCGTCATCGCGACACCGCCACTCGTCGTTCCAGGAGGTTGAACACGGCGCTGATGGCCAGGGTGATGATCAGGTAGCCGACGGCGATCCAGACGAAGGTCCAGACGATGCTGTAGCCGAGCTCGTTGATGGTCCGGTAGGTGCCGAGCAGTTCGGTGACGCTGAACGAGCCGGCGATCGCCGTGTTCTTCGCCAGCGCGATCATCACACTGCCGATCGGCGCCACCACCGAGCGGTAGGCCTGCGGCAGCACCACCAGCCCCATCGTCTGGCCGAAGGTCATGCCCAGGCTCCGTGCCGCCTCGCCCTGCCCGACCGGCACCGTGTTGACGCCCGCGCGCATCGCCTCGCAGACGAAGGCGGAGGTGTAGCAGCCGAGCGCGAGCACCGCGAAGGTGAAGAACGGCAGGGTGATGTCGAACCGCGGCAGGCCCAGCACCACGATGAAGAACAGCAGGGTCAGCGGGGTGTTGCGCAGCAGGGTCACCCAGGTGGTGCCGAACACCCGCAGCGGCCGCACCGGCGAGACCCGGAAGGCCGCCATCAGCACCCCGAGCACCAGCGCCAGCACGGCGCTCACCGCGAACAGCTCCAGGGTGCCGAGGAAGCCGTCCCAGTAGGTCGACCAGTTGTCGATCAGTGTCTTCACAGCCCGGCCCTTCCTCAGTACCGGTCGATCGGCGGCGGGGCCGGCGCGGGCACCCCGGACAGGCCGAGGGTCGCGTCGTAGGCCTTCTTCCAGTCGCCGTTCGCCTCGTGGTGCGCCAGCGCGTCGTTGAGCGCGCCGCGCAGCACGGTGTCGTCCTTCGGCGTGCCGATCCCGTACGGCTCCTGGGAGAACAGCGGCCCGACCACCTTGAGCTCGTCCGGCACCTTGGCCGCGTAGCCGAGCAGGATGGTGTTGTCCGTGGTGACGGCGTCCGCCTGGGAGGTGATCAGGTTGTCCACGCAGGCCGAGTAGGTGTCGTAGCCGATCAGCCTCGCCTTCGGGTACTGCTTCTGGATCCGCTGGTACGGGGTGGAGCCGGCCGCCGAGCAGACCGTCCTGCCGTCCAGGTCCTGCGGGCCGTTGATGTCCTTGTTGTTCCTGCGCACCAGCAGCGACTGCCCGGCCATGAAGTACGGACCGGCGAAGCCGACCAGCTTCTTGCGGTTGTCGTTGATGGTGTAGGTGCCGACGTAGTAGTCGACCTGGCCGTTCTGCAGCGCGGTCTCGCGGTTGGCGGAGGCGATGGTGCGGAACTCGATCCGGTCCGGGCCGAACCCGAGGTCGGCGGCGACCATCCTGGCGATCTCGATGTCGAAGCCGGAGTACTCGCCGGTGGCCGGGTTCTTCTGGCCCAGGTAGGGCTGGTCCTCCTTGGCCCCGACCACCAGGTGCCCGCGGGCGCGGGCCGCCGCCAGGGTCGGCGAGCCGCTCGCCGGGGTCCCGGTCGCCACCTGGTAGCTGGGCAGCGCGCTGGGCTGCGGCCCCTTCGGCGGCGGGGTGCCGGCCTTGCCGCAGCCGGACAGCAGCAGCGCCGGCAGCAGGACCGGTAGCAGGATCGAGGCCGCGAGGGCGGTGGGCTTCCGCACGGTCCCGGCCTCAGTGCTTCAGGATCTTGGAGAGGAAGTCCCGGGCGCGCTCGCTGCGCGGGGCGCTGAAGAACTCCTCCGGGGCCCGGTCCTCGACGATCCGGCCGTCCGCCATGAAGACCACCCGGTTGGCGGAGGCGCGGGCGAAGCCCATCTCGTGGGTCACCACGACCATCGTCATGCCCTCGTGCGCCAGCCGGCGCATCACGTCCAGCACCTCGGTGATCATCTCGGGGTCGAGCGCCGAGGTCGGCTCGTCGAACAGCAGGGCCTTGGGCTCCATCGCCAGCGCCCGGGCGATCGCCACCCGCTGCTGCTGGCCGCCGGACAGCTGGGCCGGGTACTTGTCGGCGTGCGCGGCCAGCCCGACCCGGTCCAGCAGCGCCCGTGACCTGTCGTCGGCCTGCGACCTGCTCCGCCCGCGCACCTTCACCTGCGCCAGTGAGACGTTCTGCAGCACGGTCCGGTGCGCGAACAGGTTGAAGGACTGGAACACCATCCCGACCTCGGCCCGCAGCCGGGCCAGCCCCTTGCCCTCCTCGGGCAGGGGCCGGCCGTCGATCAGGATGGTGCCGGACTCGACCGGCTCCAGCCGGTTGATGGCGCGGCAGAGCGTGGACTTGCCGGAGCCGGAGGGGCCGATCACCACCACCACCTCGCCCCGGCCGACGGTCAGCTCGACGTCCTGCAGGACGTGCAGCGAACCGAAGTGCTTGTTGACGCCGCGCAGCTCGATCAGCGGAGTGAAGCCGCCGGGCCCGGACGCCGAGACCGGCCCGGCGTCGGCGCTCACTTCCCGCGCCGCCCCTTCAGCAGCCAGCCGAGCACCACACCGGCGAGCAGGGTGGCCAGCAGGGCGATCCAGAGCGGGGCGGTCACGGTGAACACCCAGAACTGGATCTGCACCTTGTCGAGGTTGGCGAACAGGAACCAGGCGGCGAGGACGACGATGACGCCGATCCCGATGTAGCGGGTGGGGATGCCGCCGATCTCGCCGCGTTTGGTACCAGAGGAGTCCGAAATCTTAGTCACCCGAGCATTCTGCGGGTGCTTGGGCGCATTTGCCCGTATACGCGGCCGGGAGTGGCCCGCACCGGACGGTCTTGTCCTGTGCGGGTCACCACCCGTCACCCTCCGTCAGTGCTCATCGGCGTTCGTCGGCGTCCGTCGGTGTCCGTCAGCGCTCGTCGCGCCAGGAGCGCCAGAGCGCCGCATACGGGCCGCCGGCCGCCACCAGCTCGGGGTGGCTGCCGTACTCGCTGATCCGCCCGTCCTCCACCACCGCGATCACGTCGGCGTCGTGGGCGGTGTGCAGCCGGTGGGCGATGGCGATCACCGTCCGGCCCTCCAGCACCCGGGAGAGCGAGCGCTCCAGGTGCCGGGCGGCCCTCGGGTCCAGCAGCGAGGTGGCCTCGTCCAGCACCAGGGTGTGCGGATCGGCCAGCACCAGCCGGGCCAGCGCCAGCTGCTGGGCCTGCGGCGGCGTCAGCGCGGCGCCGCCGCTGCCGACCTCGGTGTCCAGCCCGGCCTCCAGCGCGTCCACCCACGCCCCGGCGTCCACCGCGTCCAGCGCCCGGCGCAGCTCGGCGTCGTCGGCGTCCGGCGCGGCCAGCCGCAGGTTGTCGCGCAGCGTCCCGACGAAGACGTGGTGCTCCTGGTTGACCAGCGCCACCTCGGCGCGCACCCGCTCGGCCGGCATCCGCGACAGCGCCGCCCCGCCGAGGGTCACGCTGCCCCGGCCGGGGGCGTAGATCCCGGCCAGCAGCCGGCCCAGGGTGGACTTGCCCGCCCCGGACGGGCCGACCAGCGCCACCCGGCTGCCCGGGGCGACGTCCAGGCTGATGCCGTGCAGCACGTCGGCGCCCTCCCGGTAGCCGAAGCGCACGTCCCGCGCCTCGACCCGCCGCCCGCTCGGCCGGACCTCGTCGTCGCCCACGGCCCGCGGCACCTCCTGGACGCCGACCAGCCGGGCCAGCGAGGCCTGGCCGATCTGCAGCTCGTCGTACCAGCGCAGGAGCAGATCGGCCGGCGCCGCCAGGGCCTGGGCGTACAGCACCCCGGTGGTCAGCTGGCCCACGGTGATCCAGCCCCGCAGCGCGAACAGCCCGCCCAGCACCAGCGGACCGAGCACGGCCAGCGTGTACGTCGCGTCGATGGTCGGGAACCAGGCCGAGCGCAGCCAGAGGGTGTACCGCTCCCAGGCGAGCCACTCCGTCAGCTTGCGGTCGGTCAGCCGGACCCGCTGCTCGCCGAGCCGCAGCGCCTCGACCGTGCGCCCGGCGTCGACCGTCTCGGCCAGGACGGAGTTCACCGCCGCGTACCCGGCCGACTCGCTGCGGTAGGACTGCGGGGCCCGCCGGAAGTACCAGCGGGAGGAGACCAGCAGCACCGGCACGCCGATCAGCGAGGAGAGCGCCAGCAGCGGTGAGGTGACCACCAGGGCCCCGAGCACCAGCAGCAGCGAGACGACCGCCACGGCCAGCTCCGGCACCGCCTGGCGCACCGACTTGTCCAGCCGGTCGATGTCGGTCGTGCCCCGGGAGACCAGGTCCCCGGTACCGGCCCGTTCCAGGACGCCGGTGGGCAGCGCCACCGAGCGGACCAGGAAGTCCTCCCGCAGGTCGGCCAGCACCCGCTCGCCGAGCACCGCGCCGCGCAGCCGCGACCACCAGGTGAACGCGGACTGCGCCGCCAGCGCGAGCAGGTACCAGGCCACGGCGACGGTGAGGGTGGACCCGGCGGTGCCGTCGGCCAGCGACTCGACGAGCGTGCCGAGCACCCAGGGGCCGACCAGTCCGGCCACGGTGGCCACCGCGTGCAGCCCGACCACGGCCGAGAAGGCTCCCCGGTGACGCCGGGCCAGCAGTCGCACGTACGCGCGCACGGCGGTGGGCGAGCCGACCGGCAGGGTGGTGGCCGGCCGCTGCTCCTGGTGGGCGGGGGGCTTCATGCGACACTCCTCGACTCGATGAGGCTGCGGTGCCCGCCCCTGCGGGCGGCGGTGGTCCTCATGACGGCTCCCCCGCCGGTGGCGGCTCCTCGGCGCGGGTGACCACCGCCCGGTAGGCCGGCTCCGCGTGCAGCAGCTCGCGGTGGACGCCGCTCGCCGCGACCCGGCCGCCGCGCACCAGCACCACCCGGTCCGCCTGGTCGAGCAGCAGCGGACTGGTGGCGAAGACCACCGTGGTGCGCCCCTCACGGTTCTTCCGCAGCCCGGCGGCGATCCGGGACTCGGTGTGCGCGTCGACCGCGCTGGTCGGCTCGTCCAGCACCAGCACCGGCGGATCGGCCAGCAGCGACCGGGCCAGCGCCAGCCGCTGCCGCTGCCCACCGGACAGCGAGCGCCCCCGCTCGGTGATCTCCGCCGCCATCACGTCCTCTCCTCCCGCCGCGTCCGAGGGGGCCCGGGCGCCGTCCGCCAACGCGTCCAGCACGTCCTGCGCGCGGGCCGCGGCGAGCGCCTCCCACGGATCGACCCGGCCGGAGGACGGAACGTCGAACAGCGCCGCCAGGGTGCCGGAGAGCAGCACCGGCTCCTTGTCGTGCACCAGGACCGCGGCCCGTGCCTCGGCCAGCGGGACGGCGTCCAGCTCGGTGCCGCCGAGGCGGACAGAGGGCTGCGGCCGCCCCTCCTCGCCCGGCGGGACGTGCCCGCCGAGCCGTTCGGCGAGCGCGCCGGCGAAGTCCGGGTCGCCGCAGACCACGGCGGTCAGCTCGCCGGCCCGGGCGGTCAGCCCGGTGAGCGGGTCGAACAGGTCGGAGCGGGCCGGGTCGGTGAGCCTGGCGTCCGCACCGCCCTCGGTACGGGCCAGCGAGAGCACCCGCACGGCGCGCCCGGCGGAGACCTTGGCCACGCTCCAGGCGTGCGCCGCCTCGCCGAGGATCCGCAGCGGCGCGGCCAGGAACGCGGTGGCGCCGTAGACCGCGACCAGGGCGCCCACCGAGATCCGCCCGTCGACCGCCAGCCGGACGCCGTACCAGGTGACGCCGACCACGAAGAGGCCGGGCAGCAGCACCTGCTGGGCCTGCATCAGGGACCGGATCCGGGCCGAGCGGACGGCCGCGGCGCGGACCTTCTGGGAGGCGGCCCGGTAGCGGTCGAGGAAGAGTTCCTCGCCGCCGATGCCGCGCAGCACCCGGAGCCCGGCCACCGTGTCGGCGGCCAGCTCGGTGGCCTTGCCGCCGAGGGCGCGCTGCTCGCCGTAGCGGCGCTCCAGCGGCGCGAGCAGCGGCCAGACCGAAGCGGCGAGCACCGGCACCCCGAGCAGGACGGCCAGACCGAGCGTCGGCTGGACGACGAGCACCGCGGTGCCGGTGGCCAGCCAGACGGCGACCGCGCCGCGCAGCCGGGCGAGGAGTTCGACGTACCAGCCGATCTTCTCGACGTCCCCGCTGCCGACCGCGACGACCTCGCCGGTGGCGATCCGCCGGGACAGCCCGGAGCCGAGGTGGGAGGCCTGACGGGACACCAGCTGACGGACCTGCGTGACGGCGTGGATCCAGTTCCAGACCGACTGGCGGTGCAGCAGCACGGTGCCGACCGCGGACACCGCGGCCAGGGCCAGGGCGAGCGCGCCGGCCCGCCACAGGGCGCCGGAGTCCCGGTCGACGACGGCCTGCACGCCGAGGCCGACCGGCACCGGGAGGGCGGCCTGACAGCCCATCTCCAGCAGCGCCCAGCAGGTGGCGAGCACCTGGCCGCTCCGCTGGTCACGCCGGAGCCGGCGCAGGAAGGCGGAGGGGGAGGACAGTTCGGGCCGACCGGGATCGGCCAGGGGGAGGGTTTTGAGCAGCATGACGATCCGTTGCAGGGCGGTGCGGGCGGAGGGCGCGGAGGACGGCCGGTAGGGTCACGGCCGTGGGTTCGTCAAGAGGTCATGGCAGCGAGCCTGCCAACTCGGATGTGATCTGCGCAACAGGTTTTCCAGGCACCCGGCCGACGCCGTAGTGTTGTGCACGCGCCGGTAGCACGCGTCGGAAAATTTCCCCCGCCGGGGAACCTTCCCGACCAGCGCCCCGGTTGCCCCATCAGGACCACAGAACCGCATGGACGACCAGGAGAGGGCACTCCTTCCGTGAGCAACATTCCCAGCGTCACGCTCAACGACGGCACCCGGATCCCCCAGCTCGGCTTCGGGGTCTGGCAGGTGCCGGACGCGGAGGCCACCGCCGCCGTCCGCACCGCGATCGAGGTCGGCTACCGCTCGATCGACACCGCCGCGATCTACGAGAACGAGTCCGGCACCGGCAAGGCGATCACCGAGGCCCTGGCCGGCGGCGCCGTCGCCCGCGAGGACCTCTACATCACCACCAAGCTGTGGAACTCCGGCACCCGCGACTGGTCCGGCGAGCAGGGCCGCGACGCGGTGCTGCGCGAGTTCGACGCCTCGCTTGACCGGCTCGGCCTGGACTACCTCGACCTCTACCTCATCCACTGGCCGCGTCCGATGCACGGCAGCTACCTCAACGTCTGGAAGGCGCTGGAGCAGCTGAAGGCCGACGGCCGGGTCCGCTCGGTCGGCGTCTCCAACTTCGGCACCGAGCAGCTCACCCGGATCGTCGAGGAGTCCTCGCTCCTGCCGGCGCTGAACCAGGTCGAGCTGCACCCGTACTTCCCGCAGGAGGAGCTGCGCGCCTTCCACGCCCGGCACGGCATCGCCACCGAGGCCTGGAGCCCGCTCGGCCAGGGCAAGGAGCTGCTGTCCGAGCCGGCGCTGGCCGGCATCGCCGACAAGCACGGCCGCACCGTCGCCCAGGTGGTGCTCCGCTGGCACCTGCAGAGCGGCGTCATCGCGATCCCGAAGTCGGTCACCCCGTCGCGGATCAAGGAGAACCTGGACGTCGCCGGCTTCGAGCTGGACGCCGAGGACCTCGCCGCGATCGCCGGCATCGCCACCGGCACCCGGATCGGCCCGGACCCGCAGGAGTTCGACTGGAGCTGACCCGCCCGGCGGCCCCGGCCGCCCGAGGACCGGTCACCCGTGCCCGACGCGAAGGCCGCCCTCCCCCGTTCGGGGAGGGCGGCCTTCACCGCGTTGACGGGCGGTGCCCGTCACCGGCCCGGGACCGGCGGGCCCTGGTCGGCCGGCGGACGACTGGCGACCGACCGGCGGCCGACTGATGAATCGTTTTGGCTGACAGCCGCGACGTTCCGGCTACAGCCGGGCCGCCTTGGCGATCAGCGCGAGCGCGGCCTCGTGCTCGTCCTCCTCCAGCGGCGCCAGCAGCAGCAGCTGGACCTGGGCGACGCCCGCGGCCGAGCGGTGCAGCAGGTCCTGTCCCGCCGGCGAGAGCGAGAGCAGGTTGCGCCGTCCGTCCGAGGGGTCGCGGCGACGCTGGACCAGGCCGCGCCGGACCAGCCGACTGACCATCTCGGCCATCGTGGCCTTGTCCAGCGAGGCCAGCTCGCCCACCGTGCGCTGGTCGGCGCCCGGCTCCAGTTCGAGCGCGTCGAGCACCGCGTACTGCGGCGCCGTCAGCTCCGAACCGACGTGCTCCGACCAGAGCTTGGTGTGCACCTGCTGGCTCACCCGGATCAGGTAGCCGATCGCCCGCTGGGCGTCCAGCATCGGTCGCGCGTCCGTCAGGACGGCGACCTGGGCCGGTTCCAGTCTGGCTATCTTGGCCATCACACGGACGATCTCCAGCTGCTCCTCCGGAGTGAGCGGCTCGAAGAGCGTGCGCTGCACGCGGACCACTCCGCCGGTGGCCTCACGGACAGCCTGGGCCCCGCTCTGCGAGAGAGCGAGCAACTTGCGCCGGCCGTCGGCCGGGTCTCGGCGCCGCAGCACCAGGCCGCGCCGGACCAGCCGGGCGACCATCTCGGCCATCGTGGCCTTGTCGAGCGAGGCACGCTCTCCCACCGTGCGCTGGTCGGCGCCCGGTTCGAGGGCGAGGACCAGCAGGACCGCGAACTGCGGAGCCGTGAGATCGGCTCCGACGTGTTCGGACCACAGACGGGTGTGGACCTGCTGTGCAACGCGGATGAGGTGTCCGGGCGACTGCTGCAGTCGCGCGGACACGCGGGTCGTCGGGATCTCCCCCAGCACCATGTATCCGTCCCGATGTCACACCCGGTGTGTGTGGGACACCCGGGTGGGGCAGTAACGGCGAGTGGGCGTCCCGCTGTTCGGGAGGGCGCTCCAGCCGTGCAGCCGGTGGCTGCTGGCGGACACTATACAAACGGCGGGCCCTCGCTGGCAGGCAGGGGCGGATAGTAGACGCAGGTTCGGCAACATTGGCATATTTACTCGCCGTGCCGACCCACCGGTAACCCGTTCGCAGGAGAAAGCCGACCGGTCGGTCCTTACCCACGGTCACCTGCGTCTTCACCCTGGCCGAGCCCCCTACCCGCCGGTAGGGTGTGGCCACCGGGGCGGATCCGACCTCCGGAGCGGCCCGGTGGAACCCGGGTGTCCCCCGAGCGGTTCCTGGGAGTCTCCTGGGTTCCCGGGCCCGTGCCCGACCGTCCGGCGGGCCGACTCCGGAGCGCGACCGGCGCCGGCCGGGCGGGCTGCGAACCCTGGCCATCTGCAACTGACCTGCAACAACGCCCGATTACTCCGAGAGAGACGAGACCGAGCATGACCGAGCAGACCACCACCCCCCGGGTCGCCGTCGTCACCGGCGCCGCGCGCGGACTGGGCGCCGCCACCGCCGAGCGACTGGCCGCCGACGGCTACGCGGTGGCCGTCCTCGACCTGGAGGAGTCGGCCGGCCGGGAGACCGTCGAACGCATCACCGCCGCCGGCGGCCGCGCCATCGCCGTCGGCGCCGACGTCTCGGACGCCGGCCAGGTCCGGGCCGCCGTCGAGCGGATCGCCGCCGAACTCGGCGCGCCGGTCGTGCTCGTCAACAACGCGGGCGTGCTGCGCGACAACCTGATCTTCAAGATGACCGAGTCGGACTGGGACACGGTCATGAACGTGCACCTGCGCGGCGCGTTCCTGATGACCCGGGCGGTCCAGAAGTACATGGTGGACGCCGGTTTCGGACGGATCGTCAACCTGTCGTCGTCCTCCGCCCAGGGCAACCGCGGCCAGGCCAACTACTCGGCCGCCAAGGCCGGTCTGCAGGGCTTCACCAAGACCCTGGCCATCGAGCTCGGCAAGTTCGGCATCACCGCCAACGCGGTCGCGCCCGGCTTCATAGCCACCGACATGACCGTCGCCACCGCCGCCCGGGTCGGCATGGACTTCGAGGACTTCAAGGCCGCCGCCGCCACCCAGATCCCGGTCCAGCGGGTCGGCGTGCCGCAGGACGTGGCCAACGCCATCGCGTTCTTCGCCTCGGAGGGCGCCGGCTTCGTCTCCGGACAGGTCCTCTACGTGGCCGGCGGCCCCCTCGACTGAGCCACCGAACCTACACAGGGTTACCACGGGGTGGGAACCGGAGCGTCCGGTCTCCCGCCCCGTTCTTTTTGCCCGAACTTGGGGAAAAGCACACGAACCCCTTACGGACATTCGATCCGAAAACGCCGTTGGATCGTCCTGAAACAGACCTTGGCCGATCGGAGAACGGCTTTGCCGGGGAATTCCGAATGGAACAGGGAATCACGCTGCGTCGCCGGGTAGGTTCACCGCCGTGCAAGCGCCGAGTGAACAGCCTGGCCGCCCCGAGCCCCTGACCACCCGCCCCGAGCACCCGACCGTCCGCCGCGAGCGCCCGCGCGCCACCCGCCCCGAGCACCCGCGCCCCGGCCGCCGAGGGTCCGCCCGCCCGCCCCTCGGCCGCCGGCAGACCGCCCTGCTGGGCCTCGCGGCGCTCGGCTACCTGCTGGTCGCCGTCGCCGTCCTGCTGGACACCTCGCTGGTCGACCTCGACTGGAAGATACGCCTGTACCGGCCCGAGGAGCACTGGCCCGGCCTGCAGCCGCTGCTCGACAACTGGGTGGTGGCCGGCCAGCGCGGCCCCTCCGCCCTCGCCGCCTTCGCCTGGCTCGGCTGGCGCGCCCGCCGGCTGGGCCGGATCCGGCCGCTGCTGGTGATGGGCGCCGCCCTGCTGCTGCTCAACCTCACGGTCGGCGGCGTCAAGATCGTCACCGGCCGGCTCGGCCCGCACTACGCCCGGTACGTCGGCTCCCCCGAGCTCTTCTCCGGCGGCACCATATTCCCCTCCGGCCACACCGCGAACGCCGTGGTCACCTGGGGCGTGCTCGCCTACCTGGCGGTCCGCTGGCGGCGCCTCGGCGCGCTGCTGGCGGGCGCCACCGCCTGGTCGGTCGGCCTCACCACCGTCTACCTGGGCACCCACTGGGTCACCGACGTCCTGGCCGGCTGGGCCGCCGGGCTGCTCGTGCTGCTCTCGCTCCCGCTGCTGGAACCGCTGGTGCTGGCCGCCGAAGGCCGGCTCACCCGGCGCCGACGGGGGGCCGGGACCGGGCTCACCCCTCCCAGCTGCGTACCACCAGCCCGTCGCGCACCGCGAGGTTGAGCCGCCCCTCGCGATAGTCCATGGTCATCGCCGCCCCCTGCGGCAGTACCCGCACCGAGGCCCAGCCGTGCCGGCGGGCCAGCTCCTCGGCCCGCTCGACCCGCAGCCCCGCGTAGCCCTCCGCGTCCGTGTCCGTCATCGCCCCTCCCCGGCTCGCCCAGCGGACGTACGCTGGAATCGTAGACCGCCCGTGCGGAACCGGCCGCACGGGCCGGGGGGGACCGGCAGCACCGGGAGGTGACCGCGGATGCCCGCCACCACCCCGCGACGGTGGCGCAGCGGCACCGAGCCCGCCACCGCCCGCAGCGACCTCAAGCTGCGCTACCTGCTCTCGCTGACCTTCACCCCGCTGTTCGCGCTGGCCACCGCGGCCTTCGCGTTCTGGGCCGCGAACGCCCCCGCGTTCGGGGCGCCGAGCCGGGGCACCCTCACCGGCTTCGCCGTGGCCTGCGGAATCCTCACCCTGTTCGCCGTCGTCGATCTCGTCGTCGTCATCCGGCGCCGCCGGACCGAGCTCTGACGCGGTGTCTCCCGCGGGGTGGGAAGCCGGTGCCGGCCTCCCACCCCCCGCACGGATCCCCCCCCCCGTACGGACTCAGCGGTTGCTGACCGCCTGC
The DNA here is from genome assembly GCF_042800875.1 of Kitasatospora sp. NPDC057595. Taxonomy (NCBI): domain Bacteria; kingdom Bacillati; phylum Actinomycetota; class Actinomycetes; order Kitasatosporales; family Streptomycetaceae; genus Kitasatospora; species Kitasatospora sp. NPDC057595. The sequence continues at coordinate 121,227 of NZ_JBHVGL010000021.1, read as the reverse complement.
TTGACCAGCGTCCGCCCGAAGTCCCACATCAGGCCGCTCCCCCGGTGCGCGTCCTCCATCACCTCGGTGAAGGCCGCCATGAACCGGTCCACGTCCCGCTCGGTGATGATCAGCGGCGGGATCAGCTTGATCACCTCCAGGTGGTCCCCGGACACCTGGGTGAGGATCCGGTGCCGCTGCAGCAGCGGGACGACCACCATCTGGGCGAACAGGCCCTTGCGGGCCGCCTGCAGCGCCGTCCACCCGGTCCGCAGTTTGAGCGACTTCGGCCGGCCGAACTCGATGCCGATCATCAGCCCGCGCCCGCGCACCTCGGCGAGCAGCTCGTAGCGGTCGACCAGTTCGGTCAGCCGCTCCCGGAAGTGGTCGCCCACCTTGCGGGCGTTCTCCACCACCCGCTCGTCCCGGACGACCTCCAGGGTCGCCAGGCCGGCCGCCATCGCCTGCGCGTTGGAGCCGAAGCTGGCCGAGTGCACCAGCACCCGGTCCATCGAGGAGTACACCTTCTCGAAGATCCAGCCCTTGCCGAGGGTCGCCCCGACCGGCACGTAGCCGCCGGAGAGCGCCTTGGCCGCGCAGACCAGGTCCGGCAGCACGCCGTCCTCGTGCTGGTAGGCGAAGAAGTCGCCGGTGCGTCCGACGCCGGTCTGCACCTCGTCGCAGATCAGCAGCGCCTTGTGCTCGTGCAGCAGCTCCTGCGCGGCCCGCAGCCAGCCGGGCGGGGCCGCCTGCACGCCCTTGCCCTGGATCGGCTCGACGATCAGCGCCGCGACGTCGCCGCGCTTCAGCTCCTTGGCCAGGGCCGCGAGGTCGCCGAGCGGGATCGCGGTGTCCGGCAGCAGCGGGTCGAAGCCCTTGCGGAACCCGCTCTCGCCGTTCACCGAGAGCGAGCCGGTGGTCAGCCCGTGGAAGGCGTGGTCGGCGTAGAGGATCCGCTTGCGGCCGGTGGCGTACCGGGCGAACTTGAGCGCGGTCTCCACCGCCTCGGTGCCGCTGTTGCCGAAGAACACCCGGTCCAGTCCGGGCGCGTACGACAGCAGGCGTTCGGCGAGCAGGCCGGGCAGCGGCGAGCAGTCGAAGCGGACCAGGTCCGGTAGGTCGAGGTCCATCACCTGCTGGACGGCCGAGCGGACCACCGGGTGGTGGCGGCCCAGCGCGAAGATGCCGAAGCCGGCCAGCATGTCGAGGTACTCGTTGCCCTCGGCGTCGTAGAAGTACTGCCCGCGGGCCCGTTCGTAGTACTTGTCAAAGCCGATGGTGTGCAGCATCCGGGTCAGCTGCGGGTTCAGGTAGCGGCTCTGCAGCTCGTACCGCTCGCCGCCGCGTTCGGCGAGCAGGGCGGCCAGGTCGAAGCCGCCCGGACGGTCACGGCGGTCGGTGCTGTCGGGGTCAGCCGGCATGGTGCTGGTTCGCTCCTCGGTTCGGAAGTCCCCGGTCCGGTAGTCCTCGGGCCGGTAGCAGGTGCTTGGCGAAGGCGGCGGTCTGGGCGGCGACCCCGGTGCCGGTCAGCCCGGCCTCCTCCAGGATCTCGCCACGCGCGGCGTGCCCGAGGAACTCCTGCGGCAGGCCCAGCACCCGCACCGGGACGTCCACGTCCGCGTCGCGCAGCGCCAGTGCGATCGCCGCGCCGACGCCGCCGACCCGGCCGCCGTCCTCCACGGTGACCACCAGCCGGTGCCCGGCGGCGAGCGCGGGCAGCGCCGGGTCGACCGGCTTGACCCAGCGCGGGTCGACCACGGTCGCGGTGAACCCCTCGGCGAGCAGCAGCCGGGCCGCGTCCAGCGCGGCGCCGGCCATCGTGCCGACGGCCACCAGCAGGATCTCCGGCAGCTCCCCGGTGCGCAGCAGGACGTCCACGCCGCCGGTCCGCTCGACGGCGGGCACGGCCGGGCCGACGGTGCCCTTGGGGAAGCGGACCACGGTCGGGGCGTCGTCGACCTCGACGGCCTCGCGCAGCTGGGCGCGCAGCTGGTCGGCGTCACGCGGGGCGGCGAGCCGCAGGCCGGGGACGACCTGCAGGATCGACAGGTCCCACATGCCGTTGTGCGAGGCGCCGTCGTTGCCGGTGACGCCGGAGCGGTCCAGCACGAAGGTGACGCCCAGTCCGTGCAGGGCGACGTCCATCAGCACCTGGTCGAAGGCCCGGTTGAGGAAGGTCGCGTAGACCGCCACCACCGGGTGCAGCCCGCCGGTGGCCAGGCCCGCCGCGCTGGTGACGGCGTGCTGCTCGGCGATGCCGACGTCGAAGGTCCGCTCCGGGAAGGCCTTGGCGAACGGGGCCAGGCCGACCGGCTGGAGCATCGCCGCGGTGATCGCCACCAGGTCCGGCCGCTCGGCGCCGAGGGCCAGCAGCTCGTCGCCGAACACCGAGGTCCAGGAGACGCCGCCGCTGGGCGAGATCGGCAGGCAGGTGTACGGGTCGATCGGGTTGACGGCGTGGAAGCGGTCGGCCTCGTCCTGCTCGGCGGGCCGGTAGCCGCGGCCCTTGACGGTGAGGCAGTGCACGATGACCGGGCCGCCGAAGCCGCGGGCCTTGGTGAGCGCGGACTCCAGGGCGGCGAGGTCGTGTCCGTCGATCGGGCCGAGGTACTTGAGTCCGAGGTCCTCGAACATGCCCTGTGGGGCGAAGGCGTCCTTGAACCCCTTCTTGGCGCCGTGCAGCGCGTCGAAGATCGGCTGGCCGACCACGGGGGTGCGCTGCAGCGCGTCCTTGCCCCAGGACAGGAAGCGCTCGTAGCCCTGGGTGGTGCGCAGCGCGGCGAGGTGGTTGGCGAGCCCGCCGATGGTGCGGGCGTAGGAGCGCTCGTTGTCGTTGACGACGATGACGAGCGGGCGGTCCTTGGCGGCCGCGATGTTGTTGAGCGCCTCCCAGGCGAGGCCCCCGGTGAGCGCGCCGTCACCGATGACGGCGACCACCGGGTCGTCGCGGCCGAGCAGCTGGTTGGCCTTGGCCAGGCCGTCGGCGTAGGAGAGCGCGGTGGAGGCGTGCGAGTTCTCGACGACGTCGTGCTCGGACTCGGCGCGCGAGGGGTAGCCGGACAGGCCGCCCCTGGCGCGCAGCCGGGAGAAGTCCTGGCGGCCGGTGAGCAGCTTGTGGACGTAGCTCTGGTGGCCGGTGTCCCAGACGATCCGGTCGCGCGGGGAGTCGAAGACCCGGTGCAGCGCGATGGTCAGTTCGACGACACCGAGGTTGGGGCCGAGGTGGCCGCCGGTGCGGGTGACGGCGTCGATCAGGAAGTCGCGGATCTCGTCGGCGAGCCGGGGGAGCTCGGCGGCCGGGAGGGTTCGCAGGTCCGCCGGGGACGTGACGCCGGAGAGCAGTGACATGGCTTTCACCTCACGACTCGATAGCGGTGCGCTGGTGCCCCGCCGTGGCCGTGCCGCGCGGGGTGGCCCGGCCCGGGTCGGCGGCCCGGGCCGGACGGGGCGGCCGGCGGGGTGCGCCGGCCGCCGACGGGTGCGCTCAGCGGCTCCGGGTGGAGCCGACGGTCTCGGTGATCGCCCGCAGGGACTCCTTGAGGGAGCCCATGGTGGCGAGGACGGCGGTCGGCTCGTAGCCGCAGTGCGCCATGCAGTTGGCGCAGCGGGCGTCCTTGCCGCGGCCGTACTTGTCCCAGTCGGTCTTCTCGATCAGCTCGCGGTAGGTCGGCACGTAGCCGTCGGCCATCAGGTAGCAGGGCCGCTGCCAGCCGAACAGCGAGTAGTTGGGGATGCCCCAGGCGGTGCACTCGAAGTCGACCCGGCCCTCCAGGAAGTCCAGGAAGAGCGGGCTGTGGTTGAGCCGCCAGCGCCGCCGCCGGCCGCCGGCGAAGGTCTTGCGGAACAGCTCGCGGGTCTGCTCGACGCCGAGGAAGTGTTCCTGGTCGGGCGCCTTCTCGTAGGCGAACGCCGGGGAGATCATCATCTCGTCGACCTTGAGCTCGTCGTTGAGGTAGTCGAGCACGTCGATGATGGTCTGCGGGGTGTCGGTGTTGAAGAAGGTGGAGTTGGTGGTCACCCGGAAGCCGCGCCGCTTGGCCTCCTTGATCGCCGCCACCGCCTCGTCGAAGGTGCCCTCCTTGGCCACCGAGGCGTCGTGCCGCTCGCGCAGCCCGTCGATGTGCACGGTGAAGGTGAAGTAGGGCGAGGGCTTGAACTTGTCGAGCTTCTTGCGCAGCAGCAGCGCGTTGGTGCAGAGGAACACGTACTTGCGGCGCTCGACCAGCTGCCGGACGATCTCGTCGATCTGCGGGTGCATCAGCGGCTCGCCGCCGGCGATCGAGACCATCGGGGCGCCGGACTCCAGGACCGCCCCGACCGCCTGGGCGACCGGCATCCGCTGCTTCAGCACCCCGGCCGGGTGCTGGATCTTGCCGCACCCCTCGCAGGCCAGGTTGCAGGCGAAGAGCGGTTCCAGTTCGACGATCAGCGGGAATTTGTCGCGCCGCTTGAGCTTCTGCTGCATGAGGTAGGTGCCGACCCGCACGGTCTGGCGCAGCGGCATGGCCATGGCTAGCTCGCCTCCTGGGGGAGCGTCGAGGATGTGGGGTGGTTCAGGGCGGCGGGCGCGGGGCGGCCGCGCGGCGGCCGGTCGTCGCGCAGGTGCCAGTCGACCAGGGCGGGCACCGTGGAGCGCAGGGTGCGCCAGGCGCGGACCCCGGCCGGCAGGGTTCCCGGGCGCAGCAACTCGCGCTCGGGCGTGTCGACGACCACCCGCAGCACGGCCGCGGGCAGGCCGGGGCGCATTTCGCGCAGGGCCGCCAGTACGGCGGCGGCCTCCATGTCGACGGCGAGCGCCCCCTGCAGGTGCAGGGCGCGCCGCTCCAGGCCGCGCACCACGTGGTCGGCGGTGTGGTGCACGCCGGTGTGCGCGGTCAGGCCGCGCACGGTCAGGGCCCGGGTGAGCGCCGGGCCGGAATCGACGGCGAAGTGGTTCCCCTCGGCATCGCGCACCCCGTCGGCAACGATCACCTCGCCGGGCGCTATTCCCGGCGCGACGGCGGCGCCGAAGCCGGCCACCACGATGGCGCCGTAGCCGCCCGGGGCGGCGGTGAGCAGCCTTCTGACGGTGAGTGAGGCCCGGCGGCGGCCGACCCCGGTCCGCACCACGACGGGCGGGCCGCCCGCCGCACCGCGCCAGTCCCCGCCGCGCAGGGCCCACACCTCGGGGCCGAGCGCGCACAGGACCAGCAGCGGGGAAGCGGTCACCGGGACGCCCCGATCCCGGCGGGGCCCCCGGCCGGGCGGCCGACCGCGGGGTTGCCGTGCAGGTAGCGGCCGAGCGCGGTGACCGGGAACACCAGCCGGTACAGGTGGTAGTTGATGGAGAAGTCCCACGGGAAGCCGGTACCGGTGAACTGGGGCTCGTCCCAGGTGCCTTCGGGCAGCTGGGTGCGCACCAGCCAGTCGACGCCGCGCTCCACCGCCGCGTTGGCCCGGCCGTCCGGTCCCTCGCCGGCCGCGAGCAGCGCCATCAGCGCCCACGCGGTCTGCGAGGCGGTGGACTCGCCCCGCCCGGCCCAGCGCGCCGGGTCGTCGTAGGAGCGCATGTCCTCGCCCCAGCCGCCGTCGGCGTTCTGGCGGTCCTCCAGCCAGCGCACCGCCCGGCGGATCGCCGGGTGCTCGGCGGGGACGCCGGTCGCGACCAGGGCGGGCAGCACCGAGCCGGTGCCGTAGATGTAGTTGGTGCCCCAGCGGCCGAACCAGGAGCCGTCCGCCTCCTGGTTGCGCAGCAGCCACTCGACGCCGCGCCGGGTGCGCGGGTCGTGCGCCCGGCCGACCGCGGCGAGCATCTCCACGACGTGGGCGGTGACGTCCGCGGACGGCGGGTCGACGACCTCGCCGAAGTCGCAGAACGGCAGCTTGTTCGGCAGCGTGCTGGTGTTGTCGACGTCGAAGGCGCCCCAGGCGCCGTTCTTGGACTGCATGCCGAGGTTCCACCGCACGCCCCGGTCGACGGAGGCGGCGACCTTGGCGGGGTCGGGGTGGGCGACCCGGCGCAGCGCGAGCACCACCTCGGCGGTGTCGTCGATGTCCGGGTAGGTGTCGTTCTCGAACTCGAAGGCCCAGCCGCCGGGGGCGAGCGAGGGCCGCTGGACGGACCAGTCGCCGGCCTTGGTGATCTCCTCACCGAGCATCCAGTCGACGGCGGAGACCAGCGCCGGGTGGTCGGCCGGTACGCCGGCGTCGACCAGGGCGACGGTGGCCAGGCAGGTGTCCCAGACCGGGGACTGGCAGGCCTCCAGCCAGCGGCGGCCGTCGGGGGTGTGCACGGTGAAGCGGTCGAAGGAGGCGAGGCCGGCCCGCATCACCGGGTGGTCGAGCTCGTAGCCCTCCAGGTGCAGGGCGATCAGCGAGTAGACGGCGGGCGGCTGGATGCCTCCCCAGCAGCCGTCGGCCTCCTGGCGCTCGACGATCCAGCGGCAGGCCTGGGAGAGCGCGAGCCTGCGCAGCGGGCGCAGCGCGCGCCGGTGGTAGGCGTGCAGGACCTTGTCGAGGCGTTCGAACAGGCCGTCCCAGCTGGTGGCCGGGGCCATCGGCCGGGCGGGGTAGGGGTCGTCCGGGTCGGTGTGCAGCTCGGTGAGCGGGAAGGGCGCCGGGCGCACCGGGCGGTGGGCGGAGACGATGGTCAGCGGGACGATGGTCTGCCGGGCCCAGCAGCCGAAGGCGTAGATGTTCAGCGGGAGCCACTTGGGCAGGAACATGATCTCCGGCGGCATCTCGGGCAGCCGTTCCCAGGGCCACCAGCCGAAGAGCGCGAGCCAGATCCGGGTGAACACGCGGGCCGCGGCGATGCCTCCGGCGGAGCGGATCCAGCGGGCGGCGGCCAGCATGTGCGGGGCGTTCGGGTCGTCGCCGGCGAGCTTCAGGGCGACGTACGCCTCGACGGTGGTGGAGAGCTCGGCCGGGCCGCCGTGGAAGGTGGACCAGGTGCCGTCCTCGCGCTGCTGGGAACGGATCCACTCGGCGGTGGCCTTGGTCTGCTCCTCGGTGAGGATCCCGAGGAACTGCCGGAGCAGTAAGTCCTCGGCGTCCATGGTGACGTTGGTCTCCAGATCGCCCTTCCACCACCCCTCGGAGCTCTGCAGGGAGAGCAGGTGGGTGGTGGCACGGGCCAGTGCCTCCTCGGCGGAGGCGGCCCCGTCCTGCTGCTGATCGGTCCGGCCGGCCGGGGCGTCCGGGGCGGATCCCTCGGGCTGCCACCGCCCGGCGCTCAGCAGCGCCGGGGGGAGGCCGCCCACCGCGACCGGCTCGGAATCGTACTCAGGGTCGAGCCGGCCGTCCGCGGTTGCTGTCAACGTAACGTCACCTCTCTCGTACCACCACGAATTCGGCGAGTGCGACGAAGTGCTCGCGCACCACATCGGGCATGGGCACCTCGTCCAGCGCGGCGAGGGCAGTCGTGTGCTGGCGGCGGGCCTCCTCCTGGGTCCAGGCGCGACCGCCGGCCTTCTCGATCAGCAGCGCGCGGGCGGCCAGCTCGGTCTCGCTCTCCTCGCCGCGCCCCTTGGGGTCGGCGAGCTGTTCGGCCAGTTCGCGGGAGGCCTCGCCGCCCTCGGCGAGGGCGGCGGCGACCGGCAGGGACTTCTTGCGCTGGCGCAGGTCGCCCCAGTGCGGCTTGCCGGTGACCTCGGTGGCCCCCCAGATGCCGAGCAGGTCGTCGACCGCCTGGAAGGCCAGGCCCAGGTGCTCGCCGAAGCGCTGGAGGGAGTCCGAGACCCGGTCGTCGGCGCCGGCCAGGACGGCGCCCAGCGCCGAGGCGGCGGAGAGCAGGGCGGCGGTCTTGCCGCCCTCCATCTCCAGGCACTCGGCGACCGTGACGGTGTCCCGCTGCTCGAAGGCGACGTCCATCGCCTGGCCGTCGATCAGCCGGCGGCTGGCGGTGTTGAGCAGCCGGACGGCGCGCGCGGCATCGGTGGGGCTCGCGCCACCCGTGGTCGCGGCGTCGAGCAGCACCTCCGTACCGAGCGTCGCCAGGGCGTCACCGACCAGGATCGCCTGGGACGGGCCGAAGACCGTCCAGGCGGTGGCCCGGTGGCGCCGGGTCTCGTCACCGTCCATCAGATCATCATGGAGCAGGGAGAAGTTGTGCACCAGTTCAACAGCGACCCCGCCGGGCACACCGGCCTCCGCCGGGGCGCCGGCGGCCTGGGCCGAGAGCAGGGCCAGGGCCGGGCGGACGGCCTTGCCGCCGTCCCCCGCGACCGGCGTGCCGTCCCGGTCGATCCAGCCGAAGTGGTACGCCGCGACGGTGTTCATGGGTTCCGCCAGACGGGCGACGGCGGCCCTCAGCGGCGGGGTGCAGAGCGCGCGGGTGCGGTTGAGCAGCTCCGGCACCGAGACCGGTTCGGCATGTGCCGTGCCTCCGACGGCCGTGCCGATGCGTGACTCCACGTACGTTCCCTCTCCCTGGTGGTGCCTGGCCGCGTGGGACGGCCGGACGCTGGCGGTGGTGGTGCGGCCGTTGGGGCCACGGCCGGCACGGGGGGTCGCGCCCCCGGGACCCGAGCGGTGGGCGCCGGCTCTGGCGGGCTCGCCGCGGTCCCCGGTGCGCTGGGCGCCGGTCACCGCGGCCACCTCCCGTCGCCGCGGTCCGAGGGCCGGCGCCGGCCCTCGGCGGCGAGGGCCGCGTCGGCGGCGGCGTGGCCGCTGCGCACCGCCCCCTCCATCGTGGCGGGCCAGCCGGTGGCCGTCCACGCGCCGGCCAGCAGCAGGCCGGGGACGGCGGTGCGCGGGCCGGGCCGCAGCGCCGCCGTGCCCGGGGCCGGGTCGAAGGTGGCGGTGCGCTCCCTGGTGACGAAGAAGTCCAGCACCTCGGCGCCGCCGGCGGCGGGCAGCAGCCGGGCCAGCTCCGGCAGGTAGCGTCGGCGCAGCTCGGCGACCGGCAGGTCGATCTCGTCCTGCACCGCGGACTGCGACAGCGCCAGGTACTGGGCGTCCGGGTGGGCCGCGCCGAGCCCGGTGCCGGCCAGGCCGGAGTGCCGGGTGCGGTCGAAGACCCACTGGACGGGCGAGCCGAGCGCGGCGAAGAACGGCCTGCGCAGGACGCGCCGGTCGTAGATCACGTGCACGTTCAGGATCGGCGCGGTGCCGAAGTCGGCCAGCCGCTCCTGCCCGGGGACCGCGTCCGGCGGCAGCAGGGCCGCCGCGGTGTCCTGGGCGCCGGCCAGCACCACGGTGTCGGCGGCGAGCGGCTCGTCGACGCCCTCCAGCCGGACGGCGTGCTGCGGGACGGCCGGCTTGAGCTCGCTCACCCGGGCGCGCAGCAGCACCTTCACACCGGCGCGTTCCAGCTCGGCGAGCGCCCGGTCGTGGTGGATCACGCCGAGCGGGACGCTGGGCGTGCCGATGTCGGAGGCCCCGGGGTCGGACAGCAGCCCGGTCTTGAACACCATGGCGGCCAGCGCCAGCGACACCTGGTCGGCGCGGGCGTTCAGGGTCGCCACGCCCACGAGGTCCCACAGCGCGGCCAGGGTGCGATCGTTCTGGCCGTGGGACCGCAGCCAGTCGGCGAAGGAGACCTCGTCCAGCGCCGGGTCGGCGAGGTCGAGGCGGCGCAGGGCCAGGGCGCCGCGCACCACCCGGGCCCGGTCGGCCGGGCTCAGGTGCGGGTAGCCGGCCAGGCTGCCGGCCAGGTGCAGCGGCACCGGCAGTGCGGCGCGCTCCAGCTTGCCCAAGGTGCGCACCGGTGCGCCGGCGGGCCCGGAGACGCCCAGCACGGGCACCTGGAGGCGGTCCTGGAGGTGCACCAGTCGGCCCGCGCCCAGCCGCTCCAGCAGGCCGCGGTAGGCGGTGCAGCAGCGCAGGTAGACGTGCTGGCCGTTGTCGACGGTCAGCTCGCCGCGCCGGAACGAGAAGGCCAGGCCGCCCAGCCGGGGACGGCCCTCGGCGAGGGTGACCCGGTGGCCGGCCTCGGCCAGCCGCAGAGCGGCGGTGATGCCCGCGAGGCCGCCGCCGACCACGACGGCGGCCGGGCGCGCGGAGTCGGCTCGCCCGGTCATCGGACCTCCCCCTCGCGTCCCGCGCCCGGTCCGGTCACGGCCGGAGCGCCCGTGGTCAATGCGGTCGGACCCGGGACCGGTGCGGTCGGATCCGGCACAGCCGTCAACAGGGCTCTACCCAAAAGTGATTCCCCGCTGACACAGCGTGACAGAACTGTGGCAAGAATCAAGAACGCCCCCCGGCGAGCCCGGAAAGCGCGACGTACGCCTTCTCCCAGCCCGGCAGCGACACCCGGCCGCGCAGCACCGACTCCGGGTCGGCGGCGATCCGGCCGAGCAGCCGGTGGTAGATGCCCGCCATCGCGGCGGTGCAGGCCCGGCTGCGGCGGTCGAGCATCGGCAGCAGCCGCAGGCCCTCCTCGAAGGCCGCCTGGGCGCGGGCCGCCTCGAAGGCGATCAGGCCGGTGAAGTCCGCGCCGACCGGCGGCCGGGACTGCGCGAAGCCCTCCTGGCAGCCGAACCGGACGAGGTCCTCGGTCGGCAGGTAGGTGCGACCGTTCAGGGCGTCCTCGCGCAGGTCGCGCAGGATGTTGGTGAGCTGGAGCGCCAGGCCGAGGGTGTCGGCGTACCGGGCGCCGCGCTCGGGGTCGTCGCAGCCGTACACGCCGAGCGAGAGCCGCCCGATCGCCCCGGCCACGCACCGGCAGTAGACCTTGAGCTCCTCGTACGTCTGGTACTCGGCGCCCTTGAGGTCCATCTCGACCCCGTCGATCAGCTCGTCGAAGCCGCCGAGCGGGATCGGGAACCGCCGGGCCGCGTCCGCCAGCGCGACCTTGATCGGGTCGGTGTCGTCCTCCGCGACCGAGCCGGCCCGGATCTCGTCGAGCAGCTCGCGGGTGCGCAGCAGGGCCTCGGCCTTGCGGTCGTCCGGGAGGTCGCCGTCGCCGATGTCGTCCACCCGGCGGGCGAGCGCGTACAGGGCCGACATGGCCAGCCGCTTCGGCTCCGGCAGCAACCTGATGCCGTAGCTGAAGTTGCGGGCCTGCAGCCCGGTCACTGCCTCGCAGTACCGGTACGCCGCCATGACCGGCGCCGACGCCAGTGGTGATGCCGCCACTCGGGCGTTCACCTTCCCTTCGCGAAGATGGCCGCCGCCTTCGCTGCGAGGCGGCGCTTGTCCGGCTTCGCCTGCTGGGCGAGCACGTCGTACCCGGCGTCCTCGACGGCCGCCAGGGCCGCGTAGCCACCTGCGGTGAATCCCGCCAGGAGCAGTCGAAGCCTCCCCCGAACCGTACCTACCAATGGCGCACCGCGGTCGAGCAGGGTGCGGGCCCGGTCCACCTGGAAGGAGATCAGCCGCCGCACGGCGGGGCTCGCGCCCGGCGCGGCGAGGTCCTCCTCGGTGACCCCGAACCGTTCCAGGTCCTCGGCGGGCAGGTAGATCCGGCCGCGGGCGAGGTCCTCGGCGACGTCCTGGAGGTGCTCGACGATCTGCAGGGCGGTGCAGACGGCGTCGGACATCGCCACCCGCTCGGGGGTGGAGACGCCGGCGATGGCGAGCACCAGGCGGCCGACCGGGTCGGCGGAGAGCGTGCAGTACTCCAGGAGGTCGTCGTAGCGGGGGTAGCGGTCGGCGGTCTGGTCGACCCGGTTGGCCTGGATCAGCCGGCGGAACGGCTCCGGGGTGAGGCCGTGCCGGTCGACCAGCGGGACCAGCGGGCGCATCAGCGGGTGGCGGGGGGCCTCGGCGGCCGAGGACGGGGCGAGGGCCGTCTCGAAGACCCGGTCGAGGTCGCGCTCCAGGCCGTCCAGCAGGGCGAGCCGGAAGGCGGTCTCCTCGGGGCCGGGCCGGTGCGGGCCGGCGGCGGGCCCGGCCGCGGGGGCGGGCGCCGCGGGCGGGGCGGGCACGCCGAGCAGTGCGGCGGTGCCGGCCGGGTCGGCGAGGTCGCCGTCACCGGCGTCGTCGACCAGCCGGGCGAAGCCGTAGACCGTCATCAGGTCGTCGCGCCACGCGGCGGGCAGGAAGAACGGGGCGACCGGGAAGTTCTCCGCGCTCGCCTTGGCGAGGGTCGCCGCTCCCGCGGCACCCTCCGCGGGCGGGGAATCACTGTTGGGCTGGGCCGAAGCCGACACTGCTGTCACTCCCCCGTTCTACACCGCTCCGGTGACCGGCCCGAGTCGGACACGCGTCCGATCACGGGAGTCACGTCCGGCACACCACCCCCGCGCCTACAGCCTGACACCAACGGCCGCGCCGGAGAAGGGCGCCTCGCCCGGCGCACGGGGCGCTCACCCGGGCGGCGGCGGGCCACCCGGGGCACGACGGGGCGGGACGGGGCGCACGAACGACGGCGGGGCCGGTCCCGGATCTCCTCCGGGACCGGCCCCTGCGCGGGGTCCTGCGCGGTCCGGTCCGCCGTCAGGGGCGCTCGCCGCGCTCGTAGCGGCGGACGACCTCCTCGGTCGGCCCGTCCATGATGAGCTCGCCGGCCTCGATCCAGATGGTCCGCTCGCAGGTCTCGCGGATCGACGCGTTGTCGTGGCTGACCAGGAAGACCGTACCGGCCTGCTCGCGCAGCTCCTCGATCCGCTTCTTGCTGCGGGCCTGGAAGGCCTGGTCACCGGTGGCCAGCGCCTCGTCGATGAGCAGCACGTCGTGGGTCTTGGCCGCGGCGATGGCGAAGCGCAGGCGGGCGCCCATGCCGGAGGAGTAGGTGCGCATCGGCAGCGAGATGAAGTCGCCCTTCTCGTTGATGCCCGAGAAGTCGACGATCTCCTGGTAGCGGCGCTTCACGTCGGCCGGCGACATGCCCATGGCGAGGCAGCCGAGGACGACGTTGCGCTCACCGGTCAGCTCGTTCATCAGCGCGGCGTTGACGCCGAGCAGCGAGGGCTGGCCGTTGGTGTAGATGCCGCCCTTCTCGGTCGGCAGCAGGCCGGCGATGGCCGCCAGCATGGTGGACTTGCCGGAGCCGTTGGAGCCGATCAGGCCGATCGCCTCACCCTTGTACGCGGTGAAGCTGACGCCCTTGACCGCGTGCACCTCGCGCACGCCGGAGCCGCGCTTGCGGCTGATGATCCGGCTCAGCGCCGAGGTGGCGCTGCCCTTGCCGGAGCCGGCGCCGTGCACCCGGTAGACGATGTGCACGTCGTCGACGACGACGGTGGGGTCGCGGGCCACGTCGGCGTCGAACACCTTGCGGCGCGGACGGGCGTCCTTGAGGTCCTTGCGCAGGTCGTCGGTCCCGCGCACGTCGGTGTCAGCCACGGCCGTACTCCTCCTCAGCCTTCCAGAAGAAGACGTATCCGATGACCAGCATGCCCACACCCCAGGCGATCCCGTACTTCCACTGGTGCGCCGGGAACTCCAGGAAGACCTTCTCGTGCTTGTTGTAGATGATCGGCGCGAGCGCGTGGCGGACCAGGTCGATGTAGACCGAGGCCGGGTTGAGCTCCATCACCTTCTGCCAGAACGGCGGCCACTCCTTGATCTTGTCCGAGATGCTGTACATGACACCGGACAGGAACAGCCAGGCGCGCATCGCGAACGGGATCAGCTGGGAGATGTCGCTGGTCTTGGCGCCTATCCGGGCGAAGATCAGGGCGACGCCGGTGTTGAACATCGACTGCAGCACCAGCGCGGGCACGACCAGGATCCAGGTGCGGCCGGGTTCGATGCCGTTCATCAGGACCACGGCGAACAGCACGACCATCGAGATCAGCAGCTGCTGGAGCTGGATCACGGTGAACGCGACCGGCAGCGAGGCGCGCGGGAAGTGCAGCGCCCGGATCAGCCCGAGGTTGTCCGAGATCGCCCGGGTGCCGGACTGCACGGCGTTCTGGGTGAACTGGAAGATGAAGACGCCGATGCAGAGCCAGGCGACGTAGTACGGGTTGTCGTCCTTGTTCTTCAGGATCTCGCCGAAGACCAGGTAGAACACCGCGCAGTTCAGCAGCGGCGTCACGACCTGCCAGATCTGGCCGAGCTTGGCGTCGGTGTACTGGGCCACCAGGCGCGCGGTGGCGAAGGCCCAGATGAAGTGACGGCGGGCCCAGAGCTGCTTGGTGTAGGCGAACAGGCCGGGCCGTCTGCCGCTCACCGTCAGACCGTACTTGTCCGCAAGCTGCTTGGGGGTCAGGCCCGCGTCCGCCCCCCTCGGGGCGGAGAGGCTGACGGGTTCACTCACTGTCGACACATTCGTCCTTCGCGCGGGATCGTCGGGGCGGGCCGGTCGGCGGGGGTCCGCCGGCCTGCCCCGAGGAGGATCCACTCGGATATCGGGGGGAGTGCGGCCGGTCTGTGGTCACCGGCCATGACGACCGTCCTACCGTACGGTCGTCGGACGGATCAGATGACCGGCGGCCGGCCCAGCCGGGTCAGGCGCCACACGGTACGCCATCGCATGGGCCGCCGCGCACCGCAGGGTTCGCGCCAGCCCGCCTTGAACCCGCCCAGCCAGGCCTTGAGGGCCTCCGGGGAGGGCCGACGGGCCAGCGTGAGCAGGAACCAGGTTCCCAGGTATAGAGGCACCAACAGGCCCGGAAGGTTCCGCCTCGCGAGCCAGACCCTGTTCCGGGCCACGTTGTGGAAGTACGTGGCGTGCCGGGCGGGCGAGGTGGTGGGGTGGTGCAGCACCACGTCGGCGCGGTAGTCGATGGCCCAGCCGGCGTCCAGCGCGCGCCAGGCGAGGTCGGTCTCCTCGTGCGCGTAGAAGAACTCGCCGGGCAGCTGGCCGGCGTTCTCGAAGACGGCGCACCGCACCGCGCTCGCGCCGCCCAGGAAGGTGGTCACCCGGGAGGAGCGCAGCGGGTCGCTGGCGCGCAGCCGGGGCACGTGCCGGCGCTGGGTGACACCGGTGTCCGGGTCGGCGATCCGGAAGCTCACGATGCCGAGCTCCGGGTCGGCGGTGAAGGCCTCGCGCAGCAGGCGGGCCGCGTCGGTGCCGGGCAGCCGGCCGTCGTCGTCCAGGAACAGCACCGCGTCGACCTCACGGCCGTTGCGGCCGAACAGCTCGATGCCGACGTTGCGCCCGCCCGGGATGCCGAGGTTCTCGGGCAGCTCGACGGCGCGCACGCCCTCCGGGAGCGGGGGCATCGGGGCGCCGTTGGCGACCACGGCCAGCTCGACGGCCGGGCCCTGCTGGGCGCGGACGGAATCGATCAGGGCGATCAGCTCGTCCGGGCGGTTGCCCATGGTGATGATCACCGCGCCGAGCCGGAAGGCGTCGGCGCCGGCCGTGCCGCCCGGCGCGGTGCTCCCGGTCGTTCCGGTGGCCGTCACGTCGCTCCCCTTCACGTCGTTCCCCTTCACGTCGGTCACCGGAGCCTGCTCGACAGGACGATGCTCAGCAGGTGCAGCACGGTCTGCAGCATGGCGATCGCGGCCAGCACGACCACCGCGACCCGGGTGAAGAACAGGCCTCCGTGGAGGACGTCGGCGACGCCCGCGGCCAGGATGAACAGCGAGGCCTCGACCGCGCCGACCAGCCGGTGGAACTTGAGGAACGAGGCGGCCCGGCGGGCCCGGGCGACGCCGGCCGAGCGCGGCACCGAGGCGCTGTCCTCGACCGCGGTCAGGCCGCTGCGGGCGCGGGCGACGTCGACCAGGTCGGTCTCCGACTTGATCAGGATCGCGCCGAGCGCGGCCAGGGTGCCGAGGAAGGCCCACTCCCAGTGCGCGGCGGCGCCCTCGCGGTGCAGCAGGTCGGTGCCGCGCAGGCCGAGGCCGGTCAGCAGCGCCGCCTCGGACATGTAGTGGCCGACCCGGTCCAGGTAGACGCCGGTGAGCGAGGTCTGCCGGCGCCAGCGGGCCACCTCGCCGTCCACGCAGTCCAGCAGCAGGTACACCTGGATCAGCAGGGCCGCCAGCACCGCGCCGGCGATGCCCGGGACGACCAGCGCGGCGCCCGCCAGGATGCCGGTGACCATCATCAGGTACGTCAGGCCGTTGGGCGTGATCGCCGTCACGGTGGACAGCACCCGGGTGATCCGCAGCGAGATCCGCCGCATGTAGAGCCGTCCGGCCCAGTGCTCGGCGCTCCGGCGCTGGAGCATGCCCTCCGGGTGGATCACCGCGCGCAGCTCCTCGATCGAGGGCCGGCGGGTCAGGTCCACCGGCGGTGGCGCGGCCCCCGCGGCGGAGCGGTCAGCTGTTGACGGCTTGGACATAGTCGGCGTACGCGTCCCTGATTGCGGAGGGGGAGAGGTCGAGGTGCTCAAGAATGGTGAAGCGGCCCGGCCGGGTGTTCGGAGCGTAGTGCACCGCCTCGGTGAACTCCGCCTCGGTGAAGCCGATCTGAGCGGCGGTCACCGGCAGTCCGTGGTGCGCCAGGCGCTCCACGATCAGGCCGGTCAGCTCGCGCTCGCCCCGCAGGAAGCTGGCGAAGGCGGCCCCGAGGCCGACCTGCTCGCCGTGCTGGGCGGACCGCTTGGGGTACAGCACGTCCAGGGCATGCGAGATCTCGTGGCAGGCGCCCGACGAGGGCCGGGTGCTGCCGGCGATGTTCATCGCGATGCCGGAGAGTACCAGTGCCTCCGCGAGGGCCGTCAGGAAGCCCCGGTCCTGGAGGTTGCCCGGGTGCCGCAGCAGGTTCTCGCCCGCCGAGCGGGCCATCGCGACGGCCAGTCCGTCCACCGGTTCGCCGGTCTCGGCGTGCGACAGCTCCCAGTCGGCGCAGGCCGAGATGTTGGAGACGATGTCGCCGATGCCGGCCGCGACGAAGCGCGGCGGGGCGCCCAGGATCACGTCCAGGTCGATCACGATGCCGATCGGGCTGGGCACCCCGTAGGAGCCGCGTCCGCCCACGTTGTCCAGGGTGGAGACCGGCGAGCAGATGCCGTCGTGGGCCAGGTTGGTCGGGACGGAGACCAGCGGCAGGCCGATCCGCGCGGCGGCGTACTTGGCGACGTCGATGATCTTGCCGCCGCCCAGGGCGACGACGGTGTCGTAGTGGCCGCCGTGCACGCCGCCGCGGATCTCGTCCGCCAGCCGGACCGCGCTGTCGAGGCTGCCGTCCTCGACGCTGTACCAGTCGGCGCCGGGCAGCGCCGGCTCCAGCCGGGCGCGCAGCACCGAGCCCGAGCCGTTGCTGATCGCCACCGCGATCCGGCCCGAGGCGGACAGCCGCTGGTCGGCGAGGATGCCGCCGAGCGCGTCCAGGGCGCCCGGGCGGATCTCGACGAAGACCGGCGACGGCACCAGCCGGGTCAGTACTGGCACGCGATCTCCCGCGCCTTCGCCAGGTCGTCGTGGTTGTCGACCTCGACCCAGGAGACCTCGCCGATCGGCTGGACGTCGATCCGCAGGCCGCGGTCGACCATCTCCTGGTAGCCGTCCTCGTAGTACAGCTGCGGGTCGCGCTCGTAGGTGGCGCGCAGCGCGTCGGCGAGGTCGGCGGCGGCGGACGGGTTGATCACGGTGACGCCGATGTACTCGCCGGTGGCCTCGGCCGGGTCCATCAGCTTGGTGATGCGGCGCATGCCGGCGGTCGGGTGGACGACCACCTTCATCTCCTCGTCGGCGAGCCGCTTCACCGTGTCGAGGGCGAGCAGGATGCCGGCCTCGCGCCCCTCGGCGGCCAGCCGGGCGTTGCCCTCCAGCATGGTGCGCTGGACGGAGACCGGGTGGACGGTGTCGCCGTTGGCGAGCAGCAGGCCCTCGGTGAAGAGGTCGCGGGCACACCAGAGCGAGTAGGCGTTGTTCCACTCCTCGGCCTTGTCGTTCTCGACCAGGGTGAGCTTGACGCCGTACTTCCGCTCCAGGGCGTCCTTGCGCTCCTCCACCGCCTCCTTGCGGTAGCCGACGACGATCGCCGCCTCACGCAGGCCGACCTCGGCGAAGTTGCCGAGGGTGAGGTCCAGAACGGTCCGCTCCCCGTCGACCGGCACCAGCGCCTTGGGCAGCGTGTCGGTGTACGGGCGCAGTCGGCGGCCGGCGCCGGCTGCCAGAACGAGGCCGATCATGCGAGGTCTCCTGATCCGTCGTGCGGTGCGCGGCCGCGCGCGGCTACCGGGAGTCTCCGGGTGACCGGCGATGGCGCGCCGCGGCCGCCGAGATGCGGCCGCGGTGTCCTATGTGATGGTAGGCGACCACGGCGACCAGCCCGAACGCGGCCGGAGCGTCGAACACAGATCGAACACATTCCGAACAACTCTGCTATTGCGGCGCCACTCCCCGGCCACCGGGCGCCCCCTTCCCGCCCGGTTGTGCGTCGGACCTCGGCGCGGTGCCACCCGTACGGCAGACTGGGGCGCGACGCCACCGGTGCGAGCCGTGGTTGCTCCCCGTGCTCCCGAAGTGCTCCCGAAGCTGCCGAAAGAGGCCTCATGCCCCAGAGCCTGCCGACCGACCGCCCGACCCACCTCGACCCGCGGACCGGCCCCGGCTCCGACGCCGACACCGACGCCGGGGGGTCGCTCGACTCCGGCGTGGACACCGGCCTCGACACCGGTCTCGACGTCGAGACGGACGTGGACAGCGGCGCGCGGCCCTCCGGCGCCCAGCAGGAGATCCTGCTGGAGCTGGTCGACGACGAGGGCGTGACGATCGGCACCGCGGAGAAGCTCTGGGCCCACCAGCAGCCCGGCCGGCTGCACCGGGCCTTCTCGGTGTTCCTCTTCGACCGGCAGGGCCGGATGCTGCTCCAGCGCCGGGCGCTCGGCAAGTACCACTCCCCCGGCGTCTGGTCGAACACCTGCTGCGGCCACCCCTACCCCGACGAGCAGCCCTTCGTGGCCGCCGCCCGGCGGACCGCGGAGGAGCTGGGCGTCGCCCCGGCGCTGCTGTGCGAGGCGGGCACGGTCCGCTACGACCTGCCGGACGAGGCGTCCGGGCTGATCGAGCGGGAGTGGAACCACCTGTTCGTGGGCCTGGTCACCGGGCCGGTGCGGCCGGCGCCCGAGGAGGTGGACGACTACGCCTTCGTGACCGCCGAGGAGCTGCGCGCACTGGAGGCGGAGCGGCCGTTCTCGGTATGGTTCCGGACCGTGTTCGAGGCCGCCCTGCCGGGGATCCGCGAGATCGCCGGGAACGCCTGGTAGACCTGCTCCGACCGTCAGCTCCGGGGGAGCGGCAGCGAGGCCCAGATGACCTTGCCGCCCTCCCCCGCCTTCTCCACGTCGCAGACCCCGCCGGCCTGCAGCGTGACGCTCTTCACCAGCAGCAGCCCCCGCCCGCCGGTGCGCCCGGTGTCGGCCGCCAGGGCCTTCGGCCGGTACGGGTCGCCGTCCTCGACGGAGACCCGTACCCAGCCGTCGCGCACCGCCAGCTCGGTGGTCACCTCCGGCGACAGCTCGGCGGCGTGCGTCACCGCGTTGCCGACCAGCTCCGAGACGATCAGCAGCAGGTCGTCCACCAGCTCCTGGTAGCGGATCTCCGCCAGGCCCTGGGCCAGCAGCCGGTCGCGCACCGCGTGCCGGGTGCGCGGCACCGAGGCCTGCTCGGCGGGCACGGTGAACCGCCACACCCCCTCGGCGGGCCCGCCCCGCGCCGCCGCCTCTTCCTCGCTGATCCGCTCCACGTCCAGCCGTCCTTCGTCCGCGACCCGGGAATCAGGCGTTCCGCTCATGGCGCCCTCGGTCCACAGAGGCTAGGAGAGCCGCCCCGGCGGCCGGGGCACCGTCGACAAGTTGCCCGTGTCGGACCACCCCTGCCCGTTCCCGACCGTTCACCGTCCGCAACTCGACCGTTTACCGCCGACGAACCACCGCTTCGCGCACACCTGCGACCCATCCCACGGCCCCCCACCATCCCGACCGGGGAAACGCAGGTGAGAAGCACTCCGAAACCCTGGTAATGTTCTCTCTGTCGCCGAGGGGGCGAGCAGAAATCCCCCGAAGCACACACCCCGTCCGGGTGGCGGAATGGCAGACGCGCTAGCTTGAGGTGCTAGTGCCCTTTATCGGGCGTGGGGGTTCAAGTCCCCCCTCGGACACCATGGATTCCCCGTGGGAACTCGAAAGAGATCCCACGGGGATTTTATTTTTTCACCCTTTCGGACCGCCTGTCGCCGGCCCTTCCGCGGCCCGCCTCCACGGCACGATGGTTCGGACACGAGATGACAACGATCGGGTGTTTTGTGTCGCATTTGAGGATTGTCTGAGGTTTCGCCCGATTTGGCCGCTTAGGCTGTCTCCGTTTGTCCGGAAAACCGAATGACATGATGAGACAGAGGACCGATACGGTGAGTGACCCCGAGTCGACAACGGCATCCCATCAGCACTACCGCCGTTCGCTCGGCACCATCAGCCTCACCGCCGTGGGCCTGGGGTCGATCATCGGATCCGGCTGGCTCTTCGGGGCCGAGCGGGCGGCGCGGCTGGCCGGGCCGGCGTCGATCGTCGCCTGGGTGATCGGGGCGGCCGTCGCCCTGACCATCGCGCTCACCTACAGCGAGCTGGGGTCGATGTTCCCCAAGGCCGGCGGCATGGTCCGGTACGGGCAGTACTCGCACGGCTCGCTGGCCGGGTACCTGGCCGCCTGGGCCAACTGGATCGCCATCGTCTCGGTCATCCCCGGTGAGGCGACCGCCTCGGTGCAGTACATGAGCTCCTGGGACTTCGGCTGGGCCAAGGGCCTGTACGACGGGCAGGAGCTGTCGGTCAGCGGTGTGGCGCTGGCGAGCGTGCTGCTGCTGGTGTACTTCGCGCTGAACTGGTTCGCGATCACGCTGTTCGCCAAGACCAACACCGCGATCACGGTGTTCAAGATCGTCGTCCCGACGGTCACCGCCGGCGCGCTGCTGCTCGCGCACTTCGACACCAAGCACTTCACCGACCACGGCGGCTTCGCCCCGAACGGCTGGAGCGCGGTGTTCACCGCGGTGGCCGTGTCCGGCATCGTCTGGGCGTTCAACGGCTTCCAGTCCCCGCTCAACCTGGCCGGCGAGGCCCGCAACCCCGGCAAGTCGCTGCCCAAGGCGGTGATCGGCTCGATCCTGATCGCCCTGGTGATCTACGTCGCGCTGCAGATCGCCTTCCTCGGCGCCGTGCCGACCGCCGACCTGAGCAACGGCTGGAGCGGCCTCGGCTACACCTCGCCGCTCGCCGACCTGGCCGTCGCCTGGGGCCTGAACTGGCTCGCGCTGCTGCTGTACGCGGACGCCTTCGTCTCCCCCAGCGGCACCGGCATGATCTACGCCGCCACCACCTCCCGGATGATCCACGGCGTCCAGGAGAACGGCCACCTGCCGTCCGTCTTCGGCAGGGTCGACCGCCGGACCGGCATCCCGCGCCCGGCGCTGGTGCTCAACCTGGTCGTCGCCTTCGGCTTCCTCGCGGTCTTCCGCGGCTGGGGCTCGCTCGCCGAGATCGTCTCGGTGGCCACCGTGATCTCGTACATCACCGGCCCGGTCGCCGTGATGGCGCTGCGCCGCCTGGCGCCCGAGCTGCCGCGCCCGGTCCGGCTGCGCGCGATGCCGGTGATCGCCCCGGTCGCCATGATCTTCGGCTCGCTGGTGCTCTACTGGGCCCGCTGGCCGCTCACCGGCAAGGTCATCCTGCTGATGGCCGCCGGCCTGCCGATCTGGGCCTGGTACGAGCTGCGCAAGCCGTTCGCCGAGCTCAAGCCGCACCTCAAGGCGGGCGCCTGGATGATCGCCTACCTGTTCGTGATGGCCGGCGTCTCCTGGGCCGGCTCCGCCGACTTCGGCGGCCACGGCTACCTGCCGGAGGGCTGGGACCTCCTGGTCGTCGCCGCCATCGCCCTGGTCTTCTACGCCTGGGGCGTGCGCAGCGCCTGGGCCAACCCCTCGCTGGCCGCCGTCAAGCGCGAGCTGACGGAAACCGAAGGCGCCGCCGACCAGGCACCCCGCGCCCCGGAAACCGGCACGGCCTCCCGGGTCTGAGGCCCGCCGCAGTCGTCCGCAGGGGTGTCGTTCCGGGATCTTCCGGGACGACACCCCTGCGGCGTTGTCAGGGCCGTACGGAATACTGGATCACATGTCGCCCGCTGCGTCCTCCCCTTCCGTCGCGGCCCGTATGAGCCGGCAGGCCTCCCGTGACACCGCTCAGGAAGTGGCCGTCCGACAGCTCCTCTTCCGATGGGGGCTCCGTTACCGCGTGAACGCCAAGGTCCCGGGAATGCCCCGTCGGACCGCCGACATCCTGTTCCTCGGGCCGAAGGTCGCGGTGTTCCTCGACGGCTGCTTCTGGCACGGCTGCCCCGAGCACGCGACCAGCCCCAAGGCCAACGCCGAGTGGTGGCGCACCAAGCTGGACCGGAACGTCGCCCGCGACCGGGAGACCACGCAGCACCTCGTCGACACCGGCTGGACCGTCCTGCGCTTCTGGGAGCACGAAGCCGCCGGCGAGATAGCCAGAACGGTCTACGCCCGTCTGCGGCCGGACGGCCCCGCCCCGGTCGACAACCCCTGACCCACCCACCCGATCGGGCCGCCGGCCCCGCTGTCGGCACCGACATCTAGTCTTGGGCCGAACGGCTCACGGAGGTGGTGTGTTGAGGTCCCACAGGTTCACGTCGCTGGAGATCTGCTCCGGGGTCGGCGCGCAGGCTCTCGGACTGGAGCGGGCGGGATTCGACCCCGTGATGCTGATCGACAACGAGGACAACGCGTGCAGGACGGTCCGGCTGAACCGGCCGCTCTGGGACGTGCGGTGCGAGGACGTCGTCGACTTCGATCCGGCCGACCACACCCAGACCTACGACGTGGACCTCCTCAGCGGCGGCCTGCCTCGGGTCAGGTCGGCCGCGGCCGTCCGACGAACGGGGAACGACGCCGAGCGCAGGATTCTGCGTGCGGCGGTGTTGCTGACGACCGCCGTCCGACCGAAGGCGCTGATGCTGGAGAATCTCCCGGATCTCGTCGAGAAGGACACCTTCGCCGAGGACCGGAGCTGGATCGAGGAGGAACTCGCCCACGCCGGCTACCGGTGGCACTGGGAGGTCCTGAACGCCGTGCACTTCGGTGTTCCCCAGAAACGCAGGAGCGGCTTTCTCGTCGCGTTCGCCGAACGGGGCGGGGCCGACTTCGTCTGGCCCAGGCGGACCGACGGTCCGCCGCCCACCGTAGGACAGGCTCTCCGTGCCTCGATGGCGGCCGGCGGCTGGGCCGGCGCGGAGCGGTGGGCCCAACGCGCCGACAGCCCGGCACCGGCCCTCGTCGGCGGGTCCGGAAACCACGGCGGCCCGGACCTCGGTCCGACCGGCACCAAGCGGGCCTGGGCATCGCTGGGCGTCGAAGGGAAGAGTCTCAGCGACGGCCCCCCGAACGCCGACTTTCCCCTCGACGGCATTCCGAGGATCAGCCTCCGTCAGGCGGCGACGATCCAGGCCATCCCGGAGGACTGGGTCGTCCACGGTCCCAAGACGCCCGCGTACCGCCAGATCGGGCACGCCATGCCTCCCCCGCTGGCCGAGGCCGTCGGCCGTTCGATCGCCACGGTGCTGGCGGGCTAGGATCGACACCATGTCTTCGCCCGAAACCACCCCTGAATTCAAGATCGTTGATCTCTTCGCCGGTCCCGGCGGCCTGGACATGGCCGCGCACGTACTGGGTGTTCCGGCAACGGGTGTGGAGTGGGACGACAACGCGTGCCGAACCCGTGCCGCGGCCGGCCTGGCCACAGTGCAGGGCGATGTCCGTGCGCTGGATCCCGGCCACTTCGACGCCAACGTGCTCGCCGGTGGCCCCCCGTGCCAGACCTTCACGGTCGCGGGCAAGGGCGCGGGCCGGCAGGCACTGGACCAGGTGCTCGACTTCGCCCGGCGGATGGCCAAGGGCGAGGACGTGCGGGGCGAGCTCGACGCCCTCGAGGACGAACGGACCGGCCTCGTCCTGGAACCGCTGCGGTGGGCGCTCGACGCGCTCGACAACGACCGGGGCTACACCACGATCGTGCTGGAGCAGGTGCCGGCCGTGCTTCCGGTCTGGCAGGAGTACAAGCGCATCCTGGAGGCGCGCGGCTACAGCGCCGAATGCGACGTCCTGCACACCGAGGAGTTCGGTGTACCCCAGACCCGGCGACGCGCCATCCTGATCGCGCGCAAGCGTCCGGAGGATTCGGTCCTGGGCGACGTGGTGGAGTTCCCGCGGCCCACTCATCGACGATTCCACAAGAGCACGGCGAAGAAGGCTCACGGCACCGGCCTGCAGCGCTGGGTCACCATGGGGGAAACGCTCAAGAACGTCCCGACGCCCTACGAGGTGGTGTCGAACTACGGCACCGGCGGCGACCCTGCGGCCCGCGGTCGCCGCAGTCACGATGAACCGGCCTTCACCGTCACCGGCAAGGTCTCCCGGAACTGGCTGGAGCGCCCCGGCGTTCCGGTCCCCGTCCCGAAGGAGCGCGAGCGCTTCACGCTGCCCGAGTCCGGCGCCCTCCAGACCTTTCCGGCGAACTATCCGTGGTCCGGCAAGGACCAGGCTCAGCAGATCGGCAACGCCATTCCGCCCCGCCTCGGTGTCCACGTCCTGGCCGCGGCCCTCCGTCGCGGGCCGGAGGACATCCAGATGGCGCTGAAGAAGCTCGACGTCTGGGGACCTTCGACCGATGGGCCCGCGATGTACTCCGTGGACGAGTGGAAGCAGAAGGTCGCTTCCGAGCAGCAGGAAGCAGCGGCCGTCCTGGTCTGAGTCGGTGCTCCGGGGTGGGGCGGTTCCTTCGCGGAAGGAGCCGCCCCACCCGTCGGTCACGGTGTCGCCTCGGCCTCGTGCTTGCGCCCGCGGTCCCGCAGTGGCGCATGCTCGGAGAACTGCTGGAACATCCGGGCCAGGTGGTCCACCGCGTCGCGCCGCACCGATTCCTCGGGCGGACCGTCGGGGAGCCGGTCCCACGGAACCGCAGGGTCCGTGTCCGCATCGTCGATCCAGCCGGCCAGGGCGTCCGGATCGGGCAGGTCGTCGTGGGCGATCACGTCGTACATCAACGTGCTTCCGGCCGCGTTCACCGCGGTGCAGAGGGCGTTGACCCGGTCGCCGAGCCGATTGGCGCCCGACTCGGCAAGCCCCTTCAGGACCCGGACCATGGCCAGGGCGGTGGGACGGTGGTCGATCGCGTCCAGACGCATCGCGGTGTTGAGCATGTCCTGGTTGCGGCAGGCGATCTCGACCGGACGGTAGTCGCCGCCGTCACGGAACAACTCCGCCGCCCACCACAGGCGGGCGAAGGCCTGCGTGTAGTGGATGCCGGTGAATCGAGGAGCGCTGACCGTTCGTGGCTCACCGTCCTTCGACTCCCCTCGCGGGAGGTGACGCCACAGGACGTAATCGGGTGCGACGACCAGGGCGAGGAAGTTCCACAGGCCCGGCCCGGCCGCCTCGGCCCGCGTCATGCGGAGCGTCGCGTGCAGCCGGGGAGCCAGCCAGGCGTCGGCATCGGTGGACGAGTCGTCGAAACGGCGGACCGCCTCGTCGAGCAACTCCCGGACCGGGGCCGTGTCCCAGCGGCCGGAGCCGTCGTCGATCGCCTCGCTCGCGCGCATCAGCGCGACCTGGGGCAGCTGCTCCCGACCGGCCCGGACCCCGATCGTCAGGTACTTGGCGGCGACGGTCGGGGACAACAGGGCGAGCCGCTCGGGCGTGTGACTTCCGGGGCGGTTCAACGGCTTGCACCTTCCTGGTTGCGCGTGACGGTGCGGACGGCCGTGGTCAGCTGTTTGGGGACCTGGGCCCGGCGGGCGGCCGCGAACTGGATCCGGGACTGGAGCTCGGCCCAGCCGTGCCCCTCACACCGCCGCGTGTGCGCCTCGGCCAGGGCCTCGGCGGGAGGTCGACCTGGGAGGACGTCCGGCAGCATGGCGCGCAGCGCGGCCTCCCGCCAGCCGTCGGGGAATCGCGGGACACCGTCCTCGTCCGACTCGACGTCACCGAGCGCGGCATGGAACATGGCCGTCCACGCCTCCCCCGCGACCTGGGCCGCCACCAGGCCGGCGGTGGCCTTCTCCAGCGGGCCGCGTGGGGTGTTGAGCAGTTCGGTCAGACCCTCGAAGGACGTGTTGAGGAACACCACCGGCAGGTCGCCCGTGGTCTCGACCAACCACGGAGCGTCCCTGTACTGATGGAGCCACTCGTGCGGGCCGTCCCGGAAGTCCTCCTGACGGATCTCGATCTCGCGGCGACGGAGCGGGGTCCGGGCGAGGAGGTCGACGTACCACGGCTCGTCGGCGGTCCCGATGACCCGGCCGTCGATGCCGTCGTAGCTGCCGACCAGGCTGACCTGCAGGGTCGCACGCGCCACGTGCGAGCTCCGGCGGACCACCACTTCGCCGCGCCACCGGCGGTCGGTGCGGCTGCGTTCGAGTCGTGTGACGCTTCGGGCGTTGGTGGCCCCCTCGGTCAGGACGGCGACACAGGTCACCGCCGCCCACGGCCCGTCGGCCAGCTCGTCGCCGGGCGCGGCGACCTCGAGTTCGAGCACCCCCTCGCGCCAGTCGTTCCGGTCCACCTGGTGCAGGGCGACGACGTGCTCACGTTCGGAGACGTAGGAGAAGGGCAGTTCCCTGCCGTCGATGCTCGCCCGACGGATCGAGACGTCGATCCTGCCGAGCAGGGTCGGGTAGGGGTAGACGGTGCTCACTGGGTGACCTCCCGGGCCTGCTGAACCTCCACGATCACACCGGCGAGGGCCGCGGCGACCGGATGACTGCCGATGGCGGTGATGCCCGCGAACCTGGCCGTGCGGGCCTCCGGATCCACGAGGATCCGGCCGTCGACGATCCGGCAGTTCTCGACGGCCGACAGTTCCGCCCACTTGAGCGACGGACGCCCACCGGACCGGACGTCGAACTTGGCGACCGGCGTCAACTGCCACGGGTCCTCCCGCGGCGGGAGTTTCAGCACCACGTCCAGCGTCCAGGCGCCGGAGGCGTCGACCCGCCCGCGGGTCCGCTCCACCACGGGGTGCCCCTCCACCCGGCGCGCGGCGGCGGCCGGCAGGTCGAGGCGCAGCAGGTTGCGGAGCACCTCCGGTCCGGCGGACTCCTGTCGGTCCACCCGGCGGCCCACGATCGAACGCAGGGCCGCGTCCATCGCCGTGTTGAAGTCGGTGAGCTTCCTCGGCGCGTTGGCATAGGTGGCCGTCAGGTCCTCGGTCGTACCCCAACGGTCGTGCTCGGGCGGTTCCGCCGCACGCAGGAAGGCCTCGCCGGCGTGCACCGCCGCGTCGTCCTCCCCCGTGGCGTAGCCCGCCAGAAGCACGGCCTGGAACGGGTCCGCCCCCAGACCGAGGTTGCGCGGCCGTCGGGAGGTGACGGTCATCCGGGTACCGCGCATGCACACGATCCGGCTGTGTTCCTCGTCGGAGTCGTCGGCCGGGGTGACGAGGAGGACCGCCTCGTGGGTGAACCCCTTGGCCCGGCGCCCGTCGGATCGCAGTGCCGGGACGTCCAGGGCCACCCGCACCGCGGCGACCTGGTCGGCGGCGGTGAGCTCCTCCACCGTGTCGCCGTCGAGGTAGGCCCGTAGGGCATGGGTGAGCGCGGGTCGGTGCTCACGGGGGTCGACCGATCGTTCCGGCAGGACGGCCTCCCCGTTGTGGAGGACCCGGACCGAGGCCTCCAGGAGGGCGGGGGTCGAGCGGCCCGCCGTCATGGCAGCCCAGAAGTTGTCGGCGAGGGCGGTGACCAGCGCGGTCTGCATCTCCTGCAACGTGGTGCAGTTACCTGCGGCGTCGTGCGCCCCGACGATGAGGAAGGATGTCCCGGGGTCCTCCCCGTCGCGATCGAGGTGGAGGTCGGCCACGGTCCTCTCGTCCGCCCACCAGGACCGTGAGACCCCCTCGTGCTCCTTCTCCGTATCGGGTTCGCCGAGCCATGCGGGCCCCGCGTACGCGACATCGTCGACAGTCCGCCACGGCAGGTCGAGCCTGCCGACCACGCGCCGGGCGGTGCGCCCCTCGTGCGCTGCCGACAGGGTGCTGTTGATCAGCACCAGCCCCAACCGGCTCGCCGCCCACAGCGTGGCCTTGCCGAGACCGTACGACCCGCCCGCCCGGTCGCTGCTCTTGTGGCTGTCGAGCTGGCGGCGGACCACGGCGGCGAATCGCCCGTCGCCGTACTCGGGGCCGGTCAGCCCGGACGCGTTGTAGTCGTCGATCCGCAGCAGGAGCAGCGACGGTTCCTCGTCACCGAGGCCGCGAAGGCCGCGCAGCCCCTCGGCCACCACCCGGCCGACCTTCTGGCGGGACCGCGCGGCCGCGTCGTAGTGCGGCTCGATGGCGTCCCAGTGCAGCGCCCGGAGGAAGGAGTGGAGGTGCTCTCCGGTCAGCTCGTGCAGGGTGAACCGGATCCTGACCGGCCGGGTCGCGTCGAGCCGCTCGTCGAGACTGTTCTGGGTCGCCTCGCGCGCCAGGACTGCGAGGTTGGCGTCGAAGGCGAACGCGGCGGCGTTGCCGTACTCCCGACCGCCGTCCTGGTGGGCGAGGCGGTGGTGCCACCGGACCGGCCCGGTCGTTCCCGCGTCGGTGTCCCGAGTGACCAGGGTGGCGACGTCCGTGCCCAGCAGCTCGGCGATCCTGGGCATGAGGTCGGGCCGGGGCCGTGCCCGCCCGGTGACCCATGCCGACACCGCTGCCCTGGTGAGTCCCAGCTGTTCGGCGAACTCGGCCTGCGACATCCCGGCGCGGCGGAGCTGGCGCCCCAGCCACGCACCGAAGTGTTCGTCCTCCATCGACCCCTCTCCCGACCGCATTCGGTGGCCGTCCGCCCCGTGCGGGCGGATCTTGAGCCATCAGAGTATCACTTCGATTGACAGTGACGAGCTTGTCAAATGCGCTTTGACACTGCATGATCGTCGCAGCGCCAGCAGTCGCCGGTCGAGAAGTTTTGGATCTCGCCGGAAGGGGCTCGACAGCGCGACCGTCGACCGAGTAGGTTCATCGGCCACGGGGGTTTCAACTTCCCCTTCAGCCACAGCTGTTCAGGGGTGAAGTGTGTCTCGCGGGAGGGGCTCCCGCATCATCGTCGGAGGGGAAAACCGTCATGTCGTCGTACAACCGCTGGATCGCCCGTCGCATCGAGGAGCACGATGCGCTCACCACTGCCCACGAGCAGGCGGCCTTCCTCGCCCGGCGCGGCCTGACCGCCGCCGAGCTGGAGTACTGGCGGCAGTGTCTCCTCATGCCTCGCGCCTCGGCCGAGGATCCCTCCGCCGTACACGCGTATCTCATGCCTCACCCGGTCGAGCGGGACACCCGGGTGCAGGTCCGCATGCGCCGTTCGCCCGACCGGCGCTCCCGCACCGTCCGCATGACCATCACGATCCACTTCCGGGGCTGATCAACCCCGTCCCTCCGTCGTACCACCGCACCACTCGCACCACCCGGGGTGCCGGCCACTGCCGGCACCCCCGCCCATCGTGATCGTTCGGACATACCCCCGGAACAGGTGCTCCATGAGTGACCGGCAGTTCGCCGACCCCTCCTCCCCCGTCATCGCCACCGTGCTTCGGCAGTCGTCCGTGGTGCTCCAGACCTACAAGGTCGACCCCGGTCTCGTGCAGGAGCACGCGAACAGCGAGTTGCGCATCACCCAGGGCGGCTACGGCGACCGCCAGCTGTTCGAACTCGTGCAGAACGGGGCCGACGAGATCGCGGCGGCACCCGGCGGCAAATTGCACGTCGTCCTGACGGACACTCACCTCTACTGTGCCAACGAGGGAAATCCGGTCACGCCCGAGGGGGCCGAGACGATCCTCCGGATGAGCGTCTCGCGCAAGCGGGGCGGCCAGATCGGCCGCTTCGGTGTCGGTGTCAAGTCGGTGCTCTCCGTCAGCGACACGCCCCAGTTCTTCAGCACCAGCGGCTGCTTCGGCTTCGACCGGGACTGGTCCGCCGGGGAGATCGCGGCCGCGCTCGGGAAGTCGGGCCCGCTCGACATGGACACACCGGTGCTGCGCATGGCCCGGCCGCTCGACATCGACCGGGAGAAGGGCGACGACACCGTCCTCGAGAGCCTCGTCAAGTGGGCAAGCACGGTCGTCCGACTTCCCCTCCTGGAGGGCGCCGCCGAACGCCTGGGCCACGACATCAACGGCCACAAGTACCCCGACGGACGGAGGACCGAGCCGTTCCCCGCCCGGTTCCAGTTGTTCTCGCCGCACGTCGGCCAGGTGCTGCTGGTCGACCACCGCACCATGCCCCCCGTCCGGCGGGAGATCTCGGTCGAGAACAACGGCGTCCGCCGCAGGCTCAGGGAGGTCGCCCGAGGGACGAAGCCGACCGTCGAGGACTGGAAGGTCTTCTCCGTGGCGCACTCGCCCACGGAGAACGTCCGCGACAGCGCGGGCGAGCTCCAGTACCGGCCGGTCCTCGACATCTCCTGGGCCGTACCCGAGTACACCGTGAAGAACGGCCTCCACACCGTCCCGACCGGAAAGGGCGAGTTCTGGGCCTTCTTCCCGACCAAGTACGAGGTCTCGCTCAGCGGCATTCTCAACGCCCCGTGGAAGACCAACGAGGACCGCCAGCATCTCCTGGACGGCAACGCGTTCAACCTCGAACTGCTCCGGGCCGCAGCCGAGTTGGTCGTTGGCACGATCCCCTCCCTGGTCCCCGCGGAGGATCCTGCCGCCTACCTCCCGCTGCTCCCCGGCCGTACCAAGGAGTCCTTGAACTGGGCCGACGACTACCTGCTGCGGCAGGTCTGGGCGCTGGCGGCCCGGATGCCCTCGTTGCCCGATCAGGACGGGAAGCTGCGGGTCCCGGCCGAGCTGCACATCACGCCGGCGAACCTCGAGAAGGACTGGGTGCGGATCTGGTCCGAGTACCCCGGCCGTCCCAAGGACTGGATCCACTCCTCGGTCGACGCCGCCGACAACGCACTGCGCCGCGGCAAGATGAACCACATCCTGGAGGAGACGGGGCGCAAGCCCGAGAGCGTCACGACCTGGTTGGAAGCCCTGGTCGCCGACGGGACCGCAGAGGCGTCCTGCCATGCCATCGAGATCCTCTCCTCGATGGTGCTCACCGACCAGTCCCGTCGGCTGCGTGGCGACTCCGACATCACCGCGGCGGCACGCAAGGCCCGGATCGTGCTCACCGAGGAGCACGGCATGGTCGCCCCGGTGGCCGGTGAGATCTTCCACCGGACCTCGGAGGACGCCCTGCGCGACGACATGGTCTACGTCGATCCGCGGATCTCGGGCCGCAACGACATGGCCCGTCACCTGCACAACATCGGCATCCGGGTCGCCGACGCCCAGGGCCGGTTCGAGGGCGTCCTCGACCAAGGCTTCGACCACTACGACGCCCAGGGCTGGAGCAACTTCTGGGTGCTGCTGCGCAGCGCCGGCGGCAACGCGCAGGTCGATCGCATCCGGGCGAAGGTGGCGAAGCCGCTGGAGACCCTGCAGGTACGGACCGTCGACGGTCGGTTCCGCCCCATGCGCGACTGCCTCCTGCCCGGTCCGGTGGTGCCGGCCGACGGCAGCCGGGACCGGTCGATCGCCGTCGACCTCGACTTCCACGGCAGCGACCGGCCGATCTTCCGCGACCTCGGGCTCTCCGACCGGCCCACCCCGAGTCACCGGCCGGACCACGAGCCGTGGTTCGAGAGGTACCGGGAGGTCGTGCACGAGCACCATCTGCGGGCCCTGCCCGCGAACGCCCCCCGGCCGAGCCTCTCCCGGTTGACCCTCGAAGGCGCACCGACGGCAGGACCGCTGCACCTTCTGGAGACGCTCTCGGAGAAGGGACGCGCCGGGTTCGTGGCAACCCTTCCGGAGATGGGCATCGTGCGGCAGTGGACCAGCCAGTACGGCGCCCAGACGTCGACCCGCAAGGCCGTGCTCTCTCCGCTGCGCTGGATGATCAACAAGTACGGGCGGGTCGAGACATCGATGGGCCTGACCCGGGTCTCCGAGGCCGTCGGCCCGCAGCTCAAGGAGTACGCCGGGGTGCTGCCGGTCGCCGTCGTCGGAGCGGAGATCGCCCAGCGGCTCGAGATGCCCACCACCGCCGAAGCCGTGCCCCCCGGCCGGTGGGGCAAGCTGCTCGATCGCGTGCTGAAAAGCGAGGACGACGCCTTCATCGGCCGCGCCTACGCCCTCCTGCTGCGGGTCGGCTTCGACTTCCCCGAGGGCGTGCTGACGCGCTGCCGGATCGGGAACACGTGGGACACCCGCGCCGACGGCAAGATCGCCGTGGCGACCACCGAGAGCGACTTCAAGGAGCTGGTCCGCGAACAGCTGCCCGCCGTCCTGGTGGCCGACCGGTCCGACGCGGCCACCGCCAGGGCGATGGTCGAGGAATGGGGCATGCTCAAGGTCTCGGACGTCATCACCAAGGAGCTCCGGGTCGTCAAGAGCGGGCCCGCGGTCTCCCTGCTCGACGAGTACACCACCGTGCGCGCCCGGATCGGCAACGCCGGGAACAACCTGAAGATCCAGCGTTGCTCCGAGCTCGAGCAGGTCGTCCGCACCGAGAAGGGCGCCGAGCCCACACCGCTCAGGTCCGCGCGCAAGGGCAGCACCCTGCTGGTACTGGACGCCCTCGACCGGCTGCAGGTCCTGGAGGCGGCCGACACCGAGTTCAAGTGGGGGTTCGGCACGGACGGCTGCCGGCAGGCCCTCGAACTCCAGGACCGCCAGGAGCAGGACCAGCAGCTCCAGGCCCGCCTGCGCGCCGTGCGGGAGGCCGAGAGCATCATCGACAAGATCGCGCTGCTGATCGGCGCCGAGGCACTCGCCCGGGGCCTGCCACCCGGCCTGATGGAGAGCGAGCTCGAGGAGCGCGGTGAGGAGCCGGACGCGCGCCGCGTCGCGGAGATGGCGTTCAACTCGCACGGCGAGTCGATCCTCGCCGAACACGTCCGCGACCTCTCCCTGGAGTTCCCGACCCGGGCCCCGAGCTCCTTCACCGGGAACGACAAGGCACACCGGTTCGTCGCCGATCTCGGTTTCCCGGACTCCTTCGCGGGTGCCCGGGTGCCTTCGCTCGACGCACGGCTGGAGGTCGACGGACCGTCGGAGTTCCCGGCACTGCACGCGTACCAGGAGCAGCTGGCCCAGGCGCTGTTCCGGCTCCTGGAGAGCCCCACACCGCAGCGCGGCATGCTGAGTCTGCCCACCGGTGCCGGCAAGACCCGTGTGACGGCCGAGGGAGTGATCCGCTGGATCCGGGACGTCGAGTCCCGGCCCGGACCCGTGCTCTGGATCGCGCAGACCGAGGAGCTGTGCGAGCAGGCCGTACAGAGCTGGCGGTTCGTCTGGTCGAAGGTCGGGCCCGAGCAGCCACTGGTGATCAACCGCCTGTGGTCCTCCAACTCGGCCACCCCGGTCGACGGACGCATCCACCTGGTCGTGGCCACCGACGCCAAGCTCGCCGAGTGTCTGGACACCGACGACTACGCCTGGCTGCGCGACAATGCCTCGCTCGTCGTGGTCGACGAGGCCCACACCGCGATCTCACCCCGCTACACCCGGCTGCTGGAACTGCTCGATCTCACCCAGTACCGCACCGGCCGGCATCTGGTCGGGCTCACCGCCACGCCCTACCGGAACAACGAGGAGCTGACCCGGCGTCTGGTCCAGCGGTTCGGCGAGCGCCTCGACACCGGGGTGTTCGACGGCGACCTCGCCGATGCGATCAAGCAGCTGCAGCACATCGGGGTCCTGGCCGAGGTCCGTCACCGGGAACTGGCCGGTGGGACGATCTCCCTCAACCCCGACGAGCTGAAGCGCTCCGCGACGTTCGCGACCCTGCCCAAGGGTGCCGAGCAGCGGCTGGCCGACGACCACGAGCGCAACCAGCGCATCATCGACGAGATCGCCGACATGCCCTCCGACTGGCCGATCCTGGTCTTCGCCACCTCCGTGGCGCATGCCAAGTTCCTCGCCGCGAAGCTCGGTGACCGGGGGATCACCGCCACCGCCATCGACTCGACCACGTCGGTCGGAGAGCGGCGCAAGCGGATCGACGCCTTCCGGCAGGGGAGGATCCAGGTGATCACCAACTACGGAGTGCTCACCCAGGGCTTCGACGCGCCCGCCACGCGGGCCGTGGTCGTGGCCCGTCCGACCTACAGCCAGCACGTCTACCAACAGATGATCGGCCGCGGGTTGCGCGGGCCCAAGAACGGCGGCAAGGACACCTGCCTGATCCTCAACGTCCGCGACAACGTCACCAACTTCGGTGAACGGCTCGCCTTCACCGACTTCGAGTACCTCTGGGGGACGGAGAAGTGATGCCGCCGATCCTCGAGGACCACCCGCTCACCGCGGAGCAGCGGGCCGTCGTCGATCAGCCGTGGGACGCACGTGTCCTGGTGACCGCGGGCGCCGGCGCGGGCAAGACCCACACCCTCGTCCGCCGTCTCGACGCCCTCGTGGAGCGCGAGGAACTGGAGGCCTCGGAGATCCTGGTGCTCAGCTTCTCCCGGGCCGCGGTCCGCGAGCTCGCCGAGCGGATCGGACGCCATGCCTCGGCCGCGCGACGGGTACGGGCTCAGACCTTCGACGCCTGGGCCGCGGGCCTGTTGAACCGGGCCTACCCGGACACCGATTGGAACGGCCTTCCGTTCGACCGTCGGATCGAGGCGGCGACCGAGGCCATCGACCGCGGTGCCGTCGAGGTCGGCGATCACGGCGTACCCGCGCATGTCGTCGTCGACGAGGTGCAGGACCTCGTCGGCGTCCGGCGGGAAATGGTGGAGGCACTGCTCGACCGGTTCCACGACAACTGCGGCTTCACCGTGGTCGGCGACTCCGCCCAGGCGGTGTACGGCTTCCAGGTCTCCGATCCGGACCTGCGTGCCGAGGAGACCGGCCGCTTCCTGGACTGGGTCCGGGCGAGTTTCGGCGAGGACCTGGTCGAGCTCTCCCTGGGCGACAACTTCCGGGCGCGCACCGAGGAGGTCCGGGTGGCCCTGCCGTTCGGCCCGCAGCTCCAGCGGCTGCCACGCGATCCCGCGTCCGCCTCCGCCGAGGCCGAACGGATCCACGGCGATCTGCGTGCCGGGCTGCTCATGGCACCGAATTTCGGCAGCCTCGACTCGGAGTTCGTCCGGGCCGCGCTCCGCGACTACCCCGGGACCACGGCGATCCTCTGCCGTGACAACGGCGAGGCCCTGACGATCTCCGGGTGCCTGGGGAACGCCGGGGTACCGCACGCCGTCCAGCGCTCCGCCCGGGAGCGCTCGGCCCCGGCGTGGATCACCGGGCTGCTGGCCTCGACCGGCGCGTCCACGCTGCCGCAGGGCCGGTTCACGGAGCTGCTCGAGAGCCTCGAACTCCCGCCCGGCAGCAGCCCCTCGATGCTGTGGCAGTCCGTGCGCAAGGTGGCGAGGGGTGCCCGGGGCATGCTCGACGTCGCAGCACTCCACCGTGCACTCGCCGAGCGGCGGCTCCCGGACGAGCTCACCGCCCCGGTGCCGTCACCGCTGGTCGTCTCGACCGTGCACCGCGCGAAGGGCCTGGAGTTCGACCGGGTGCTGGTGGTCGAACCACGCGTGCTGAAGGAACCGCGGCGCGTCGCCAAGAAGAAGTACGACTACGATCCCGCGGCCGAGGCCCGGCTCCTCTATGTCGCGATGACCCGGGCCAGGGACAACCTCTACGTCCTGGACGCTCCCCCCACGTGGCAGGTCCGCAAGGACGGGCGGCTCGACCGCTGGTACCTGGGCGGCCGCAGCACCTGGGCGCGCAACGGCATCGAACTCCTCGGCGACGACGTGTCCCACGAACTGCCGCCCGGCGCGGAGGAGCTGAACGACGATCCGGGCGGGCTGTTCGAGCACCTGCGGAGCCGGGTTTCCCCGGGAGACCCCGCCGAGTTGGTGCTGCTGCACGGCATCCCGGTCGCCGCGGACCAGTCGCCGCCGTACGCGGTGACCGTGGGCGGGCGTCGCATCGCCGTGGTGTCGCGACGGTTCCGGAGCGACCTGCGACAGATGCTCCGGCGCAACTCTCACTCCGAGGCCGAGAACTGGCCGCCACTGATCACCGGCCTGCGGGTCGACTGCGTCGAGAGCGTCGCCGGCGACGGCACCGCGAGCGAGCGGGCGGGCCTCGACAACCGGGGAGTGTGGTTGGCCCCCCGTCTCTGCGGCATGGGGCGGTTCCACTGGTACGACGAACAGAGCCCGACGAACGACGACACCGAGGGACGATCGGCATGAGCGACTCGTACGAGGCCCATTACGAGATGTGCGACTCCCTGCTCGACGCGCTGCGCTCCGACCTGCTCGGGCCGGCGGGCGGCGAGGAGGAGATCCTCACGGACGACGCGCCGATCACCATGTACCCGATCGGCGTGCTCTTCCCCCGCACGCGGCCCGACGAGGTCCGTCCCGAGATCTCCGAGCTGGAGGCCTCGCGCGACGGACTGGACAGCGCACCGCTCCAGGCCCGGCGCGACGTCGAGGACGCGGCCGCGAACCTGGAGGTGGCGCTCGCCAATGTGCGGATGCCCTCCTCGATCGGCCTCACCTTCGCCGTCGACCCGAATGTCGCACCCCGGATCCGCTTCACCGTCCGGGCCGGCGTGTACGTCCCGCAGGACTCGGAGGGCAGGCCGGTGCCGGCCCGACGTACCGAGGCACGGACGACGGAGGCCCAGCAGGAGAACTGGCGCCGTGTCCCGTTGAGTCCGGAGGCGGTGGAGGTCGACGTCACCCGTCCCGGGAGCCTGCCTGCGGTGGCCCTGCACAAGGGGCTCGAGCTCCGTGTCCTGGTCCGCCCGGCCGCCGAGCCGGACGGCACCGTGACAGTGACCGCGACGGTGGTGAACAGTCTGAGGATCGGCCAGTACGACCTGCGTGACGCGCACTGCTTCTACCAACCCGTACTGGAGGTCACCGGTGTGCGGGAGGGATCCCTCCCGTTCGTCGAGCGACCGGCCGCGCTCGGGGCGGTCGACCCCGAGCAGGCCCTCGGCCGACTGCTCCACCGCCATGCGCCGAGCTTCGCCACCGGCCACGGTTGCGCCGCCGATTGGCACTGGTCGCCCCCATCGGTCGGGGCCCCGTCCGCGGGCCGCGCGACCGTCGGGGCGGTGCGGACCGAGTTCGTGCCCTCCCACCAGGTGCTGCTGACGGAGTCGAATCCGCGGATCGACACCGAGGCACTCACCATGCACGGTCTTGGCACCGCCGGCGCCGACTCCGTGGTCGAGGCGCTGCACCGCGTGGTCGACGGCTACGAGCGGTGGGTGGACGGCCAGGAGGCGCTGGCGCGGTCCGCGGCTCTCGCGGAGCACCACGCGCCCGCCATCGAGCAGATCGACCGTTGCCGGCAGGCCCTGCGACGCATGCGTGGCGGAGTCGCCCTGCTGGCCGACCCCGAACGGCCCGAGGTCCTCCGGGCCTTCCGCCTGGCGAACCTCGCCATGGCCGAACAGCGGGCACGGACCGATTGGGTCAAGAAGGGCCGGCAGGGCACTCCGGACACCCGGAGCGGCCGATGGCGACCGTTCCAGATCTCCTTCGTCCTGCTGTGCCTGGCCGGCATCGTCGACCCCGAGCACGAGGACCGGGGCGTCGCCGATCTGCTGTGGTTCCCCACCGGTGGTGGCAAGACCGAGGCATACCTCGGGCTGATCGCCTTCACGACCTTCCTCCGCCGACTCCGGGACGGCGAGGACGGCGCGGGTGTCACGGTGCTGATGCGGTACACCCTGCGACTGCTGACCCTGCAACAGTTCGAGCGGGCGGCAGCACTGATCTGCGCCATGGAGCGTCTGCGAGCGGCCGACCAGGAGGCCCTGGGCGGTCAGGAGATCTCCATCGGCATGTGGGTCGGCCGGTCCGCCACGCCCAATACGCTGGCGGTCGCCTCGGAGAGGCTCGCCGAGCTGGTCGCCAACCCCCTCCGATCGGTGCAGACCGAGAACCCCGTGCAGCTGCGGAACTGCCCCTGGTGCGGTGAATCGCTGTCCGCCGGCGACTACGCCGTGGACGAGGAGAGGGAACGGATGAACATCCACTGTCCCTCGGCGACCTGCGACTTCCGGTCCGGATTGCCGGTACACCTGGTGGACCAGGCGGTCTACCGCAACCGGCCGACCCTGGTGATCGCGACCGTCGACAAGTTCGCCTCCATGCCCTGGCGGGAAGGGTCGGCGGCACTGTTCAACCGGGACCGCCCCGGCCGCACCCGGCCCCCCGAGCTCATCGTCCAGGACGAGCTGCACCTGATCTCCGGGCCGCTCGGCACTCTGACCGGTTTGTACGAGACCGCTGTCGACGCCTTGGCGGACCGTCCGAAGATCATCGCCTCGACCGCCACGATCCGGCGGGCGGACGAGCAGGGGGCGCGTCTGTTCGCCCGCCGGGTGGAGCAGTTCCCGCCGTCCGGCCTGGACGCCCGTGACTCCTGGTTCGCCGTGGAGACTCCGGCCGACCGGAAGGCCGCCCGTCGCTACGTCGGGCTGCTGACCTCCAGCACCAGTCAGTCCACGCTGTTGATCCGTGCCTACGCCGCGCTGCTGCACCGCGCCGCGGCGCACGACGCACCCCCGGAGGTGAAGGACGCGTACTGGACGCTCGTCGGCTACTTCAACAGCCTCCGGCTGCTTTCCGCCGCCGAACTGCAGGTCCTGGACGACGTGCAGGACCGACTGGAGTACGTCGCCGCACGCGAGGGTGCGAAGCCCCGCACCGTCAACAGCATCACCGAGCTGAGCAGTCGGGCGAACGCGAGCGACATCTCCGGGCGACTGAAGGAGGTCGAACGGGCGCTCCCCCGGAACGACGTGCTGGACGTGCTGCTCGCCACCAACATGATCTCGGTGGGCGTGGACGTCGACCGCCTGGGGCTGATGGCCGTCATGGGACAGCCACAGACCACCGCCGAGTACATCCAGGCCACCAGCCGGGTCGGCCGCCGTCACCCGGGATTCGTCACCGTGATGCTCAACTCGGCGCGTTCCAGGGACCGTTCGCACTACGAGAACTTCCGCCACTTCCACTCCGCGCTGTACCGGGAGGTGGAGTCCAGCAGCGTCACGCCGTTCTCCGCCCGGGCGCGCGACCGCGGTCTGCACGCGGTCGTCGTGGCGCTGACCCGGTTGATGCTGCCCGCCGCGCGGGCCAACGACCGGGCCGCCCGGATCGAGGAGTTCCTCCCCGAACTGCAAGAACTCGTCCGCCCTGCCGTACTCGACCGCGTCGCCGAGGTCGATCCGCAGGAGCTCGAGGCCACGACCCTCGCCTTCGACCACTTCGTCGAATGGTGGCGCGACGAGGCCCACATCAGGCCGACCCTTGTCTACGAGGCACCGCGCGGCACGCGGACACCGGCCCTGCTGAGCGGCTTCGACGACGAGAGCCCACGGGCGACCGGTTGGCCCACGCTGTGGAGCCTGCGCGACGTCGACGCCTCGTCCCCCTTCTTCGAGGAGCGCTGAACCGATGAGCCCCCTGCCGCCCCGTACCCGTCGTCGCGGGCCCCTGTCGGCACCCGTACGCGCCGCCCGCCGCCTGGGCGAGATCCGCCGGGCACAACTCGTCACCACCTACGGTGTGGGCGCCATGATCGCGGTCGAGAACGAGTCCTTCCTGGTCCGCGGCACCGACTCCTGGGACATGTCCGAGGCAGTGACCGTGTGGGAACCGCGCCTCGCCCGGCAGTTGGGCGTGAACTCGTTCCGGCTGCCACCGGCCCCCGATGCCGAGCGGGCCAAGGACGGTGTGCGTGCCACGCGCTTCCCCCGGATGTACTCCTGTCCGGGGTGCGGCTCGCTGGCCCCTTTCCAGAAGTTCAACTCGCCCGCCGGCAAGGCGGAGTGCTCGCTCTGCCTGGAGGACCTCGTACCGTCCCGATTCGTCGTCGCCTGCGAGAACGGTCATCTGGACGACTTCCCCTATTGGCGCTGGGTCCATCGCGGCGCCGGACGGACGATCGGGCCCTGCGGGGGCACCTTGTCCCTGCGGGCGCAGGGGTCCACCGCCTCGCTCCGCGGCGTGGTCGTCAGCTGCAGCTGCGGCGTCGCCCCCGTGTCCATGGAGGGCGCCTTCCGCCGGAAGACCATCGAGGAGCTGGGGCTCCGCTGCACCGGCCGACTCCCCTGGTTGAAGGACGCGCCCGACGAGACCTGCGGCCTGTGGCCGCGCACCCTCCAGCGCGGTTCGTCGTCCGTCTGGTTCCCCGTGATGCACTCGGCGCTGTCGATCCCGCCGTGGAGCGAGGGACTTGCCAAGCTCGTGTCCCGCTACTACGACGAGCTCAAGAACCTCCCCCGGGAGGACATCCCCGGCTTCCTCCTGGGCGCGAAGGTTCTGAACAAGCACCCGGAGTTCTCACCCGACGAGGTCGTCGAGCTGGTCGACCAGTGGAGCCGGGCCGAGGAGGCGGCCGAGGACGCCGAGAAGGATCCGCCGCAGACTCTGCGGGCGAAGATCTACCGCGACGAGTACGACACGCTCCGTCGCACGTATCCGGAGCGGGCCGACGCCGAACACCAGGACTTCGTCTGCGAGCCGCCCACCTCGTCCGTCCTCCCGCTCACACGCTCGTACGGCATCGAACAGATCATGCTCGTGGAGCGGCTGCGCGAAGTACGGGCGCTGGAGTCGTTCACCCGGGTGGAAGAGCCCGGCGCGGTGGAGACCACTGCGCGGCGGGCGCGGATCTCACGTACACCGCAGAACTGGCTTCCCGCCATGGAGGTCTCCGGCGAGGGCGTGTTCGTCCGGCTCGACGAGGACCGGCTGCGGGAGTGGGAGCAGCGCGCCGAGCCGGCCGCCCGCGCCCGAAGGCTGCGCGAGAACCATCAGCGCCTCCTCGCTGAACGCACCTCGAGCGCCGCGGGGCCCGTGCCCGGTTCCCCCGCGACTCCGCGGTTCCTGTTGCTCCACTCGCTGGCCCACGTCCTGATCAACGAGTGGAGCCTGGACGGCGGCTACCCGGCGGCCGCCCTGCGCGAGCGGCTCTACGTCGACAAGGACATGGCGGGAATCCTGATCTACACGGCCACCAGTGACTCGGCGGGGAGCCTCGGCGGCATCGTCTCCCAGGGCGAGCCCGACCGGCTCGCCGGCGGATTGCGTGCCGCCCTGCACCGCGCGAATTGGTGCTCGAACGACCCGCTGTGCATGGAGGCCGAGGCAAGCGGTGCCGACGGCCTCAACCTGGCCGCCTGCCACGCCTGTCTCCTGCTGCCGGAGACGAGTTGCGAGAACAACAACATCCTGCTGGACCGTGCGGCCCTGGTGGGGACGCCCGACGGACTCGCGAGCGGGTTCTTCGGGCTTCCGGCGGAACTCTGAGGAAGGCGGCCCGAAAGCGCCGACCGGGCGGTGTCCGGTCGGCGCTTTCGCAGGTTCGGGGCAGGGGGGGCAGGCGTACGTATTTCGTTGGTCAGGGGGCAATAGTTTCATCATCTTCCATTCAGTTGGGGGCGGCTGCCAGCATCGGCGGACCGTCACCGCCCGAGGGAGATGCCGATGAACCGCCCCCGTCCCCTGCGTTGTCTGGCCGCGCTGGCGCTGGTGGCCCTGGCCGCCACCGCCTGCGGGCGTTCCGATCAGGGTTCCGCCGCCGCGCCCGGTGCGGGCGGCGGGGCCGCCGACACCGCCGGGAAGAGCTCCGCCGAGCTGCTGCCCGGCAAGTTCAAGCAGGCCGGCGTGCTCAGAGTGGCGACCGCCGTGGGCTACCCGCCGATGGAGATGTACAAGCCGGGCACCACCGAGCTGACCGGGGTCGACCCGGACCTCGCCGCGGCGCTCGCGGCGAAGCTCGGGCTGAAGCTGGAGATGACCAACGCCTCGTTCGACGGGCTGATCCCGGGCCTCCAGGCCGGCCGGTTCGACCTGGTGATGTCCTCGATGACCGACAGCGAGCAGCGCCGCCAGGCCGTCGACTTCGTCGACTACTTCCGCACCGGCGGGGTGGTCATGACCGCCAAGGACAACCCCCAGGGCATCAAGTCCCTGGAGGACCTCTGCGGCAAGCAGGTGGTGCTGGCCAAGGGCAGCTCCAACCTGGAGATCGGCGAGCAGCAGAACACCAAGTGCGCGCAGAAGATGACCATCTCGCAGAGCGAGGACGCGCCCACCGGGCTGCTGCAGCTGGACAGCGGGCGGGCCGTCGCCACCATCGTGGACTACCCGGTCGCGCAGATGTTCGCGCAGAAGAACACCGCCTACCAGGTGCTGCCCGAGCAGTACGGGACGGCGCCCTGGGGCATCGCGGTGGCGAAGAAGGAGAGCGGGCTGCGCGACGCGGTGCAGCGGGCGCTCCAGGAGCTGATCGACTCCGGTGAGTACCGCACGGTGCTCGACAAGTACGAGGTCGGCGGCAGCGCCGTCACCAAGGCCACCCTCAACACGGTCGGGCAGTGAGTGCGGTGACGGGCGAGGGCACAAGAGGCGCCACGGCGACCGCCCCGGCGGCGAAGGCGATCGAGGACGACGACCTGGAGCTGCGGGTCACCGGGCGGCCCAGGCCCGGGCGGTGGGTGGCCGTGCTGGCGGCGGCGTTCGCCGCGGTCTGGCTGGCGTACACGATCATCGTCAATCCCAACCTGCACTGGGACGTCATCGCGAAGTACCAGTTCGACGGGGTGATCCTGGACGGCCTGTGGGTCACCGTCCAGCTGACCCTCATCTCGCAGGTGGCCGGCATCGTGATCGGTGTGCTGGCGGCGGTGATGCAGCTCTCGGACAGCCCGGTGCTGCGGACCACGGCCGGCGCGTACACCTGGTTCTTCCGCGGGACGCCGCTGCTGGTGCAGCTGATCTTCTGGTTCAACCTCGCGCTGCTGTTCCCGGAGATCAGCATCGGG
This sequence comes from Kitasatospora sp. NPDC057595, assembly GCF_042800875.1. Lineage (NCBI taxonomy): Bacteria > Bacillati > Actinomycetota > Actinomycetes > Kitasatosporales > Streptomycetaceae > Kitasatospora > Kitasatospora sp. NPDC057595. Next base: position 78,634 of record NZ_JBHVGL010000021.1, on the reverse strand, counting down.
ATCCCGTTCGACGGGCCGAAGCTGGTCAGCTGGCAGACGAACGCGCTGATCACCGGGTTCGTCGCGGCGCTGCTGGGCCTGTCGATCAACGAGGGCGCCTACATGTCGGAGATCGTCCGGGCCGGCATCCAGAGCGTCGACCCCGGGCAGCGGGAGGCCGCGGCGGCGCTGGGCATGTCCAACCGGCAGATCCTGGTCCGGGTGGTGCTGCCGCAGGCCATGCGGGTGATCATCCCGCCGTTCGGGAACCAGTTCATCTCGATGCTGAAGACCACGTCGCTGGTCTCGGTCATCGCGGGAGCCGACCTGATGACGGTCTCCCAGCACCTGTACCTGGCGAACTTCGAGGTCATCGCGCTGCTGGTGGTGGCGTCGATCTGGTACCTGGTGCTGACCACCATCGCGAGCGTCGCGCAGCACGCCGTGGAGCGGAAGTTCAGTCCCGGCGCGCAGACGGCGCGCCCGGGGCTGGGGCAGCGGGTGCTGCGCAATCTGCGGCCCGGTGCGAGGAAGACCGACGTCAAGAAGAAGGGGGCGGCGAAGTGACGGTGGCGACGGACGAGGTGATCCTCTCGGCGCGCGGGGTGCGCAAGCGGTTCGGCGAGCTGGAGGTGCTGCGCGGGATCGACCTGGAGGTGCGGTCCGGGGAGGTGCTCTGCGTGATCGGGCCCTCCGGCTCCGGCAAGTCCACCCTGCTGCGCTGCTTCAACCACCTGGAGAAGATCGACGCCGGGCGGATCGCCGTCAACGGCGAGCTGATCGGCTACGAGCCGGCCGGCTCCGGCGGCGTCCTGCGCGAGCGGCGGCCCAAGGACATCCAGCGCCAGCGCGAGCGGATCGGCATGGTGTTCCAGCGCTTCCACCTCTTCCCGCACCGCACGGCGGTGCAGAACGTGATGGAGGGACCGGTCGCCGTCCAGGGACGCGGCCGGGCCGAGGCCGAGCGGCAGGCCCGTGAGCTGCTGCGCCGGGTCGGCCTCGACGACCGCGCCGACCACTACCCCGGCCAGCTCTCCGGCGGCCAGCAGCAGCGGGTCGCCATCGCCCGGGCGCTGGCCATGGAGCCGACCCTGATGCTCTTCGACGAGCCGACCTCCGCGCTCGACCCCGAACTCGTCGGGGAGGTGCTGGGCGTGATGCGCGATCTGGCCCGCAGCGGCATGACGATGATCGTCGTCACGCATGAGATGGGGTTCGCCCGCGAGGTCGCCGACCGGGTCGTCTTCATGGACCAGGGCGCGGTCGTCGAGGCCGGGCACCCCGCCGAGGTGTTCACCGCCCCGCGCCACGAGCGCACCCGGGCCTTCCTGGCGACGGTGCTGTGATGGCGGCCGTGGAACTGCTGGTGCGCGGCGGACTGCTGGTGGACGGCACCGGGGCACCCGCGCGGCCGGCCGACCTCGCAGTGGCGGGCGGGCGGGTCACCGTGCTGGCGCCCGGGGCGGACGCGGGCGCGGCGGGTGACACCGGCGGCCGTCCGGTGCCGGTCGTCGACGCCACCGGGCGGGTCGTCACCCCCGGGTTCATCGACGTGCACACCCACTCCGACGCGCTGGCCGCCGTCGGCGGGCCGGGCGTGGACGCGGGGACGGGGACGCACGGCGCGCGGGCGGACGGCGCGGACACCGCGTGGGACGCGCTGGAGGAGCTGCGGCTCGCCCCGCTGCTCCAGGGCGTGACCACCGAGATCAGCGGCAACTGCGGCAGCAGCCTGTTCCCCTGCCTGCCCGAGCGGCTGCCGGAGCTGGCCGAGCACCTGCGGGTCACCTTCGGCCTCGGCCCGGTCCGCCCCGCCGAGGACTTCGCCGCCTTCGCCGCCGCCCAGCGGCCCGACCTGCGCCGCAACCACCTCGCCTCGCTGGTCGGCCACGGCACCCTGCGGGCCGGGGTGATGGGCTTCACCGACCGGCCGCCCCGGCCGGAGGAGCTGGCCGCGATGTGCGAACTGCTCGACCGCGCCCTCACCCAGGGCGCGGCCGGGCTCTCCACCGGCCTGATCTACCCGCCCGGCACCTACGCCGACACGGCGGAGATCGTCGCGCTCGCCCGTGTCGCGGCCCGCCACGGCAAGCCGTACGTCACCCATCTGCGGGACGAGATGTCGCAGGTGGAGAAGGCCCTGGAGGAGGCGCTGGAGATCGCCGAGCGCTCCGGCGCGCCGCTCCAGGTCTCCCACCACAAAACCGCCGGCCGGCACGCCTGGGGCGCCACCCTGCGCACCCTCCCCCGGCTCGAACAGGCCCGCGCCGACGGCCTCGACGTCCTGCTCGACGTGTACCCCTACACCGCCGGCAGCACGGTGCTGCACGCGATGCTGCCGCCGTGGGCCAGCGAGGGCGGGATCGGCGCGCTGCTGGAGCGGCTGCGCCGTCCCGAGGTGCGCGAGCGGATCCGGGCGGACATCGCGGGCGGCGTGGACGGCTGGGAGAACACCGTCGGCAACGGCGGCTGGGACCTCATCGCGGTCGCCGCCGCCCCGGCCCGCCGCGCGGCGGAGGGCCACCGGATCGCCGACCTGGCGGCGGCGAGCGGCGTCGACCCGGTCGACTACGTCTGCGACCTGCTGCTCGACTCGCGGGGAGAGGTGACCATCATCAGCCACTCGATGCGCGAGGACGACGTCCGCCGGGTGCTGGCCAGCCCGCTGTCGATGATCGGCTCGGACGGCGTGCCCAAGCCCGGGCGGCCCCACCCACGCTGGGCGGGAAGCTTCGCCCGGGTCCTCGGCCACTACGGCCGGGAGGAGGGGCTGCTGTCGCTGGAGAGCGCGGTGCACAAGATGACCGGGCTGCCGGCGGCACGGTTCCGGCTCGCCGGGCGCGGGGTGGTCCGCGACGGCGCGGTGGCCGACCTGGTGGTGCTCGACCCGGACGCCGTCCGGGACGCGGCCACCTTCGAGCAGCCGCTGCTGGCGCCGGAGGGCGTGGCGGCCGTGGTGGTCGCCGGGCAGGTCGCGGTGCGCGACGGGCGGGCGACGGACGCCCGGGCCGGAGAGGTGGTACGGGTCCGATGATCCTGGCGCAGGTGGCGGCCGCCGCACGGTCGGCGGCCGCACTGCCGTTGACCCTGGCGGTCGCGGCGGTGGACGTGGATGCGGATGCGGAGCTGACGGCCGGGACCGGCGACAGCGCGGTCGGGGTGGACGACACGGTGGTGCTGCCGGTCGCCAGCGCGTCCAAGCTGCTGCTGCTCGCGGAGGTGGCACGCCGGCTGGACTCCGGGGAGCTGCGGGCGGACGCGGTGGTGCCGATCGGGGACGAGGACGTGGCCGGGGGCACCGGGCTGCTCCGGCGGCTCGCGCGCGGGCCTGCGAGCGGGCCAGCGAGCGGGCGTGGAAGCGCGGGCGCGGGCGCGGGCGCGTGCGGCTGGACGGTGGAGGACCTGGCCTGGCTGACCGCCTCGGTCAGCGACAACACGGCCACCAACGCGCTGCTGCGCACGGTCGGCCTGCCCGCCACCGAGCGGCTGGCCCGGGATCTCGGGCTGGAGCGGCTCACCCTGCACGACCGGGTCCGGGACGTCCGCGGGCCCGGTGTGCCGCCGGTGTTCGCCACCGGGACGGCCCGGGACCTCGCGCGGCTGGTCGCGCTGGCCGTCCGGGGCGAGCTGGTCACGCCCGGCGCGTCGGCGCGGCTGCTGGAGTGGATGCGCTCCAACACCGACCACGGGCTGGTGCCGGCGCTCGTCCAGCACGACCCCTACGCGGAGTGCTTCCCCGACCCGCTGCCCGGCGGGCTGCTGGTGGCCAACAAGACCGGGACCGACACCGGGGTACGGGCCGACGCGGGGGTGCTGATCGGCACCCGACGGGTCGCCTACGCGGTGATCGCGCACTGGGACGTGGCGCTCGGGCCGAGCACGGAGCGGGCGGCGGTGCACGCCATCCGCGAGGTCGGGCGGGCGCTCGCGGCGGGCGCCCAGCGCGGCGAGCCGGCGAACTGCGCGCTGCTGCGGCAGCCGGGCGGCTGAGCCCCCGGGATCTCCGACGGTGAGCGGCCGCCGGGGTGGTCAGGACCACTGCAGTTCGAGCAGTGACCGGACCTCCCCGGCGGCCGCGCGCAGTTCGCCGAGGAAGGCGCGGACGGCGGGGTTGCGGTTGGTGGCCCGGGTGGCCACGCCGATCCGGCGGTGCAGCTGCGGGTGGTCCAGCCGGCAGACGTGCACACCGGCGCTGTCGGCCAGGCCGAGGGCCGGGATCAGCGCGACGCCCATACCGGCCCGGGCCAGGCTGATCGTCACCTGGTAGTGGTCGCTGCGGCAGCGCACCCGGGGGCGGAACCCCTCGGCGGCGCAGGCGCGTTCCAGCACCGGCTCGCCGGTCGAGCCGCCGTGGGTGCCGATCCAGCTCTCGCCGTCGAGCTCGGCGAGCCGGACCAGGCTCCGCCGGCCGAGCCGGTGGCGCAGCGGCACGATCACCAACTGCGGCTCGTCGAAGAAGAGTTCGACCTCGGCGACGCCCTGGCGGCCGGCCTGCCGGATCCACGGGTCGAGCGGGTGCTCGAAGACCACGGCGGCGTCCAGGCGACCGGCCTCCAGGTCGGGGAGCAGCTCGTGCGGCTGGCCCATGATGAGTTCGAGTTCGACCTGCGGGTGGCGGGCCGAGAACGCGGTGAGCGCGCGGGGCAGCAGGTCCAGGCCGGCGGAGGCGAAGAAACCGAGGCGCAGCACGCCCGCCGTGCCCTCGGAGTGGGCGCGCAGGTCGTCCTGGGCGACGGCCATGAGGTCGGCGATCGCCTGGGCGTGCTCGGCCAGCCGGACGCCCGCCGGGGTCAGCCGCAGGGACTGCGGCTGACGCTCGACCAGGGCGACGCCCAGCTCCTGTTCGAGCCGGGCGAGCTGGTGGGAGACGGCGGACGGGCTCAGGTGGAGCGCCTGCGCCGCGGCCACGATGGTGCCCCGGCGGGCGATCTCCAGCAGGACGAGCAGGCGGGCGCTGTTCAGCATCGGGCCAGGGTAGGTCATCGTGGCTGGTCAGGGGCGGAGGGCGGGGCGGACGGCCGGGCCGTGCGTGCCGGGGAAGGAGCGGACCGGTCCCCCCGTTCCGGGGGACCGGTCCACGTGTGCGGCCGGGTCCGCGCTCAGGCGCCGGCGGTCCGGGCCGAAGCGGCGGGGGCCGTGCCGAGACCCTCGGCGAGACACTCGGCCGGGCCGTCGGCGTCGAGGCGCAGCAGGTCCTCCTCGGTCTCCCAGCGCACCACCACCCGGGCCTCGCCGTCCCGGACGAAGACCACCGCCGGGCGCGGCAGCTTGTTGTAGTTGGACGCCATCGCGTACCCGTACGCGCCGGTGACCGGGGTGGCGAGCACGTCGCCGATCCGCAGCCCGGCCGGAAGGGCGGCGTCGTCGATGATGACGTCCCCGCTCTCGCAGTGCTTGCCGACCAGGCGGGCGCGCAGCGGCCGGGGCTCCTGCGGGCAGCGCGGCAGGAACGCCTCGTAGCGCGCGCCGTAGAGCGCCGGGCGCAGGTTGTCGCTCATCCCGCCGTCGACGCTCACATACGTCCGGACGCCGGCGATCCGCTTGATCGTGCCCACCCGGTAGAGGGTGAGCCCGGCCCGGGCGGTGATCGAGCGCCCCGGCTCGACCCCGAACTCCCCGGTCCAGCCCGCCCCGCGGACGGCCGCCCGGACCCGGTCCGCCCACACCGCGAAGGACGGCGCGCTCTGGCCCGCCAGGTAGGCCACGCCGAGTCCGCCGCCCACCGTCAGCCGGGCCACCCCGGAATCCACCGCGAACCGGGCCACGGCGGCGGCGCCGTCGGCGAGTTCGGCCGGGTCCAGGACCTGCGAGCCGACGTGCGCGTGGACGCCCTCCAGCCGGACGGCCGGCGAGGCGGCGGCCCGGTGGACGGCGGCCTCGGCGGCCCCGTCGGCCAGGCCGAAGCCGAACTTGGAGTCGTGCCCGCCGGTGCGGATCGCCTCGTGGGCGCCCGCCGCGACGCCGGGCGCCACCCGCAGCTGGACCCGGGCCGGCGGCAGGCCCTCCTCGTCGACCAGGCGCTCGATCCGGTCCAGTTCGTCGAAGCTGTCGACGACGACGTGCCGCAGGCCGACGGTGAGGGCGGTGCGCAGTTCGGCCTCGCTCTTGTTGTTGCCGTGCAGCACGATCCGCTCCGGGGAGACCCCGGCGTGCAGGGCGGTGCGCAGTTCGCCGCCCGAGGCGACGTCGAGCAGCAGGCCCTCCTCGGCGGCGAGCCGGGCCATCGCGGTGCAGAGGAAGGCCTTCGAGGCGTAGGCGACGTTGCCCGGGCCGAAGGCGGCGACGGCCTCCCGGCAGCGGCGGCGCAGGTGCTCCTCGTCGTAGACGAAGAGCGGGGTGCCGAACCGGCGGGCGAGTTCCGTCAGCGCCACCCCGCCGACGGCGAGCCCGGCGGGGCCCGTCGCGGCGGTGAGCGGCAGCAGTCCGGCGTCGACCGGCGGCCCGGCGGCGGGGCGGCCGTCGGCGGGCGACGGAACGGCGGAGGGCGGGGCGGCGGGCGAGATGGACGACACGGATTCCTCCCGGCGGGCTGGTTCGCCTGCCATCCTCGGTCGGGTGGGAGGAGTCGGAAAAGCGCTTTCTTCCGACCCTGAGCAGTACCGTCTTCGATGCTCGTCCTCGATGCTCCCGCCCGGTGGCACGGCACGGGCGGAACGCGCGTCGGCCGCGCTCCCCCGCAGCGGGGAGACGCGGCCGACGGACGGCAGGCGGAAGCCGGCGGGGCGCGGTCAGCCGCGCCGGGCCCGGCGGATCGCGGAGGCGACCACCGGCGGGAGGAGGTCGCCCACCGCCCGCTTGGCGACGTTGGCCGGACGGCGGCGCTCGGCGGCGCGGGCCCGGCGCTCGGCGAGGTCGCGCACGGCCTCGTCACGCTCGCGCTCGGCCGTGCGCAGGGCGTCCTCGGTGGCCCGGGCGATCTCCCGGCGCGCGGCCTCGGAGGCCAGCCGGGCGTGGTGGCGGGAGACCCGGAACGGCGCGGCCCCGGCGTCGCTGCCACCGATCCGGACCACCCGCTGCCCGGCGAGCGTCTCGTTGGTGACGTCGGACTGCGGCAGGGTGCCGCGGCGGGCCAGCAGGTCGAGCTGGGCGGGCTCCGGGTCGCCCCAGGTGCCGTAGAACTTGGAGTCGGTGAGCACGATCGGCCGCAGACCGTTGTTGAACACCGCCTCCCAGGTGGCGGCGGCGACGCCCGGGGTGTGCGCGGAGCGGTAGTCGTCCAGCACCACGACGCCCTCCGGGGCGAGCGCGTTCCTGGCCACCTGGAGGTCGCCGGCCACGTGCTCGTAGAGGTGCGAGGCGTCGATGTGGATGAACCGGAAGGCACCGGGCGGGACGCGGTCGCCGGCCAGCGTCGCGGTGGTGGCCTGGATGATCTCCGGCAGCCGGTCGTGGAAGGAGAGGTAGTTGGCCTCGAAGGCGGTGCGGGTGAGCGTCCTGCGGTAGGACATGTCCATCTCGGCGGCGTTCTCGTCGTCCGGCGCGTCCGAGTCGAAGAGGTCGCAGACCGTGAAGGTCTCGCCCGCCTGGAGGTGCGCCCCGATGACGATCGCACTGCGGCCGAGGTAGGCGCCCATCTCCAGGAGGTCCCCGGAGACGCCCGCCTTCTCCTGGCGCCCGAGGAACCAGTCGAAGAGGTGACGGTCGTGGTCCCAGAACCATCCGGGGACGTCGTCGAGCACCGCCGGCTCCACCGGCTGCTGATCGGCACTGCGTGCGGCGTCGTTCACGAGGCGGCTCCTAGGACAGTACGAACGACCACGGGCTGGATCTCCGGGCACGGGGACAGGACCCGGAGGGCCGTCCGGCCCCGGTCCGGCGCGCCCGAGTGGGCTGCAATCTACCCGCCACCGGGCCGACTTGGGAGAACTCGCGGGAAAGAGCCCCGGTCACCCGGCCATTTGTGGGCGTACTTGACCACCCGGCACAAAACACCGGCCCGGTTCGTCCATACTCCGCCGGGTCACCCCGTTTGTCACCAGCACCGGAAACGATCTTCACCGCACCGGAGTAGGCGTGGGAGGGCCGGTCCTTGCGCCTGCCGGGGCGCGCACCGTTGACTGGTCCGGGACCCGGTCGGCCGTTCGGCGGACCGGCGGGGCCCGGGAACGATCTGAACCGGCACGAAGGGGCAGCACATGGCGGACGAGACGCAGCGGGCCGCAGGGTACGCCGAGTACACCGATCAGTACGTCGACGGCGCCTGGCGGCCCGCCCTGGACCAGGGGTCGATCCCGGTGCTCGACCCGGCGACCGAACGCCTGCTCGCCACCGTCCCGGCCGGCGGGGCTGCGGACGTGGACGCGGCCGTCGCGGCGGCCCGCCGGGCGGCCCGCGCCTGGGGCGCGACCACCGCCGCCGAGCGGCTGGTGCCGCTGACCCGGCTGCGGGACGGCCTGGCCGCGCACCAGGAGGAGATCGCCGCCACCCTGACGGCCGAGCTGGGCGCGCCGATCGGCTTCGCCACCACCGTGCAGGCCACGCTGCCGCTGACGGTCACCGAGACCTACCTGGAGCTGCTGGCCGGGTACCCGTTCGAGGAGCGGATCGGCAACTCGGTGGTGCACGCCGAGCCCGCCGGGGTGGTCGCGGCGATCACGCCGTGGAACTACCCGCTGCACCAGATCGCCGCCAAGGTGGTGCCCGCGCTGGCGGCCGGCTGCCCGGTGGTCCTCAAGCCGGCCGAGGACACCCCGCTGGTGGCCCGGCTGTTCGCCCGGCTGGTCGACGCGGCGGGCTTCCCCGCCGGGGTGTTCAACCTGGTGACCGGCACCGGCGCGGTGGCGGGCGCGGCGCTGGCCGCCCACCCGGACGTGGACGTGGTGTCCTTCACCGGCTCGACGGCGGTCGGCCGGACGGTCGCCGAGACGGCCGGGCGCGGCATCAAGCGGGTGTCCCTGGAGCTGGGCGGCAAGTCCGCCAACGTGGTGCTGCCCGGCGCCGACCTGGCCCGCGCGGTGAACGTCAACATCGCCAACGTCTTCGCCAACTCCGGCCAGACCTGCAGCGCGTGGACCAGGCTGCTGGTCCACCGCGACCAGTACGACGAGGCGGTGGCGCTCGCCGCGAAAGCCGCCGCCAAGTACGTCCCGGGCGACCCGACGGACCCGCGGACCCGGGTCGGGCCGGTGGTCAACGCCCGCCAGCGCGAGCGGGTGCGCGGCTACATCACCGGCGCCCTCGCCGAGGGCGCGCGCCTGGTCTCCGGCGGCGCCGAGGCCCCGGACGGCCTCGCCACCGGCTACTACGTCCGCCCGACCGTGCTCGCCGACGTCACCGCCGACATGACGGTGGCCCGGGAGGAGGTGTTCGGACCGGTGCTGGCGATCCTGGCCTTCGACGACGAGGACCACGCCGCCGACCTGGCCAACGCCACCGAGTACGGCCTGGCCGGCGGGGTCTGGGCGGCCGACACCGACACCGCCGCCCGCTTCGCCCGCCGCCTGGACGCCGGCCAGCTCCACCTCAACGGCGGCCCCTTCAACCCGCGCGCCCCGTTCGGCGGTTACAAGAACTCCGGCCTCGGCCGCGAACTGGGCCGGCACGGCCTGGAGGAGTTCCTGCAGTACAAGTCGCTGCAGTACTGACGCCGCCGTTCCGACGCCGCCTTCCGACCCCGCGGCAGTGACCCACGTCTCCCCCGGCCAGCACCACGCTGGGCAGCCTCCGCGGTCGCGCGCCCACAGAATGGGGCTCCCGCCGCGCCCGCGGAGGACTCGGCAGAAGGGGACGAACATGCAGACGGTCACACCCGCCGAGCCGGGCCACCGACCGGTGGCCCGGCTCACCGCCCCACTGACCTCGTCCACCACCGAAGTCATCGGTGAGCTGCAGCGCACCGATGCCAAGGCCGCCGGAATCGGGGCGACTTCGGCGGCCGGTCTCACCACCGCCGCCGCCCTCTGCGGGACGCTGCCGCCACTGACCCGGACCACCACCGCGGTCATCGCCGTCGCGATCACCGCCCTGGCCGGCGCGCTCGGTCTGGCCCTGATCGCCGTCCGGCCGCACCTCAAGCACGGGCGGCACCTCGCCGTCTCCTACCTCGACTTCGCCCGTCTCACGCCCGACCAGCTGCTCGAAGCGGTCGCCACGCGCCACGACGCCGACGCGCTGGCCGCTTCGCACGCGCAGAGGCTGGTGGCGCTGTCCCGCCTCGCCCGCCGCAAGTACCGGCTGCTTCGCGTCTCGGTGGACCTCCTCTGCGGCGGGCTGGCCCTCGGAGCGGTCGCCATCGCCCTCTCCGGGCTGGGACACTGACGGCCGATCAACCGCGTACCATCGTTCCGCGCCCCCTCGGCTGTCCGTGGACAGCAGAACCAGCCCGGCCTTGGCGCGGGTCCGGCCCGCATCACCGGAGGCCACGATGCCGACGTCCCATCGAGAGGCCCTCGGCGAGCACCACTGGGAGGCGCTCCGGGAGCTCACACCGGTCCGTTTCCGCGCCGCGCAGAGCGAGCTCCTGCGGCAGGACCGGGCCGGCACCTGCGTGATGCTCCTGGAGAGCGGAAGAGTGATGGTGACCGCGACCGGGCCGCTCGGCCGGGAGCAACTGATCGCCGTCCGGGGAAGCGGCGAAATCCTGGGCGAGATGGCCGTGCTGACGGGCATCAGGCGCAGCGCGACCGTACGGACCCTCACCTCCTGCCAGGTCCACGTCGTCCCCGCCGAGGAGTTTCGCGTCTTCGTGGCCGAGCACGGGCTCCTCCAGCCGCTGCTCCAGCACTCCTACGGCCGGATCCGCGAGTCCGAGCAGAGCAGGCTGGAGCTGGCCACCGGTTCGGTCGCGGTCCGGCTCGCCTGCCTCCTGACGAGGCTGGCGGGGACGGCCTCCGCCGACGCCCCGGCCCGGATCGGCCTGAGCCAGGAGGCCCTCGCCCAGTTGATCGGCGCCTCGCGCAACGCGGTCGGCAACGCGTTGAAGGAATGGCGCGACCGCGGCTGGCTCACCACGACGCCCAGTGGCGGAATCACCGTCACCGACATCACCGCGCTCTACGACCACGCGACCACGCCGTAGCGCGGGACCGCCGTACCGGTCCCGACCGCGTGGCACAGCTCACCCGCCGCCTGCCCAGCATTGGGCAGCGCGGCCGCCCGGTCAGCGGTGATGATCGAGTCGTGGTCACCGAGTGACCTGGATCGCCGACCCGAACGGAACACCACCATGGCCCAGCAGACCGCCGCGAACCCGCACGATCTCCCGCCCGACGTCGCGCTCTTCGTGGTCGACATCGTCGGCTACAGCAGGATCCACGAGACCGAGATGCCGAAGCTGCGGTCCGCGCTCGACGACGCGCTCGCGGAGTCGTTCGACCGGAGCGGCCTCTGCGACGAGTGGGCGGACCGGGCCACCGCCCGCGACACGGGCGACGGGTGGATCAAGATCGTGCCGGCCGCCCGCCTGGCACGGCTCGTGGACCCGGGCATCGCGCTGCTGGAAGAGGCGCTGCACCGGCACCACTGGCAGCGTCGCGCCTCGGCTCCCACGCTTCGCACCCGGGTGAGCGTCCACCTGGGGCCGCTGTCCGTCGACCACCGGGGCGACGCGATCAACGACGCCTGCCGGCTGGTCGACAGCGACGCCGTCCGGGCCGCCGCCGAAGTCGCGGCGGCGCACGAGTCGTTCACGGCGGCGATCCTCTCGGACGAGGTGTACCGCCGGGTCGTCGCGGCCCACCGCACCGTCCATCTGTCCGAGCGGGACTTCCTCGAAGTGTCCGCCACGGTGCGGCAGAAGCAGTTCAGCCGCACGGCGTGGGTGCACGTCCCCCGGCTCTCCCCCGCCCTGCTCACGGCCGGGGAGCCGGAGCCCGAGCCCGTCTCTCCCGCTCCGCCTTCCACGGGAGGCACGTTCCACATCGCCGGGAACGTCGGCACGGTCGCGAACTCGATCGGGACCATGACTGTCGGAGACATCAACTTCGCATGACAGAGGACGACCTGGAACGCCTCTTGGCCTTCCTGCCGGCGCCGAAGAGGGGCGAGCCGCGCAACCCCGAACCACCGATGATCGGCCATCAGGAGGTCGTTTCGGCTGCCACCGCGTCAACCGTGCCTGCTTCCGGTCCGACGTTGAACGTCGGCAACGCCGGTATCGCTGCCTTGCACATCGGCACCCTGGTCCAGAAGGTCCGGGGGGATCTGCTGCCGGCCAGGGAGCTCATCCGGGAGGAGATCCTCGGCTCCCCCACCTTCACAGACCCGGCCGCCTGGAACGACGCGCGAAATCAAGGCTGGGCTGCCCTCGCCGACCCCGACATCCGGGTCGTCATCATCGTGTCGCCGCGGGGCTTCGGTTCGACCACCTTCGCCCACCGGTTGTTGGCCACCCGGACCCCACAGTCGATGACACTCGTCCAGCTCGAACCGGAGTGGCAGGACCCGAAGGTCGAGAAGCTCCGCCTCGATTCCTCTCACGCCTATCAGCTCGATCTCAAGGACCCGGAGAAAGGCAGCCCTTCCCGGGATTTCCTGTCGGATCTGGCGAAGAAGGTCGAGAAGCTGAAGGCAGCCGGGTCGATCTGGGTTCTCACCGTTGCCACCGAACTGTGGGCGAGCCATTGGGCCTGGTCGGCACCGGGCGTTCAGGTCATCGCGCTCCGGTCGCCACCGGAGCCCCAGGCCGTCGTGGAGAAGGCACTCGCCGCGGCCGGGCATCCCTGGCTCATCGAGTACGTCCGGACACCGACCGCCCATACGCAGTTGTCAGCGGTCCGCGACGCCGTCCAGGCCGTCCAGGCCGCTTCCTCGGTCATCGACCAGTGGCGCGAGTACCAGTACGAACGGCCGCTCCAGGCCCGCGTCGTTGCGGCCGGTGCCGGCCGGCCACCGGGCGGCGGTCTCGACGCCGAGCTTCGGCAGCGGATCGAGAACGCTCTCGGAGACTGGCGCGCCGAGTTGGACGAGACCTTTGCCGGAGGCGGCGCCGGAAAGACGCTCTCGCTGGAGGACCGGTGCCTCCTGCTCTCGCTCGCGGTGCATCGCCGTGCGCCCGCAGCGGTGATCTCCAAGGACGCGCGGCTGCTGGAGAAGCTGATCGCCGAGGCCGACCGCACGACGACGCCGACCAACCTCGGCCAAGCCTTCGCGGGCCGGGGGCTCCGCCAGAGACTCACCGGCCTCCGGGCCGAGGTGAACTCCCAGGACGTCGTCGACTTCCACCGCCCCGGATTCGACCGCGCCGTCCTGGGCTACGTCTGGGACAACTACGAGGACATGCGTCCGGTGCTGCTGCGCTGGCTCGTGAAAATCACTCCGCCGAGCAATCGCCCCTCCGACCTGGGGGTGGCCTCCCTCACGGCTCTGGCCGTCCGGCACCAGAGTCCGGCAGTGCTGACGGACATCCGCGAAACCGCTGTACGCCTCGGCCGGACAGACGTCTGCGTGGCAGTCATGTGCCGTGCGCTGCTGACCGAGCAGATGGAGTGGGCCGTCTGGGCCCGGCTCTACGACTGGGCGGACCACCGCGCTGACACACAATTCCTGGTCGTGGCCGTAGCCGACCGCGTGCTGGCCGACCCCAAGAGCACACCGACCGCCCGAGGCAAGGCCCTCACCCGACTTCGCCGTGTCGCATCGAACGCACAGAACGCCTCGGTGCTTCGCGAGGTCCTCACAACGTACCGACAACTGGCCGCCAACGAGGCCGGACGGGACCAGCTGCTGGACGAGGTGCTCTGGAAGCCTGAAGGCAAGCCTTCCCCACCCGGCAAGATCGCACTGTTGGCACTGGCCACCAGCCAGGAGGCGGCGGACCCTCCGCTGCCCTGGTTGCTCCGCATCGACGACGGCCAGAGGCGCGCCGCCGTGGACGACGGACTGCGTGAGCTGCTGTCGGACGCGGCCTTCGAAGCCGAGGCGGTGGAGGCGATCGCCCGGTGGCTGCAGGCCGCCGCCGGCGACATTCCGGCCTACCGGGTGGTCCTCGACCGCGCGGTGCCCCTGTTGCGAGGCCGTCCGTCACGCACCGCGGGTGTCCATCTGATGCGCAGTATCGAGGGACTGGTCCTGCCCGACGGCAGCAGCGTCGGGGACGACGTGTGGGACGCGCTCTCGGCCACGGCCTAACGGTGTGACGGCCCGCGGGCCGTCACACCGCGGGCCGGGGTCAGGACAGGTCGACGCCCGGGTAGAGGGGGAAGTCGGCGAGGAGGTCGGCGGCGCGCTTGGCGACGGCCCCGGCGACGGCGGGGTCCAGGGCGTACTGGGCCTTGGACGGGGCGCCGGCGGCGGTGGTGGCCGGGGTGGTGGCGCGCAGGACGGTGTCGATGAGGTCCGCGATCTCGTCCATCTCGGCGGTGCCGAGGCCGCGGGTGGTGAGCGCCGGGGAGCCGAGCCGCACACCGGAGGTGTACCAGGCGCCGTTCGGGTCCTGCGGGACGGAGTTGCGGTTGGTGACGACGCCGGAGTCGAGCAGCGCGGCCTCGGCCTGGCGGCCGGTCAGGCCGTGGCCGGAGACGTCGGCGAGCACCAGGTGGTTGTCGGTGCCGCCGGTGACGAGCGTGCCGCCGCGGCGCAGCAGGCCCTCGGCGAGGGCCTGGGCGTTGTCGACGACCTGGCGGGCGTAGGCGCGGAACTCGGGGCGGCGGGCCTCCGCGAAGGCGACCGCCTTGGCGGCCATGACGTGCGAGAGCGGGCCGCCGAGCACCAGCGGGCAGCCGCGGTCGACGTGCTCGGCGAGTTCGGTGGTGCAGAGCACCGCGCCGCCGCGCGGGCCGCGCAGCGACTTGTGGGTGGTCGTGGTGACGATGTCGGCGTACGGCACCGGGTCGAAGTCGCCGGTGAGCACCTTGCCCGCGACCAGGCCGGCGAAGTGCGCCATGTCGACCATCAGGGTGGCGCCGACCTCGTCGGCGATCTCGCGCATCTTCCGGAAGTTCACCAGCCGCGGGTAGGCGGAGTAGCCGGCCACCAGGATCAGCGGGCGGAACTCGCGGGCGGTGGCCCGCAGCGCGTCGTAGTCGATCAGGCCGGTGGCCGGGTCGGTGCCGTAGCTGCGCTGGTCGAACATCTTGCCGGAGATGTTGGGGCGGAAGCCGTGGGTGAGGTGGCCGCCGGTGTCCAGGGACATGCCGAGCATGCGCTGGTTGCCGAGCTCCCGGCGCAGCTCGGCCCAGTCCTGCTCGGTGAGGTCGTTGACGTTGCGGACCCTGGCGCGCTCCAGGGCGGGGCTCTCGACGCGCTGGGAGAGCACGGCCCAGAAGGCGGTGAGGTTGGCGTCGATGCCGGAGTGCGGCTGGACGTAGGCGTGGTCGGCGCCGAACAGGGCGCGGGCGTGCTCGGCGGCGACGGTCTCGACGGTGTCGACGTTGCGGCAGCCGGCGTAGAAGCGGCGGCCGGCGGTGCCCTCGGCGTACTTGTCGCTGAGCCAGTTGCCCATGGCGAGCAGGACGGCCGGGGAGGCGTAGTTCTCGCTGGCGATGAGCTTGAGCGAGGCGCGCTGGTCGTCGATCTCCCGGCCGATGGCGTCGGCGATCCGCGGTTCGACCTCGCGGACCACGTCGAGGGCGGAGCGGAAGGCGGTGTCGGCGGCGGGGGTGGCGGCCGTGTGCGGCTGCGGGGCCATGGCGGTCTCCTGGTGGGGAGGTCGGGAGGCCCAGGCGCTCGGCAACTGCGTCGTGTTCGGCACGGGGCCGCTTCCCGATGGTCGATTCCATCCGTGCGCGCCAGTCGCGGCCCGCCGGAATCGTACCAATGCCGGGCGGTCTGTGGCGGAGATCTCACCATACGGGACGGTGGCGGACATGACATGCCCTTTGTCCCGTTATGCCCGGTCCAGTGCTACGGCAGTATTGCGGCGGAATGAAGCCGAAACAATTCCCGAAACAAAGTACTCGAATCACCTCGGCGACGCCTTCGGAATGATTTGCGGAAACTCCCCGCGATCCGATCTGATGACGCTCGTCGGCCTTCCGGGAAACCCCCGGAGCGGCCGGCCTGAAATGCACGTCGGCGCACCCTCGACAGCGGGGGCGGCGCAGAATTCGGGGAGTACGCCTCTCATGGCCGTGGTCGAACAAGTCGCAGCACCGGACGCCCCGGCGCCGTCCCCGGCGCCCGTCCCGACGAGCCTGCTGCGCCGCGTCTGCCGCGACCGCACCGGGGCCGTCGCGCTCGGCGTCGTGGTGTTCTTCCTGCTGATCGCCCTGGCGGCCCCGCTGATCGCCGCGCTGTACGGCAAGAACCCCACCGAGCACTACGGCCAGAACCTTCCGGGCCTGCTCAGCGACGGCGGCCTGCCGATCGCGCCGAACGGCGGCATCTCCGGCGAGTACTGGTTCGGCCTGGAGCCCGGCCTCGGCCGCGACGTGTTCACCCAGCTGCTCTACGGCATCCGCACCTCGCTGCTGATCGCCTTCGCCTCGGCCGCCGTGACCACCACCCTCGGGGTGCTGGCCGGGGTCGCGGTGGGCTACCTCGGCGGGGTCACCGACCGGCTCTTCGGCTTCCTGTCGAACGTCCTGCTGGCCTTCCCGACGCTGCTCCTGCTGCTCGCGCTCAGCCCGGTGATCCAGTCCCGGCTGGTCGATCCGGGCACCGCGGAACCGGAGTGGATGCAGTTCCTGGTGCTCGTCCTGGTCTTCTCCGCGTTCGGCTGGATTCCGCTCGCGCTTTCCCTGCGGGCCGCCGTCCGGTCGCTCCGCGAAAGGGATTTCGTGCAGTCCGCCCGGGCGCTCGGCGCAAGCGGATTCCATATCGTCTTCCGGGAACTCCTGCCGAATGTCCGGGCGCAGCTGCTGGTGCACGCCACCATGGCGGTGCCGACCTTCGTCGCCTCCGAGGCGGTGCTGTCCTTCCTCGGCGTGGGTGTCAACGAGCCGGTCCCGGACTGGGGCCGGATGATCTCCCGCGGCTCCGAGGTCTTCCAGGCCGACCCGACCTACATGTTCTTCCCCGGCCTCGCGCTGCTGGCCTTCGTGCTCGCCTTCAACCTGCTCGGCGACGCCGTCCGGGACGCCCTGGACCCGCGCGCCGCGCGCTGAGGCCTCCTCCCGACGCCTCCCGCAACCTCCCTCGTTCACACCGTTCACCCGACCCGCCCCGGAGCTCCCGGGGCAAGGAGAGATTCGCCATGCGCTGGATCAGACCGTCCCTCGCCGTCGTCGCGACCGCCCTGCTGGCGACGTCCTGCTCGGCCGGCGCGGGCACCACCGGCGGCGGCCCGGGCGCCGCCGCCAAGGACAGCTCGCCGCTGACCGCCGCGCTCGGCACCGAGCAGGAGAGCGCCGGCCCGGCCCCCGCCGTCCCCGGCGCCCGCCCGGGCGGCACGGTGAACGTCTACAACGCCACCGACTTCCGCCACCTGGACCCGCAGAAGGTGTACGCGGGCGCCACCTACAACACCTCGCTGCTGTGGGGCCGCCAGCTGACCCAGTACCAGGTGGTCGACGGCAAGGCCAAGCTGGTCGGCGACCTCGCCACCGACACCGGCACCTCCACCGACGGCGGCCGCACCTGGACGTACAAGCTGAAGGAGGGCGTGGCCTGGGAGGACGGCCAGCCGATCACCTCCCAGCAGGTCAAGTACGGCATCGAGCGCTCCTTCGGCAAGGGCTACGAGGTCGGCCCGCCGTACTGGCCGCAGTGGCTCACCGGCGAGGCCAGCTACGACGACGCCCGCAAGAAGTACGGCGGCCCGCAGGACGGCGACCTCGCCGCGATCGAGACGCCGGACGAGCGCACCGTCGTCTTCCACTTCCCGCAGCCGCAGGCCGACGTGCCGTACATGGCCGCGCAGTCCTCCTCCTCGCCGGTGCGCAAGGACAAGGACACCGGCGTCGACTACGACCGCCAGCCGTTCGCCACCGGCCCGTACCGGATCGTCGAGCACGTCCAGAACACCCGGCTGGTGCTGGAGCGCAACCCGAACTGGAAGCCGGAGACCGACCCGATCCGCAACCAGTACCCGGAGAAGTTCGTCTTCAGCTTCGGCAAGGAGGCGCTCAACATCAACCAGGAGATCCTCTCCGGTCGCGACGGCGGCGCCGACGCCACCACGGTCTCCACCCCGCTCTCCCCCGAGCTGTACCAGACCGTGGACACCGACCCGAAGGCCAAGGAGCTGGTCACCTCCGGCCGGCGGGGCGCCTTCGTCACCTACCTCATGGTCAACAACGAGCGGGTGGCCGACGTCGAGGTCCGCCGGGCCCTCAACCTCGCCTACCCGCGCCAGCAGGCCCGCCAGGTCCAGGGCGGCAGCCGGGTCGGCGAGTTCGCCAGCACGCTCAGCTCGCCCGCCCTGGTCGACTGGCAGAAGTACGACCTGAACCCGGCGAAGCCGGAGGGCGACCCGGAGGCCGCCAAGGCCGCGCTGGCCAAGGCCAAGCAGCCGCCCGCGCCGCTCACCTACGCGTACGCCAACACGCCCGACGGGCAGCGGGTCGCCCAGGTGCTGGTCGACGGCTTCGCCAAGGCCGGCATCACGGTCGTGCCCAAGCCGGTCGACGCCAAGGCCCTGCTGGACGAGGCGCACCGCGCCGACTCCCCGTACGACCTGTGGGAGGAGACCAGCTCGGTCGACTGGCCGACGCCCTCCACCCTGATCCCGTTCTCCTTCGACGGCCGCGCCAACGCCGATCTCAACTCCGCCCGCTACCACAACGGCGAGGTGGACAAGGAGATCGACCGGATCAACCAGATCGGCGAGCCGCACGCCAAGGCCAAGGAGCTGTACACCCTGGAGCAGACGGTGATGAAGGACCTGCCGGTGCTGCCGTGGGTCTACCCGAACGTCGACCAGCTGCACGGCGCCAACGTCGGCGGCTCGTTCATCCACCCGATCTACGGGTCGGTCAGCCTCGCCTGGCTCTACCTGAAGTCCTGACGCCCCGAAGTCCCCGGACGGTCCCGCCGCGCGCCTCCCCCGAGGAGCGCGCGCGGCGGGGCCACCGCCCCGACGCCCCCCGACCCCGGACCGGCCACCATGCTCTCCTTCGCCCTGCGGCGGATCCTCCAGGCGCTCGCCGTCCTGGCCGCCGTCTCCGCCGCCGCCTTCGCCCTCTTCTACGCCGGCCCCGCCGACCCCGCGCGCGCCGCCTGCGGCCCGCGCTGCGACACCGGCCAGGTCGCGGCGGTCCGCACGAGCATGGGCCTGGACCAGCCGCTGCTCACCCAGTACACCGACTACCTCACCGGGATCGTCGCCGGCCGGGACGTCCAGGACGTCGACGGTTCCACCCGCCACTGCGACGCGCCCTGCCTCGGCTACTCCTACCGGCTGCACCAGCCGGTCACCGAGGCGCTGGCCGACCACCTGCCGGTGACCGTCTCGCTGGCCGCGGGCGCGCTGGCCGTGCTGGTGCTGCTCGGGCTCGGCACCGGCTTCGTCGCCGCGCTGCGGCACGGCACCCGCACCGACAAGCTGCTGTCCGGCTTCACCCTGGTCGGCGCCAGCGTGCAGATCTACTTCCTCGGCTACGTCGCCCAGTGGGGGCTCGTGTACACCACCGGACTGCTGCCGCTGCCCTCCTACACCCCGCCGGCCGCCGACCCCGTCGCCTGGGCGGGCGGTCTGCTGCTGCCCTGGCTCGTCCTCGGCTTCGTCAACTCGGCGGTGTTCGCCCGGCTCACGCGCTCCCAGCTGCTGGAGACGATGAACGAGGAGTACGTGCGCACCGCCCGCGGCAAGGGCCTCGGCCGGCTGCGCACCCACCTCAAGTACACCTCGCGCGGCGCCGCCGGACCGCTGGTGCAGCTGCTCGGCCTGGAGGCGGGCGCGCTGCTCGGCGGCGCGGTGATCACCGAGACGGTGTTCGGGCTGAACGGCGTGGGCCGCTTCGCCCTGGAGGCCGTCGAGGGGCAGGACCTGCCGGCCGTGGTCGGCGCCGTCCTGCTGGCCGCCTGCTTCGTCGTGCTGTTCGTCGCGCTGGCCGACCTCGCGGTGGCCTGGCTCGACCCGCGCATCCGCCTCGGCTGACCGTCCCCGCCGCCCCCTTCTGGAGCCCCACCGTGAACCCCTCCCCCGCCGCCCCCGGGCACAGCACCGAGCAGCACGCCGAACAGCTCACCGAGCAGGGCGCCGAGCCGCCGGTGCTCAGCGTCCGGGACCTGTCCGTCACCTTCGCCGACCCGCGCGGCGGCGCGCCCGTCGCGGCCGTGAGCGGGCTCTCCTTCGACCTCGCCCGCGGCGAGGTGCTCGGTCTGGTCGGCGAGTCCGGATCCGGCAAGTCCGCCACCGGGCTCGCCGTGCTCGGCCTGCACGACCCGCGCACCACCACCGTCACCGGCTCGATCCGGCTGGCCGGGCAGGAGCTGGTGGGCGCCGGGGAGCCGGTGCTGCGGCAGGTGCGCGGCGGGCGGGTGGCGCTGGTCTTCCAGGACGCGCTGACCTCGCTCAGCCCCTTCCACGGCGTCGACGCGCAGCTCGCCGAGATGTACCGGCTGCACCACCCCGACGCGGGCCGGGCCGAGTCCCGTCGGCGGGCGGCGGCGATGCTGGACCGGGTCGGCATCCCGGCCGCCCGGGTGCGCGACTACCCGCACCAGTTCTCCGGCGGCATGCGCCAGCGCGTGATGATCGCGATGGCGCTGATGAACGACCCCGACGTGCTGATCGCCGACGAGCCGACCACCGCGCTCGACGCCCGCGTCCAGCGCCAGGTGCTGGACCTGCTGGGCGAGCTGCAGCGCGAGCACGGCACCGCGGTGCTGCTGGTCAGCCACGACCTCGGGGTGGTCGCCGGCACCACGGACCGCACCCTGGTGCTGCGCGGCGGCCGACCGGTGGAGAGCGCGCCGACCGCCACCCTGCTGGCCGCGCCCCGCGAGCCGTACACCCGGGCCCTGGTGGGCGCGGCGCTCACCCTGGACTCGGTCCCGGGCACGCCGCTGCCGACCGTCGACGACCCGTCACCCGCGCCCCGGACCGCCGCCCGCACCGGGCCGGCCGGCGCGTCGGACGGCGCGCCGGCCACCGGACCGGACGGCCGCTGGCTGGTCGAGGTCGAGGACCTCGCCGTGCACTTCCCCGGCCGCCGCCGCGGCCTGCCCCTGCCGGGGCGCGGGCGGCCCGCACCGGTGCGCGCCGTCGAGGGCGTCAGCCTGCGCATCGCCCCCGGCGAGACGCTCGGCCTGGTCGGCGAGTCCGGCTCCGGCAAGTCCACCACCTCCCGGGTGCTGGCCGGCCTCCAGGCCGCCACCGCCGGCACCGTCCGCTACGACGGCGTCGACGCCACCGCCCCCGACCGGGCGCTGCGGCGACGGCTCGCCAAGGAGGTCCAGCTGGTCTTCCAGGACCCGTACGCCTCGCTCAACCCGCGCCGCACCGTCGCGCAGACCCTGGACACCCCGCTGCGGCTGCACACCGCGCTGGACGCCGGGCAGCGGCGCGCCCGCTCCGCCGAGCTGCTGGAGCAGGTCGGCCTGCCGGCCGCCCACCTGGACCGCTACCCGCACGAGTTCTCCGGCGGCCAGCGCCAGCGGATCGGCATCGCCCGCGCGCTCGCCCCCGAACCGCGGCTGATCATCGCCGACGAACCGGTCTCCGCCCTGGACGTCTCGGTCCAGGCGCAGGTGCTCAACCTGCTGATGGAGCTGCGCGAACGCCTCGGCGTCGCCTTCCTCTTCGTCTCCCACGACCTCGCGGTGGTGCGCCACTTCTGCGACCGCGTCGCCGTGATGCACCGCGGCCGCCTGGTCGAGTCCACCGACCGCGACCGGCTGTTCGCCGCGCCGCACACCGAGTACACCCGGGAGCTGCTCGCCGCCGCCCACTAGGGTCTGCCCGGCGGCCGGTGGTGTCGGTCCCCCTTCCGGGCAGGCGCTCCGCCTACGATCGGTCACCGACCGTGAGCACACGGCCACTCGCCCCCTCCCTGGAAAAGGGGTCCCCCGATGACCACGCTCGTCAGCAGATCCGTCACCCTGGTCGCCCTCGTGGGCCGCCTCAACCCCGCGGCCTGGGACGGACTGATCCCCCACACCTTCGCCCTCGGCGCCGCCGCCGGCGCTCGCCCCGCCGCCCGCGCCGAGGAGAACGGCGGCGATCCGGCCGAGCTGAACCCGCAGCCGCTGCCGCCCGTCGCCACCGCGCTGCGGCTCGCCGTCGCCGGCACGGTCGGCGCCGTGGCCAACGCCGCCATCACCGCCCGCGTCTCCGGCGGCGACGCCCGGCAGATCCTCGCCGAGGTGGGCGACGACTGGTGCGGCACCCCGACCGGCCGGATCCCGTGGCCCCGGCACTGGCCCCTGCCCTGGCCGCCGGCCGGCCCCCTCCCGATCGACCCCGGCTACGCCACCCCGGCCGTCCAGGCCCAGGCCGCGCTCGCCTTCCAGGGCTATGCCGACGGTGTCGCCGAGGAGCAACTGCGGTCCTCCTTCGGCGAGTTGGCCGAGCGACTGGCGGACGCGGCGCTGCGGACCGCGGGCTGACCGGCCGACCGGGGAGCCGGCGGGCCCCGGCGCCGCCGGCCTTCCGCGGCCTTCCGCGGGCCTCCACGGACCCCGCGCCGGCCACTTCGCGGCTTCGGCTGCGCGCCCGGCGCCCGGCGGGTTAGCGTGCTGCGTCCGACCGTTACGCCTGAACTCCGTTGTGATTGCCGGGACCGACCAGCCGGGGGAGACGTGTCCGAGGAACTGCTGCTCGCGAGGATCAACCACGGCTTCGACCACCTCGACGCCGACGGGGACGGCCTGCTGACCGAGCACGACCACGTGCTGATGGGCCATGCGGTGGCCCGGTCGCTGGGCCACGCGGAGGGGTCGCGCGCCGAGCAGCGGATCGTCGCCGCCTACCTCGCCATCTGGCGGGACCTGCACGTCTCCCACCTGCCGATCGGGACCACCGCGATCAGCCGCCGGCAGTTCGTCGCCTCCACCCGCGCGCTCGCCGACGACCCGGTGGCCGCGCGGACGGTGTTCGGGGCGCTCGCCGAGGCCTTCCTGGCCATCGCCGACGTGGACGGCAGCGGGACGGTCGACGCGGGCGAGTTCTTCGTCTTCCAGCGCGGCCACTTCTCCGCGCTCTCCCGCGACGACGCGGACGAGGCCTTCCGCCGGCTCGACCTGGACGGCGACGGCACGCTCTCCGCCGAGGAGTTCATCTCCGGCCTGATCGAGTTCTGGACCAGCCGCGCCCCGCAGGCCCCCGGCCACTGGTGGGCCGGCCGGCCGCCCTACCTCGACTGACCGGCCGTCACTCCTCCACGCCGTCCGGGAAGTCGCGCAGCGCGTGCACCTCGCGGGTCAGCAGCAGCGGCAGCAGGGAGAGCAGCGCCACCCCGGCGACCACCCAGAGCGCCGGACGCGTACCGACCGCCGACCCGAGCAGACCCCCGGCGGCGGCGCCCAGCGGCAGGGTGCCCCAGATGACGAAGCGCACCGAGGCGTTCATCCGGGCCTGCAGCGCCGCCGGGGTCACCGCCTGCCGCAGGCTCACCTGGGCGATGTTGTAGGCGGTGATGCCGCAGGCCATCAGCCCGGCCGCGGCCGCCAGGGTGGGGACGGCCCGGCCCGGCCCGGCCGTGGCGAGCAGCAGCACGCCGAGGCCGGGCAGGAGGCGGGAGGCCAGCAGCAGCCGGCCCAGGCCCAGCACCCGGACCAGCCGGGCGGTGAACAGCGCGCCGAGCAGGGCGCAGGCGTTGCCGAGCATCAGCGCGAGGCCGAGCCGGCCGGGCGAGAGCCCGAGGTCCCGCAGGGCGAAGGCGGGCAGCAGGGCGCTGAGCGCGCCGCCGAGCCCGGCCAGGTTGGCGACGGCGGTGGCCAGGGCGAGCGAGCGCAGGACGCGGTGGCGCAGCACGAACCGCAGGCCCTCGGCGATCCGGGCGCGCATCCGCTCCGGCGCCGCGGGCGGTCGCGGGTCCGCCCCGGTGCCCGCGCCGGCGGCCGGGGCGGCGCCCGACGCCGGGGGGCGGATCACGCCGAGGAGCAGCGCCGAGACGAGGTAGCTGACCGCGTCGGCGAGCAGGACCAGCGGGGCCGTCACCCACTGGAGCAGCAGGCCGGACAGGCCCGGTCCGGCGAGTTCGGCCGCCGAACGGGAGAACTCCAGGCGGCCGTTGGCGGCCGCGACCTGGCGGCGGCCGACGACCTCGGGCAGGAAGGCCTGGTCGGCGATGTCGAAGAAGACGGTGAACAGGCCGGTGACAAAGGCGACCGCGCAGAGCAGCGGCACGCTCAGCACGCCCAGCGCGTGGCCGAGCGGGACGACGCCGAGCGCGACCGCCCGGCCCGCGTCCGCGGCCACCATCACCCGCCGCCGGTCCCAGCGGTCGAGCAGCGCGCCGGCGGGCAGGCCGACCAGCAGGAAGGGCAGGGTCTCGGCGGCCGAGACCAGGCCGAGCTGGCCGGGGGTCGCGCCGACGGTGGCGAGCGCGAGGACGGGCAGCACGAAGAGGCTCAGCTGGGTGCCGAACTGGCTGACGGTGTGGGCGGACCAGAGGGCGGCGAAGTTCCGCTGCCGCCACAGGGCCGGTGGCGGGGCGGCCGAGGGGCCCGCCCCGGTGGCCGTCGCCGTCCGCGTGCTCGTCATACCGCCGCTCCCCCAGCCCCCGCCCCGGCTCCCCCTCCGGGCCGGGCACCCGACGGATGGTAGTCGAATGATCCGCCCCGGCGTGGGCACCCGGCGGATCCCGGGCCGGGGCCGGCGCGGGAGCGGCGGGTGGCTCGCCGAGGAGGGCGACCCGGGTGGCGCGACGGTCTTCTCCGTCCTCGCCCGCACCCACCGCACCCACCGCACACCGCCGCCGGCGGGCGCCCGGGGCCTGGTGCCGGGCCTGGGCCCGGGCGTCACCCTGAGCACCCTGCTCGCCCCCCGGTCCGGCCCCGCGGACCGACGCCGCGCGCGTAGGCTGGCGGTCATGCTCCTGTGGATCAACGGCCCGTTCGGCGGCGGCAAGACGCAGGTCGCGCACGAGCTGCTGCGCCGGCTGCCCGGCAGCGTCGTCTGCGACCCGGAGGAGGTCGGCTTCGGCCTGCACCGGATGACCCCGAAGCCGCTGCGCGGCGACTTCCGGGACCTGCCGGCCTGGCGCCAGGGCGTCTTCGAGGTACTGGAGCGCACGCTCGCCGGCCACCGGGGCACGGTGATCGTCCCGATGACGGTCACCGAGCCCGCCCACTTCGCCGAGACGATCGGCCGACTACGCGAACGCGGCCACGACGTACGGCACTTCGCGCTGCTCGCGGAGCGCGCGGAGGTGCTGCGGCGGCTGCGCGAGCGCGCCGGTGGCCGGGCCCTGCAGCTGATCGCCGGCAAGGAGGCTCCGCTGCGCCGGGAGTCCTTCGCGGTCACCCGGCTGGACCACTGCCTGGAGCGGCTGAGCGGCCCCGCGTTCGGCGAGCACGTGCGGACCGACGCGCTGACCGTCCCCGAGGTCGCCGAGCGCCTCGCCGCCTCGGCCGGTCTGACGCTCGCCCCCGACACCGACGGCCCGCTGCGCGCCCGGCTGCGGCGCGCCGCCGTCGGCGTGCGCCACATCCGCTTCGTCTGAGAGGACGGCACCCCACCGTGCGACGGTTCATCCTCACCGGCACCCCGGGGTCCGGGAAGACCACGCTCCTGGAGGAGCTGGCGCGGCGCGGCCACGACGTCGTGCCGGAGGCCGCGACCGATGTGATCGCCCGGCGGCAGGCCGCCGGGGAGGCGGCGCCCTGGGAGCGGGTCGGCTTCGTCGACGAGGTGGCGGACGTGCAGCGGGCGCGCGCCGCGGCGGGCCCGCCGGCCGCGCCCGGGGCGGTCCGCTTCCACGACCGCTCCCCGGTCTGCACCGAGGCGCTCAGGATCTTCCTCGGCCGCCCCGCCTCGCCCTCGCTCACCGCGGAGCTGGACCGGATCGAGGCCGAGGCCACCTACCGGCGCGAGGTGTTCTTCGTCCGCGGGCTCGGCTTCGTCGAGCGGACCGCCGCCCGCCGGATCTCGCTCGCGGACGCGCTCGCCTTCGAGCGGCTGCACGAGGAGGTCTACCGGGCGCGCGGCTACCGGCTGATCGAGGTTCCGGCGGCCGCGGTGTCCGCGCGGGCGGACCTGGTCGAGGCGGCGGTGCGGGAGATCGTCCCGGAGGCCTGATCGGGCCTGATCGGGCCTGATCAGGCCTCCGGGACGGTGCGGGCGACCAGGGTGTCGACCAGGGCCGGGAGGGCGTCGGGGCCGAGCACGCCGGGCAGGGTGAGGTGCTCGACGAGCAGGCCGGTCATCGCGAGGTAGAGGACGACGACGGTCTCGCGGTCGCCGGGCAGGCCCTCGTCCAGGTGGTAGGCGATGTTGGCGTCCAGCTGCTCGCGGACGGTGGCGGTGAGCCGGGCGCGCACGTCCGGGCGGCGGGTGGCCTCCAGACGCAGTTCCAGCAGCGCGAGGTAGCCGGAGCGGTCGGCGTCGATGCGCCGCACCAGGTCGTGCATCAGAGCGGTGACCAGGGCCCGGTCGCGGGGCGCGCGCAGCAGCTCGCCGATGATCGCCGGGTCGGGGGTGAGCCGGTGGTGGACGTGCCGGGCGGTCTGGTCGAGCAGGTCGTCGCGGCCGGTGAAGTAGTTGGACGCGGTACCGGCCGGCACGCCCGCCCGCAGGTCCACGGCGCGGAAGGTGAGTCCGCGCGCCCCCTGCTCGGCGAGGACGTCGACGGCAGCGTCGGTGAGCGCGGCACGGCGGGCGGGGTTCTGGGCCATCGCTGAAGCTCCCTCAGGACATCTCTTGCAACCACTACAGACGAAGTACTATAACTGTCGTGGTTGATCGATCCGAGCAGGGTCGATCCGACCGAAGTCGATCCGAACAAAGGACCTGGATGCGAAAGCTCACGTACTACGTCGGCACCACCGTCGACGGCTTCATCGCCGCCCCGGACGGCGACTACCAGTTCCTCATGCCGTACGTCGGCGGGGAATTCCTGTCCCACCTGTGCACCGAGTACCCGGAGACGGTGCCGACCCCCGGCCGGGCCGCGCTGGGGATCGCCGAGGTGCCCAACCGGCGCTTCGACACCGTGGTCATGGGCCGCGGCACCTATCAGCCGGGGCTGGCCGTGGGCCTCACCAGCCCCTACGCCCACCTGCGGCAGATCGTCTTCTCGCGCGGCCTGGGCGAGAGCCCCGACCCCGCCGTGGAGATCACCGCGGCCGACCCGCTGGACGTGGTCCGGGAGCTCAAGCGGCAGGACGGCCTCGGCATCTGGCTCTGCGGCGGCGGCGAGCTGGCCGGCCGGCTGCTGCCGGAGATCGACGAGCTGATCGTCAAGCAGTCCCCGGTGGCGATCGGCGCCGGGGTGCCGCTGTTCCGCGCGGGCTTCGCCCCGCACACCTTCACCCTCACGGACTCCCGGGTCTTCCCCAACGGGGTCACCGTGCGGACCTTCGGGCGGACGACCGCGCCGACAGCCGGCTGACGCTCACCACCAGGCAGACGCCCGCGACCACGATCGCCCCGCCCAGCAGGGTGGGGCCGGTCAGCGGCTCGGCCAGCACCAGCCGGCCCAGCAGCACGGCCACCACCGGGTTCACATAGGCGTAGGTGGCGACCAGGGTCAGCGGGGCGGAGCGCAGCAGCCAGGCGTACGCGGTGAAGGCGACCAGCGAGCCGAACACCACCAGGAAGCCCAGCGCCAGCCAGGAGCGGGTGGAGATGTCACCGGGGTGCAGGCCGTGCTGCTCCCCGCGGGCCAGTCCGATCAGCGCGTTGCCGAGCCCGCCGGCCAGCATCTGGTAGGCGCTGGCGGCGAACACGTTGGCGGGCATCCGGATGTGCTTGGACGCGAAGGAGCCGAACGCCCAGGTGAGGGTGCCGCAGAGGACGGCGATCACCCCGGCGGGCGCGATGTCGCCGCCGAGCGCTGGGGCGGACAGCACGGCCAGACCGACCAGTCCGAGCAGCACCCCGGCCAGCT
Source organism: Kitasatospora sp. NPDC057595 (assembly GCF_042800875.1). Taxonomy (NCBI): domain Bacteria; kingdom Bacillati; phylum Actinomycetota; class Actinomycetes; order Kitasatosporales; family Streptomycetaceae; genus Kitasatospora; species Kitasatospora sp. NPDC057595. The sequence goes on along the minus strand of NZ_JBHVGL010000021.1, from coordinate 50,843 downwards.
CGGCCGGCTTCGGCCGGTCCCCGCCCGCCGCCGTCAGCAGCACCATCCACAGCGGCACGGCGGCGACCAGCAGCGCGGCCAGGCCCGAGGGGACCCAGGTCTCGCCGAGCACCACCAGACCGTTGCCGCCGGTCAGCAGCAGGCCGCCGACCAGGGCCGAGGAGCCCAGCCGGCGCAGGTCCACCCGCAGGGCGGACCTGCCGTAGCGGACGGCGACGAACCCGGCGAGCAACAGTCCGGCGGTCAGGAAGCGCGCGGCGGCGGAGAGGAAGGACGGCATCGTCTCGACCGTGATCCGGATCGCCAGGTACGTCGAACCCCACACCACGTAGACGATGGCCAGCGCCACCCACACGCCCGCCCCGAGCCGCGCCGCGGCGGGAGCGGGGCCTGTGGGCAGGGCGTCCGCGGCCGGGGCCGGTCTGCGCTCGGCGGGAGCTGTCACGGGTGTCCCCCTTGGACGGTGCTGGCAGATGCACCCGCCATGACACCGCACCGGGCCCCCGCGCGCCAGTGGGTATCACCGAACGGGCACCATCGACTTTCCACCGCCCCCCCCTGTCCGAGGAGAAACCCCCGTGCCCGCCGCACCCGCCGCCCTGCCCTTCTTCGTCTACGGCACCCTGCTCACCGGGGAGCGCAACCACGCCGCCTTCCTCGCCGGCCGGTGCGCCGAGGTGCGGGCGGCGGTGCTGGAGGGCGCGGCGCTGCACGAGGGACCCGGGTTCCCCTACGCCGTACCGGACCCCGCGCCGGGGCGGCGGATCAGCGGCGAACTGGTCACCGTCCACCCGGCCGCCTACCCTCGGGCGCTCGCGGCGCTGGACCGGCTGGAGGACTGCCGGCCGGACGGCCTCGGCGCGTACGTGCGCGAGCGGCTCGCCGTCCGGACGGCGGACGGCGCGACGGCGGACGCCTGGGTGTACCTGGCCGGGCCGGCCGCCGCCGCCCGGCTGCGCGCCCACCCGGCGCTGATCGCCTCCGGCGACTGGCGTCGGCGCTGAGAGAACGCGGCCGGGGGCGCGGGCCCGGTGGACCCACGCCCCCGGCGGTGAAGCGGCAGCGGACGGCTCGGCCCGGCGCCCCGTCAGGCCTTGCCGACGCCCTTGGCGATCCGGTCGCCCAGCGCCTTGTCGACATTGCGCCAGTACTGCACCGCCCGCTCCAGCACCGGATCGCTCACCCCGCCCTGGAGGTGCCCGACGATGTTGGAGACCAGCCGGTCGCGCTGCGCGTCGTCCAGCACCTTGCGCACCATGGTGCCCGCCTGCCCCCAGTCGTCGTCCTCGGCGTGCAGCGAGTAGGCCTCGCGCACCATGTCGCCCGAGCTGTGCCAGCCGGCCGACGGGTCGTCGAACCGCTTGAGGTTCGCGGCCGGGCCGCCCTTGGAGTTCGGCGCGTACGGCGCCGCCGTCCGGGCCGGGTCGAAGCGCATCGGCCCGTCCTTGGCGTAGGAGTGCACCGGCACGTGCGGACGGTTCGGCGGCAGCTGCGCGTAGTTGGGCCCGATCCGGTACCGGTGGGTGTCGGGGTAGGAGAAGATCCGGCCGAGCAGCATCTTGTCCGGCGAGACGCTGATGCCCGGCACCAGGTTGGCCGGCTCGAACGCGGCCTGCTCGATGTGGACGAAGTAGTCCTCCGGGTTGCGGTTCAGCGTCATCGTCCCGACCCGGATCAGCGGGTAGTCGCCGTGCGGCCACACCTTGGTCAGGTCGAAGGGGTTGAACCGGTAGCCGGGCGCCTCGTCGAACGGCATGATCTGCACGTACAGCGTCCAGGACGGCGGGTTGCCGCCCTCGATCGCCTCCCAGAGGTCCTGCCGGTGCAGGTCCGGGTCCGAGCCGGCCAGCCGGTCGGCGTCCGCCTGGGTGAGGAAGTCGATGCCCTGGTCGGTCTTGAAGTGGTACTTCACCCAGAACCGCTCGCCGCCCGCGTTGATCCACAGATAGGTGTGCGAGCTGTAGCCGTTCATGTGCCGGTACGACTTCGGGATGCCGCGGTCGCCCATCAGCCAGGTGACCTGGTGGGCGGACTCCGGCGAGAGCGTCCAGAAGTCCCACTGCATGTCGTTGTCGCGCAGGCCGTTGTCCGGGCGGCGCTTCTGCGAGCGGATGAAGTCCTGGAACTTGATGGTGTCGCGGACGAAGAAGACCGGCGTGTTGTTGCCGACCAGGTCGTAGTTGCCGTCCTCGGTGTAGAACTTCAGCGCGAAGCCGCGCGGGTCGCGCCAGGTGTCCGGGCTGCCCTGCTCGCCCGCCACGGTCGAGAAGCGGGCCAGCATCTCGGTCCGCCGGCCCGGCTGGAACAGGGTCGCCTTGGTGAACCGGCTGACGTCCTCCGTCGTCTCGAAGACGCCGTACGCCCCGGCCCCCTTGGCGTGCACCACCCGCTCCGGCACCCGCTCCCGGTTGAACTGGGCCATCTTCTCGATCAGGTAGTGGTCGTGGAGCAGGATCGGGCCGTCCCTGCCCACCGTGAGCGAGTTGTCGTCGCTCGGCACCGGGACGCCGGCGTTGTTGGTGGTGTACGGGACCGCTGACTCGGACATGCTGTCCTCCGTTGCGTGCTGAGGTCCCCCCGGAGGTGTTCCCGGCACGACGCTAACCCGCTGCGACCGGGCCCGCACCCTGGCTCACCGGCCGCCGGATACCGCCAGGTAGGCTGCCCACACCCCGATCGACCAGCCGGCGACGACCCACACCCGCCGACCCACCGCCGACCCGCCCCGAGGAGCCCACCGGTGCCCGAGCAGCCACCCCCGATCACCGTCGTCGGGATCGGGGCCGACGGCTGGCCCGGGCTCGCCGGCACCGCCCGCGCCGCGCTGCGGGCGGCCGGCGCCGTGATCGGCGGCCCCCGGCAGCTCGACCTGCTGCCCGCGGACGAGGTGACCGCCGAACGGGTGCCGTGGCCGTCCCCGCTGCGCCCGGCCGTGGCCGGGCTGCTCGACCGGTACGCCGGACGCCCGCTCGCCGTACTGGCCAGCGGCGACCCGATGTTCTACGGCATCGGCCGCACCCTCGCCGAGACCGCCGGCCCCGAACGGCTGCGCGTGCTGCCGCACCCCTCCTCCGTCGCGTACGCCTGCGCCCGGCTCGGCTGGCCGCTGGAGGCCACCGAGGTGGTCAGCCTGGTCGGCCGCCCGCTCGACACCCTGCGGCTCGCCCTCAACCCCGGGCGCCGGCTGCTCGTGCTCAGCGCCGGCGCCGCCACCCCGGCCGCCGTCGCCGGACTGCTCGCCACCAGCGGCCACGGCGCCGCCCGGCTGCACGTCCTCGAACAGCTCGGCGGCCCCGGCGAACGGCACCTCGACGGCCCCGCCGACGGCTGGCCGCACCCGCCCGGCGACCCGCTCAACGTGATCGCCGTCGAGCTCCCCGCCGACGGCCCGCGCACCCCCGTCGTCCCCGGCCTGCCCGACGACGCCTATCGGAGCGACGGCCAGCTGACCAAGCGGCACGTGCGCGCCGCCACCCTGGCCACCCTGGCGCCCGTCCCCGGCGAACTGCTCTGGGACGTCGGCGGCGGCTCCGGCTCGATCGCGATCGAGTGGCTGCGCGCCCACCGCGACAACCGGGCCGTCACCGTGGAACGCGACCCGGTGCGGGCCGAGCGCATCGCCCGCAACGCCGCCGCGCTCGGGGTGCCCCGGCTGCGGGTGGTCACCGGCGCCGCCCCGCGGGCGCTGGCCGGGCTGGCCGCGCCCGACGCGGTGTTCATCGGTGGCGGACTCACCGCGCCCGGCCTGCTGGACGCCTGCTGGACCGCGCTGGCGCCCGGCGGCCGGCTGGTCGCCAACACGGTGACCCTGGAGTCGGAGGCGCTGCTCACCGACCGGTACCGGCGGCACGGCGGGGAGCTGCTGCGGCTCACCGTGGCGCACGCCGTCCCGGTCGGCGGCTTCACCGGCTGGCGCCAGGCGATGCCGGTCACCCAGTGGTCCGTCGTCAAGCCCGCCACCCCGCCCGCGCCCCCCACCTCCGAGGAGAACGCCCCGTGACCGTCCACTTCATCGGGGCCGGCCCCGGCGCCGCCGACCTCATCACCCTGCGCGGCCAGCGGATCCTCGCCCGCGCCGAGGTCTGCCTGTACGCCGGCAGCCTGGTGCCGCGCGAACTGCTCGCCGAGTGCCCGCCCGGCGCCCGGCTGGTCGACACCGCCAACCTCACCCTCGACGCGATCACCGACGAGCTGGTCCGCGCGCACGCCGCCGGACAGGACGTCGCCCGGCTGCACTCCGGCGACCCGTCGGTGTTCAGCGCCGTCGCCGAGCAGATGCGCCGGCTCGACGCGGCCGGGGTGCCGTACGAGGTGGTGCCCGGCGTGCCGGCCTTCGCCGCCGCGGCGGCCGCGCTCAAGCGGGAACTGACCGTGCCGACGGTGGGCCAGACCGTCATCCTCACCCGGATCGCCAAGCGCGCCACCCCGATGCCGCCGGGCGAGGACCTCGCCACGCTGGGCCGCAGCGGCGCCCTGCTGGTGCTGCACCTGGCCGCCGGGTACGTGGACGACGTGGTCGAGCAGCTGCTGCCGCACTACGGGGCCGACTGCCCGGCCGCCGTGGTCGCGATGGCCAGCCGGCCGGACGAGCTGGTGCTGCGCGGCACCGTCGGCGACATCGCCGGACAGGTGAAGGCGGCGGGCGTGGTCCGCACCGCGGTGATCCTGGTCGGGCGCACGCTCGGCGCCGAGCAGTTCCGCGACAGCCACCTCTACTCCGTGGACCGCGAGCGCCCGCACGAGCCCTGCGGCGCGTGAGCGGGGGGAATCGCCCGATGACGCACGTCCTCCTCCTGGGCGGCACCACCGAGGCCCGCGCCCTCGCCGCCGCGCTGGCGGCCGGGCGGCCCGCCCTGCGGGTCACCAGCTCGCTCGCCGGGCGGGTCGCCGAGCCCCGGCTGCCCGCCGGAGAGGTGCGGATCGGCGGCTTCGGCGGCCCCGACGGCCTCGCCGCCTGGCTGCGCGCCGAACGGGTGGACGCGCTGGTGGACGCCACCCACCCGTTCGCCGCCGCGATGTCCCGCAACGCCGCCGAGGCCGCCGCGGCGACCGGCGTACCGCTGCTCGCCCTGCGCCGCCCCGGCTGGGCGCCGGTGCCGGGCGACCGCTGGTTCCGCGTCCCCTCGCTCGCCGCGGCGGCGCGCCTGCTGCCGTCCCTCGGCCGGCGGGTGCTGCTCACCAGCGGCCGGCAGGGCATCGGCGCCTTCGCCCACCTGGACGGCCTGCACTTCGTCGCCCGCTCGGTCGACCCGCCCGAGCCGCCGCTGCCCGCCTCGCTGGAGGTCCTGCTCGACCGCGGCCCGTTCACCCTGGACGGCGAGCGGGCGGTGCTGCGCGAAAACCGGATCGACGTCGTGGTCACCAAGGACAGCGGCGGCGCGGCCACCGCGCCCAAGCTCACCGCGGCCCGCGAACTCGGCCTGCCCGTGGTGGTCGTGGACCGCCCGGCGGCACCGGCCGGCGTCCCGGTCGCGGAGAGCGTCGAGGCCGCGCTGGACTGGCTGGCGGACCGTTAATTCCGTGCCGGGTCGGCGTCCGCCCTGCCACCATGGCCCGATGACGGATGCCTACGACCCGGATGCCTACGACCTCGCCGACGCCGCCCGCACCGAGACCCCGTCGGCCGGCGACGAACGTGCCACCCTGACCGCCTTCCTGGACTTCCAGCGCGACACCTTCGCGATGAAGTGCGCCGGGCTGACCACCGAACAGCTCCGCGCCCGCCCGCTGTCCTCCTCGACGCTCTCCCTGCTCGGCCTGACCCGCCACCTCGCCGAGGTCGAGCGCAGCTGGTTCCGCAACACCCTCAACGACGAGGCCCGCCCCGGCTTCTGGAAGCACCCGGACGGAAGCTTCGCCGAGTTCGACGCCGACGAGGCCGACCCCGACGAGGCCTTCGGCATCTGGCGCCGCGAGTGCGCCCACGCCCGGGAACTCGTCGCCGCCGCCCCGTCGTTGGACGTCCTCGGGTACCTGCGCCCCGGCGGCGGGCAGAGCTGGTCCCTGCGCTGGATCCTCACCCACATGATCGAGGAGTACGCCCGCCACAACGGCCACGCCGACCTCCTTCGCGAACACCTCGACGGCCGCACCGGCGAATAGCCCCCACGGAGGAGAAGACGTCGAGCTGGGCCACGAGGCCGGGCGCGCCGTCGGCCTGGTCCGGGCCGGCCGCTCCCCCCGGGCGCTCAACAACCCGCTGTTCGTCGACTACCTGACCACCGGACTGGACACCGCGTACCTGCTGGCGGGCCTGCACGGCTGAGGCCGCGGCCGCGCGGGTGCGCGGCCGCGGCCTCGGTGCCGTCCGGCGGGGCCGGTCCGGGCTCAGATGTCGCGGAACGTCTCGATCTGGGCGCCGATGGAGTTGAGGCGCTCGGCGAGGTCCTCGTAGCCGCGGTTGATGACGTAGACGTTGCGCAGGACCGAGGTGCCCTTGGCGGCGAGCATCGCGAGGAGGATGACCACGGCGGGGCGCAGGGCCGGCGGGCAGACCATCTCGGCGGCGCGCCAGCGGGTCGGGCCCTGGACCAGGACGCGGTGCGGGTCGAGGAGCTTGATGTCCGCGCCGAGCCGGGTGAGCTCGGTGAGGTAGATGGCGCGGTTGTCGTAGACCCAGTCGTGGATCATCGTGGTGCCGTGGGCGGCCGCGGCGATGGCGGCGAAGAACGGCACGTTGTCGATGTTGATGCCGGGGAAGGGCATCGGGTGGATGGTGTCGACCGGCGCGGTGAGCTTGGAGGGGCGCACGGTGAGGTCGACCAGCCGGGTGCGGCCGTTGTGGGCGGCGTACTCCGGGGTGCGGTCGTAGTCCAGGCCCATGCCCTCCAGCACCGCGAGCTCGATCTCCAGGAACTCGATCGGCACCCGGCGGATGGTCAGCTCGGAGGAGGTGACCACGGCGGCGGCGAGCAGGCTCATCGCCTCGACCGGGTCCTCGGCCGGCGTGTAGTCGACGTCGCAGGTGATCTGCGGGACGCCGTGCACGGTGAGGGTGGTGGTGCCGATGCCCTCGATCCGCACGCCCAGCTTCTCCAGGAAGAAGCAGAGGTCCTGGACCATGTAGTTGGGCGAGGCGTTGCGGATGACGCTGACGCCGTCGTGGCGGGCGGCGGCGAGCAGGGCGTTCTCGGTGACGGTGTCCCCGCGCTCGGTCAGCACGATCGGGCGGTCCAGCGGGGTGCCGGGCTGGACGGAGGCGTGGTAGGCGCCGCCGGTGGTGGCGACCTCCAGGCCGAACCGGCGCAGTGCGGTGAGGTGCGGCTGGACGGTGCGGGTGCCGAGGTCGCAGCCGCCGGCGTAGGGGATGGCGAAGCTGTCGGCACGGTGCATCAGCGGGCCGAGGAACATCAGCACGCTGCGGGTGCGGCGGGCGGCCTCGACGTCCATTCCGGCGAGGTCGAGCTCGGCGGGCGGGGTGAGTTCGAGGTCGCGGCCGTCGTTGATCCAGCGGCTCCTGACGCCGATGCTGGTGAGCACCTCCAGGATCCGGTAGACCTCCTCGATGCGGGCCACGCTGCGCAGGGTGGTGCGGCCGGTGGTCAGCAGCGAGGCGCAGAGGATGGCCACGCAGGCGTTCTTGCTGCTGCGGACGTCGATCGCGCCGGAGAGGGTGGTGCCGCCGGCGACCCGCAGGTGCATCGGGCCGGCGTAGCCGAGGGAGACGATCTCGCTGTCGAGCGCTTCGCCGATGCGAGCGATCATCTCAAGGCTGACGTTCTGCCTGCCCTGCTCGATGCGGTTGACCGCGCTCTGGCTGGTGCCGAGGGCCTCGCCGAGCTGGGCCTGGGACCAGCCGCGGTGCTGACGCGCGGTACGGATGAGGGTGCCGATACGGGTGAGGTAGTCGCCTGTCACTCGCCAGACCATATCTCATGGCTGAGATAGCGACAGAACCGACCCCTGGCGTGGCGCGACTTTTGTCCGTTTCTCACCCCGTATGACCGTCAGATCTTCACATCACAGCGAAGTTCCTGGGACGGACCTGAGACAGAAGTACGAAGCGCTCACGGCCCGAGCGGCCCCAGCGGCCCAAGCGGCCCCAGCGGCCCCAGCGGCCCCAGCGGCTCCGCCCGGCCGACGATCGTCCCGGCCCGGTCGATGCAGATGACGTCCACCGCGACCGGCGAACCCACCAGCACCCCGAGCGCGGTGGCCCGCGCCGCCTCCGCCACCAGGTCGCCCAGCGGCACCCCGGCCGCCCGGCAGAGCCGGATCGCCTCCAGCCCGGTGTTGGCCGCCGCGACCGCCGCCGCCAGCTCCTCGTCCGCGCCGCCCGCGCGGGCGAGCGCGGCCAGGTAGCCCTTGTCCACCTGGGAGCGCGCCGAGTGCAGGTCGAGGTGGCCGGCGGCGAGCTTGGAGAGCTTGGCGAAGCCCCCGGCAATGGTCAGCCGCGGCACCGGGTGGCGCTTGAGGTACTTGAGCACCGCGCCGGCGAAGTCGCCCATGTCGAGCAGCGCGTCCTCGGGCAGACCGTGCACGGCGACGGCCGTCCGCTCCGAGGTCGAACCGGTGCACCCGGCCACATGGGTGCGCCCGGCGGCGCGCGCCACGTCCACCCCGCGCCGGATCGAGTCGATCCACGCGGAGCAGGAGTAGGGGACGACGATCCCGGTGGTGCCGAGGATGGAGAGCCCGCCGAGGATGCCCAGCCGGGGGTTCCAGGTGGAGCGGGCGATCTCCTCGCCGTGGTCGACGGAGATCTCCACCACCACGTCCCCGGTGCCCCCGCACTCGGCCGCCACCTCGGCGACCGCCTCCCGGATCAGCTGCCGGGGCACCGGGTTGACGGCCGGCTCGCCGACCGGCAGCGGCAGCCCGGGCTTGGTGACGGTGCCCACGCCCGGCCCGGCCCGGAACACCACGCCCGCGCCCGGCTCCCCGGCCCACACCGTGGACCGCACCAGCGCGCCGTGCGTCACATCGGGGTCGTCCCCGGCGTCCTTCACCACCCCGGCCATCGCCCGCCGGCCGCCCGCTTCCTCGGTCAGCCCCTCCGCCGCCAGCGCGAACGCCGGCCGCTGCCCCTTCGGCAGGACGATCTCCACCGGGTCCGGGAACTCCCCGGTGAGCAGCGCCCGGTACGCCGCCTTGGTCGCCGCCGTGGCACACGCCCCGGTCGTCCAGCCGTGCCGCAGCCCACTGCTCCTCAGCTGCCCGGCCCGCCCACCGGCCTCGCTCACGACGGTCTCCTCGCATCCCGATCGCATCCGCAAACGTGCTCCATCCTCCCCTGCCGCCCGACCTGCGGCGCGGCCGGGTGCGCGGCCCGCCCCGGCCCGGCGTACCTCAAGTACTTGACGTACGCCCCGTGCATGTGCACGCTGGCCGGAGGACCACCGAGGAGGCAGCCATGTCCGCAGTCCACTTCGACAGCTACACCGAGGCCCGTACGCACCTCAAGGACCTCCTCGACGCCGCGGCCGAGGGCCGGGTGGCGACAGTACGGCGGGAGTCCGGCCGAGCGGCAGTGGTGGACGTCGAACGGCTGCGTCACTACCTCGCGATGGTCTGCCCGTCGAAGGCCGAGGTCGTGGCGGAGGCCGACGGCTGGTCCGTGTTCATCCCCGGCCTGCCGGTGGCAGCCGACGGGGCGAGTTTCGACGAGGCCATGGCGGAAATGGTGCAGGCGCTGCGCGAGTACGCCGAAGACTGGCAGGACCGGCTGCGGACCGCCCCCAACCACCTGGACCACTGGGGGCTGGTGCAGTTGGTCTCGCTGAGCGACGACGAGCAGCTCGCCGCCTGGCTGGTGGGGGTCGCGCGGTGACGCACCCGCAGCCCGACCGGGAACGCCACGACCGGTTCTGCCGGACCGAAGGCTGGGACCGGGTCCGCGACGCGCGCGGACGGACCGGCACCCATGACGTCACGTACGAGCTGTCGCTCCGCGACGGCCGGATCCTGCGAACCCGGATCTCCCACCCGGTGGACCGGACGGCCTACGGCCCGTCCATGTGGAGCCACATCCTCCGTGACCAACTCGATGTCACGGAGGACGAGTTCTGGGACTGTGTGCAGCTCGGCCGGATCCCCGGCCGGAGTGCGCCCGAGCCGCCCAAGGAGTCCCTGCCGGCCGACCTCGTCTACCTGCTGCTCCATCGGGTCGGGCTCACCGAGGCGACCGTGGCCGGGCTCTCCCGAGAGGAGGCCCTGGCCAGGTTGCAGCAGTACTGGACCGACGGCAGCTGAGTACGGCCGGCCCGGGCCCGCGTGGAGGCCCGGGCCCGCGCCGGGTCAGGCCTCCGGGTAGCGGCGGGGGGTCCAGGTGACGTCGGGGTGCGGGGGGCGGGGGACGTGCCGGGTCTGGGAGGAGCCGATGAGCAGGATGGTGCGCATGTCCACCTCGGCGGGGTCGAGGTCGGCGAGGCGGACGGTGCGCACCCGCTCGGTGGGGCCACCGACGTCGCGGGCCAGCACCACCGGGGTCCCGGGCTCCCGGTACTCCAGGAGGAGGTCGCGGGCGAGGCCGACCTGGGTGGTGCGGGACTTCGAGCCGGGGTTGTACAGGGCGAGCACGAGGTCCGCCGCGGCGGCGGCGCGCAGCCGGGCGGCGACGACGTCCCAGGGCTTGAGGCGGTCGGAGAGCGAGACCACCGCGTAGTCGTGGCCGAGCGGGGCGCCGGCCCGGGAGGCGGCCGCGTGGGCGGCCGTCATGCCGGGGACGATCCGCACCGGGACGTCCCGGTAGGCCTCCTCGCAGGCGACCTCCAGGACGGCGGTGGCCATCGCGAACACGCCCGGGTCGCCGGAGGAGACCACCACCACCCGGTGGCCGCGGCGGGCCAGGTCGAGGGCGAACTCGGCGCGCTCGGACTCCACCTTGTTGTCGGAGCCGTGCCGGGCCTGGCCGGGGCGCACCGGCACCCGGTCCAGGTAGGTGGTGTAGCCGACCAGGTCGGTGGCGGCGGACAGCGCGCCGCGCGCCTCGGGGGTGAGCCAGAGCGGGCCGGCCGGGCCGGTGCCGACGACGGTGACGCTGCCGGGTCCGCTCAGGTCGGGCGCCGGGGGCTCCAGCGGGGCGACCCTGCTGGGCAGCACGGCCACCGAGAAGTAGGGCACGCCCTCGGGGTCGACCGAGGCCAGCGGCGCCGTCCGCTCGCCCGCCATGAACGCCCGCTCGACGTACTGGGCGTCGGCCAGCCGGCCGGCCCGCTCCAGGGCGCGGCGCACGGTCGGGAAGGTGCGGCCGAGCTTCATCACGACGGCGGAGTCCGCGGCGGCCAGCCGCGCGGTCAGCTCCTCCTCCGGCAGGGTGCCGGGGATGACGGTGAGCGTCTCCTCGGCCTCGGTGAGCGGCTGGCCGAGCCGGGCGGCGGCGGCGCTGACCGAGGTCACGCCGGGCACCACCTCGGTCGGGTAGCGGTGGGCCAGGCGCTTGTGCATGTGCTGGTAGGAGCCGTAGAAGAACGGGTCCCCCTCGGCGAGCACCACGACGTCGCGGCCGGCGTCCAGGTGGGCGGCCAGCCGGGCGGCGGCCTCCTCGTAGAAGTCGTCCAGCGCGCCCCGGTAGCCGCCGGGGTGGTCGGTGGTCTCGACGGTGATCGGGTAGACCAGCGGCTCCTCCATCTGACCGCCCGTCAGATAGCGTTCGGCGATGGACCGGGCGATGGACCGGCCGTGCCGGGCGCTGTGGTACGCCACCACGTCGGCCCCGCCGATGAGTTCGGCGGCGCGGACGGTGACCAGCGAGGGGTCGCCGGGGCCGAGGCCCACGCCGTAGAGCCGGCCGGTGCTGTGCTGCTGCTGCGTCACTCTTCCTCGCTCGCAATCGCGTTGATCGCGGCGGCGGCCATCGCGCTGCCGCCGCGCCGGCCGCGGACCACCAGGTGCTCCAGGCCGGCCGGGTGGGCGGCCAGCGCCTCCTTGGACTCGGCCGCGCCGATGAAGCCGACCGGTACGCCGATCACCGCGGCCGGGCGCGGGGCGCCGGCCTCGATCAGCTCCAGCAGGCGGAAGAGCGAGGTCGGCGCGTTGCCGACGGCGACCACGGCGCCCTCCAGCCGGGGCAGCCACAGCTCCATCGCGGCGGCGCTGCGGGTGTTGCCCATCGCCCGGGCCAGCTCGGGCACCGACGGGTCGGCGAGGGTGCAGATCACCTCGTTGCCGGCCGGCAGCCGCTTGCGGGTGACGCCGCTGGCGACCATGTTGACGTCGCACAGGATCGGCGCACCGGCGCGCAGGGCGGCGCGCGCCGAGGCGACCACGCCCGGCGAGTACACCAGGTCCTCGACCAGGTCGACCATGCCGCAGGCGTGGATCATCCGCACCGCGACCTGGGAGACGTCCGCCGGCAGCGCGGCGAGGTCGGCCTCGGCCCGGATGGTGGCAAAGGACTGGCGGTAGATGGCCGCGCCGTCCTTCTCGTACTCGATCACGTGGTGGTCCTCCGGGCCGCGGCGACCGCCGCGGCCATCTCCTCGTTCGTCACTTCCACGGCGGTGTCCCGCCCCTGCGGCGCGCCGTCCACCGCCACCCGGTACCCGCGCCCGGTCGCCAGCACGTCCACCCGGCGGCCGGCCGGGTGGCCGCAGCGGCGCTCGCAGCCCGACCAGTGCACCGGCAGGCCGCCGACGTCCGCCGGGGCGCCGTCCAGCGCCCGGGCCGCGTCGGCCCGGACGTCGGCCCGCGACTTCGCGCAGCCCGGCAGCCCGGTGCAGGCGCTCGCGCCGTCCCAGGCCGTCCCGGACCGGGTCCGCAGCCCGGCCGCGGCCAGGGCGGCGAGCCGCTCCGCGGGGGCGCCGGGCAGCACCGCGCCGCGCCACGGGGTGAGCCGGATCTCGCCCTCGGCGGCGTGCGCCAGGCTGCGCCACTGCCCGGTGGAGGCCCGGCCGAAACGCAGGCCGACGTGCAGTCCGCCCCCGGGCAGGGCCCCCAGCGGCGGGCGGGTGCCGGACAGTACGGGCATCGGCAGCGGGCCGGGGGGCAGCAGCTCGGGCACCTCGCGCAGGTGCCAGGCCCGCACGCCGGCGGCGCGCTGGGCGTCCAGGAACCCGCGGGCCGCCTCCAGCGCCGCGCCGACCGCCCGCCCGGCGGGCACCGGCCGCACGGTGGCGGCCCGGCCCAGGCGCAGCAGGGCGGCGCCGTCCGGGCCTGCGATCAATGTCACATCGGCGTCCAGCGCGGCGACGTCGCCGCTGCCGTCGTCCAGGGCGAACAGGAACTTGCCGGACAGGCCGGTCGCCCAGGGGGCCGCGCACAGGGCCAGGTCGAGTTCGCGGGCCCAGGCCCGCACATCGGCCGGGCCGGCGGCGGGGCCGGGCGAGGCGACGATGTTGCGCACCCGCTCGTGGGTGTCGGAGGGCAGCAGTCCGGCGGCGCGCAGCCGCCCGCCGAGTTCGCCGCCGCAGTCCGAAGCCAGGCCCCGCAGCTGGACGTTGCCGCGCGAGGTGACCTCCAGCCGGCCGTCGCCGAGCTCCCGCGCCGCGTCGGCCAGCACCAGCGCCTGACCGACCGTCAGCAGGCCGCCGGGCAGCCGGACCCGGGCCAGGGCGCCGTCGTCGGCCGGGTGCAGTCGAAGCGCCCCGGGGCAGGCGTCCGGACGCGCCCGGTCGGGCACGGCAGCGCCCGGCGCGGCGGCGTCGGGTTCGGGAGGCATGGCGGCGAGCATACAGATGCTCCGCCGGGTTGACGCCGTACCGTCGGTCACACGTACGACCCCGCCCGGCGGGCCCGTGACCTGCACTCCCCCGGGCCCGCCGCAACCCCGTACGATGCTCGCGGGCGGTCCCGCGGACCGTCCGCACGCCAGCGACGGCGCAGGGGAGGAAACCGGTGCGAACCCGGTGCGGTCCCGCCACTGTGACCGCGGTTCACCGGGAGTCCGGGGAGTCGCGGGAGCCAGGAACTCCTGCCGTCCTCCACCGGCCCGGGGCGCGGACCCCGAGGAAGGCTTGATGCCATGCGCCGCCGCATGCCCGCGATCCCGCGGTCGCCCATGCCCATGCCTGTCCCCGCACCCGCCCCCGTGCCGGCCCCCATGTCCGCCGGAGAGGCCGGGAGGGCCTTCGCATGATCCTGCTGCTGTCGACGTCCGACACCGACCTGCTGAGCGCCCGCGCCGGCGAGGGGCCGGTGCGCTACCGGCTCGGCAACCCGGCCCGGCTGACGCCCGAGGACCTGCCCGCCCTGCTGGAGGGCACCGACCTGGTCGTGGTCCGGCTGCTCGGCGGCCGCCGCGCCTGGCAGGAGGGCCTGGACGCGCTGCTCGCCGGCCCCCGCCCGGTGGTCGTGCTGACCGGCGAACAGGCCCCCGACGCCCAGCTGATGGAGCTGTCCACCGTCCCGGCCGGCATCGCCGCCGAGGCGCACGCCTACCTGGCGCACGGCGGCGCGGCCAACCTCGCCGAGCTGGCCGCCTTCCTCTCCGACACCGTGCTGCTCACCGGCCACGGCTTCGCCCCGCCGGCCTCCGCCCCGGCCTGGGGCCCGCTGGAGCGCGAGGCCCGCACCACCGAGGGCCCGACCGTCGCGGTGCTCTACTACCGCGCCCACCACATGAGCGGCAACACCGCCTTCGTGGAGACCCTCTGCCGGGCGATCGAGGACCGGGGCGCGCAGGCCCGGGCGTACTACTGCGCCTCGCTGCGCGGCGCCGAGCCGGAGCTGCTGGCCGCCCTCGGCGAGGCCGATGCCCTGGTCACCACCGTGCTCGCGGCCGGCGGCACCCGCCCCGCCGACGCGCAGGCCGGCGGCGACGAGGAGGCCTGGGACGCCGGCGCGCTGGCCGCGCTGGACCGGCCGATCCTCCAGGCGCTCTGCCTGACCTGGTCGCGCGCCCAGTGGGAGGCCAGCGACGACGGCCTGTCCCCGCTGGACACCGCCACCCAGATCGCGGTGCCGGAGTTCGACGGCCGGCTGATCACCGTCCCGTTCTCCTTCAAGGAGCTGGACGAGGACGGCCTGACCGTCTACGCCGCCGACGAGGAGCGCGCCGCCCGGGTCGCCGGGGTCGCCGTCGCGCACGCCCGGCTGCGGCACGTGCCGGCCGCCGAGCGCCGCCTCGCGCTGGTGCTGTCCGCGTACCCGACCAAGCACGCCCGGGTCGGCAACGCCGTCGGCCTGGACACCCCGGCCAGCGCGATCCGGCTGCTGACCGCGCTGCGCGCCGAGGGCATGGACCTCGGCGACGAGCTGCCCGGCCTGGACACGGACACCGACGACGGCCATGAGGGGGACGCCCTCATCCACGCGCTGATCGCGGCCGGCGGCTACGACCAGGACTGGCTCACCGAGGAGCAGCTGGCCCGCAACCCGGTGCGCATCCCGGCCGCCGACTACCGCCGCTGGTACGCCGGTCTGCCCGAGGGCCTGCGCACCCGGGTCGAGGAGCACTGGGGCCCGGCCCCCGGCGAGCTGTACGTCGACCGCTCGCATAACCCGGACGGCGACATCGTGCTCGCCGCGATCCGCTCCGGGAACCTGCTGGTGCTCATCCAGCCGCCGCGCGGCTTCGGCGAGAACCCGGTCGCGATCTACCACGACCCGGACCTCCCGCCGTCCCACCACTACCTGGCCGCCTACCGCTGGATCGCCGCCGCGCAGGCCGACGGCGGCTTCGGGGCGCACGCCGTGGTGCACCTCGGCAAGCACGGCAACCTGGAGTGGCTGCCCGGCAAGACGGCCGCGCTGTCCGCCGAGTGCGGCCCGGACGCGGTGCTCGGCGACCTGCCGCTGGTCTACCCGTTCCTGGTCAACGACCCCGGCGAGGGCACCCAGGCCAAGCGCCGCGCCCACGCCACCCTGGTCGACCACCTGGTGCCGCCGATGGCCCGCGCCGACTCCTACGGCGACATCGCCCGCCTGGAGCAGCTGCTCGACGAGCACTCCAACATCGCCGCGATGGACCCGGCGAAGCTGCCCGCGATCCGCGCCCAGATCTGGACGCTGATCCAGGCCGCCAGGCTCGACCACGACCTCGGCCTGGACGAGCGCCCCGAGGACGACGGCTTCGACGACTTCCTGCTGCACGTCGACGGCTGGCTCTGCGAGGTCAAGGACGCCCAGATCCGCGACGGGCTGCACGTCCTCGGCCAGGCCCCGGTGGGCACCGACCGGGTCAACATCGTGCTCGCCATCCTGCGCGCCCGGCAGATCTGGGGCGGCGTCAGCGCGCTGCCCGGCCTGCGCGAGGCGCTCGGCCTGGACGAGGCCGCGCTCACCCTCGGCGCCACCGACGCGGCCGAGGCCAAGGCCCGCGAGCTGGTCGAGGCGATGGAGGCCGCCGACTGGGCGCCGGAGGCGGTCGGGAAGGTCGCCGCCGGACTCCCGGAGGCCGTCCGCGAGGTGCTGGACTTCGCCGCCGGCCAGGTCGTGCCGAGGCTCGCCGCGACCACCGGCGAGCTGGACTCCGTGCTGCACGCGCTGCGCGGCGGCTTCGTCCCCGCCGGCCCGTCCGGCTCGCCGCTGCGCGGGCTGGTCAACGTGCTGCCGACCGGCCGCAACTTCTACTCCGTCGACCCCAAGGCGGTCCCCAGCAAGCTCGCCTGGGAGACCGGGCAGGCGCTCGCCGCCTCGCTGGTCGAGCGCTACCGGGCCGACAACGACGGCGCCTACCCGCCCTCGGTCGGCCTGTCGCTGTGGGGCACCAGCGCGATGCGCACCGCCGGCGACGACATCGCCGAGGCGTTCGCGCTGCTCGGCGTCCGCCCGGTCTGGGACGACGCCTCACGCCGGGTCACCGGCCTGGAGGCGATCGGGCTCGACGAGCTGGGCCGCCCGCGGATCGACGTCACGCTGCGCATCTCCGGCTTCTTCCGGGACGCCTTCCCGCACGTGGTCGCGCTGCTGGACGACGCCGTCCGGCTGGCGGCCGCCCAGGAGGAGCCCGAGGCGGACAACCACGTGCGCGCCCACGTCCAGGCCGACCTCGCCGTGCACGGCGACGAGCGCAAGGCCACCGTGCGCGTCTTCGGCTCCCGCCCCGGCACCTACGGCGCGGGCCTGCTGCAGCTGATCGACAGCCGCGACTGGCGCACCGACGCCGACCTCGCCGAGGTGTACACGGTCTGGGGCGGCTACGCGTACGGACGCGGGCTGGACGGGCGCCCGGCCCGCGAGGAGATGGAGACCGCGTACAAGCGGATCACCGTCGCCGCGAAGAACACCGACACCCGCGAGCACGACATCGCCGACTCGGACGACTACTTCCAGTACCACGGCGGCATGGTGGCCACCGTGCGCGCGCTCACCGGCAAGGCGCCGACCGCGTACATCGGCGACTCCACCCGCCCGGAGACGGTCCGCACCCGCACCCTGACCGAGGAGGCGGCCCGGGTCTTCCGCGCCCGGGTGGTCAACCCGCGCTGGATCGAGGCGATGCGGCGGCACGGCTACAAGGGCGCGTTCGAGATGGCCGCGACCGTCGACTACCTCTTCGGGTACGACGCCACCACCGGCGTGGTCGCGGACTGGATGTACGAGAAGCTCACCCAGGAGTACGTGCTGGACCCGGTGAACCGGGAGTTCCTGGCGGGCGCCAACCCGTGGGCGCTGCACGGGATCAGCGAGCGGCTGCTGGAGGCGGCGAGCCGGGGGCTGTGGGAGCGGCCGGACCCGGAGCTGATCGAGCAGCTGCAGGCCGCGTTCCTGGAGACCGAGGGCGACCTGGAGGGCGACGGCGAGTAGCCCGTGCCGAAGACGTAGGCCGTTCGAGTGATCACGGGGCTGGTGACGGGGCCGCGCCAAGCGGACAATACGGATCATGCCGCGCCCTCCCCTGCTCACCGGCCCCGACGGCCCCTCCGGTCCGCTCACCCCGACGGCGGCCGGCGCCCGGCGCGCCGCCCGCCCCGGCCGGGTCGCCGCCGCCCGCTACCGGCCCCGGCTGGCGGCGCTCGCCGCCGGGGCGGTGCCGGTGCTCGCCTTCCCCGCACCCGGGGTGGCGGCACTCGCCTGGGTCGCGCTGGTCCCCGGCCTGCTGCTGATGCAGCGGGCCCCGGGGCCGCGCGAGGCGGCGGTGCGCGGCTGGTGGTTCGGCGCCGGGTTCATCCTGACCGGGATGTCCTGGCTGCTGTCCTCGGTCGGGCCGGCCCTGCCGCTGATCGCCGTGGTGTTCGGGTCGCTGCAGGCCGGGGTGGGCCTCGCGGTGTGGCGGCTGCTGCACCCGCCGCTGACGGTGCGCCGGGCGCTGCTCGCGCCGCCGGTGGTCGCCGCGGTCTGGCTGACCACCGAGTACGCGCGCTCCCTGCCGGCGCTGGGCGGGCCGTGGGCGCTGCTCGGCGCCACCCAGTGGCAGCACCCGGCCGTCCTGGCGCTGGCCTCGGCCGGCGGGATCTGGCTGGTCAGCGCCGCCGTGGTGGCGGTCAACACCGCCGTGCTGGTGGTGCTCACCGCCGTCGACCCGCGCCCGCGGGCCGCCGCGGCGCTGCTCGCCGTCGGATCGCTGGTGGCCGGGCCGCTGCTGTTCGCGCTGCGCCCGGCGCCACCGGCCGCCCCGGAAGGGGCCGAGGAGGTGCGGATCGCCCTGGTCCAGCCCGGGATCGTCGAGGATCCGCAGGCCCGTTTCGAGGCCAGCGCCCGCGCCACCGCCGCCCTGGTCGGGCAGCACCCGGTGGACCTGGTGGTGTGGGGCGAGTCCAGCACCACCGCCGACCTCGACCGCGATCCGGCGGCGCTCGGGCGGCTGCGCGCGCTGTCCGCCGCGACCGGGGCCGAGCTGCTGGCGGGCGAGGACGCGCGCAAGGCGGACGGGCGGATCTCCAAGGACGCGGTGCTGGTGTCGCCGCAGGGCGTGGTCGACCGGTACCGCAAGATCCGGCTGGTGCCGTTCGGCGAGTACATCCCGCTGCGACCGGTGCTCGGCTGGGTCGCCGGGGTCAGCCGGGCAGCGGGCGAGAACCGGGCGCCCGGCAGTGACCAGCACCTGCTGCCGACGGTGGACCGGGAGGGGCGGGCGCTGCCGGTCGGGGCGCTGATCTGCTTCGAGTCGGCGTTCCCCGACATGGCGCGGACGGCGGCGCGCGAGGGCGCCCGGGTGCTGGTCTACCAGTCGTCGACCTCGACGTTCCAGCGGAGCTGGGCGCCCGAGCAGCACGTCTCGCTGGCCGCGATCCGGGCCGCCGAGACCGGCCGGCCGGCCGTGCAGGCCTCGCTCACCGGGGTGTCGGCGGCCTTCGACGCGCAGGGGCGGGAGCTGGCGCGGCTGAGTACGGACGACACCGGCGCCCTGGTCGTGCGGGTGCCTCTGACCGCTCCGGCCACGTCCACCTGGTACCTGCGGGTGGGGGACGTGGTGCCGCTGACGGCCGTCCTGGTGACGGCCGGCGCGGCGGCGGTCGCGCTGCGCCGGCGTCAGCCCCCGGACGCGCCCCTGGTCTCCGAGCGGTAGTAGAGGCCGAACGCCGCGCCCAGCGGGTCGCGCAGCACGGCGATCCGCAGGCCGCCGCCCGGTACGTCGACCGGCGCCATCAGCACGCTCGCGCCGAGGCCGCCGGCCCGGGCGGCCGAGACGTCCACGTCGGCGACCGAGAAGTACGGCAGCCAGTGCGGCGGCACCTGCGGCGGGAAGTCCTCGCCCATGGTCAGCATGCCGCCGAAGTCCCCGTCGGCCAGGCCCCACTGGGTGTACTGCGCGGACGGGCCCGCCTTCCAGCCGAACACCGCCGGGTAGAAGGCGCGGGCGGCCTCGGGATCCCGGGTGAGCAGTTCCACCCAGCCGAGCGCGCCGGGCACGTTGAGCACCTCGGCGCCGCGCAGCCGGCCCGCCTGCCAGAGCCCGAACACCGCGCCGGACGGGTCGGCCACGATCGCGAACCGGCCGTAGTCCAGCGCGTCCATCGGCTCGACGACCACGCTGCCGCCCGCCGCGACCACGCTGCGGGCGGTGGCGTCGGCCTCCTCGACCAGGAAGGAGACGCTCCAGGCGGTCGGCTGGCCCTCGCCGTAGAGCGGGGCCACCGACGCGGCCACCGCGCCGTCCAGCCGCATGAACGTGTAGCCACCGGCCTCGGGGCGCTCGTCGGGCTCCGGCCGCCAGCCGAACAGCTCGCCGTAGAACCGCTGGGCGGCCACCGGATCGGCACTGCCGTGCTCGACCCAGCACGGCCCGCCGGTCGTCACCGTCTGCTGCTTCATCGCGGGCCTCCTCAGCCGATGTCCAGGACGACCTTGCCGCGCGCGTGCCCCGACTCGACGAGCGCCACCGCCTCGGCGGCGCGGGACAGCGGGTAGCGGCTGACGATGTGCGGGTCCAGTTCGCCCGCGGCCACGAGTTCGGCCAGCGCGGCCAGGGTCTCCGGGCTGGTGGACCGGGTGATGTAGCGGCCGCCGAGCTCCTGGGCGGTGGTCGGGTCGGAGGTGGAGACCAGCCGGGAGCGGTCGTCCAGGGTGACGGCGGCCGCCCGGGCGTCGTCCCCGCCGACCAGGTCGAGGATGCCGTCCACGCCGTCCGGCGCGGCCGCCCGGATCCGGTCGGCGACGCCGTCGCCGTAGCGCAGCTGCACCGCGCCCAGTGAGGTCACGTACTCCCGGTTGGCGTCGCCCGCGGTGCCGATGACGCGCACGCCGCGGCTGCGGGCGATCTGGGCGGCCATGCTGCCGACGCCGCCGGCGATGCCGAGGATCAGCAGGGTCTGCCCGGCGCCCACGCCGACGTCGCGGACCCCGTCGTCGGCGGTCGCCGCCGCCACCGGCAGGGTGGCGGCCTGGTCGAAGCCGACCTTCGACGGCTTCACCGCGCTCGACGCGGCGGCGAGCAGCGTCTGTTCGGCGAACGCGCCGGCCGCCGCGATCCCGAACACCTCGTCGCCCGGGGTGAACCCCGTGACGCCGGGGCCGACGCGCTCGACCACGCCGGCCGCCTCGGAGCCCATCACGGCGGGCAGTTCGCGCACCTGGCCGAGCCAGCCCCGGCGGACCTTCCAGTCGACCGGGTTCACCCCGGCCGCCCGGACGGTGATCGCCAGCTGCCCCAGCCCTGGCTCCAGCACCGGCCGGTCCAGGAACTCCTGATTCTCCGGCCCGCCGTAGTCGACGAACCCGAACGCCTTGGCCATCCCCGCTCCCACTCTCCGCTCGACGGCCCCCGCCCCAGCATGCGGGCGGGGGCCGCCCGGAGGTGGTTCTACTGGGCCACTCGGACGACCGGGATCCAGAGCTCGGCCTCGGCCCGGTCGCCGTCCGGCCGCACCCGCAGGATCTCGGGGCCGTGCCGGAACTCGTAGGGGTTGGAGGGGAACCACTGGGTGAAGACGTCCCGCCACAGCTCCTGCAGCGCGCGCGGGTACGGCCCGCTGTTCGCGAACACCGCCCAGGTGCCGGCCGGGAGCTCGCGCACGTCGAGGTCCGCCGGCGCCTCGCTCCCTGCCCCGGTCACCACCGCGTGGTAGTAGTCCAGCGGTACGCCCTCCTCCCGGCTGTCCGAGAAGAACTCGGTGACCGCGACGATGCCCTCCGGCTCCTGCTCCGACAGGGCCGCGATCCGGTCGATCTCCGCCCGCCCGAGGCCCTGGACGAACGCGGCGATCGCCGGGTTCACCCCCTCGTGGACCAGGGGGACCCGGGCCCGCCGGCCCACGATCCGCAGGGCCGGCCGCTCGATGACCCGGTACTCCATACTGCTACTCCCTTCGACGACGAGCCGGAAGGACATCCGGGGCTGGGAGACCAGCACCGCGCCGGAGCGCCGGGCCTCGCCGGGGCCGACCCCGTGCATCGCCCGGAACGCCCGGGCGAAGGCCTCGCCCGAGCCGTAGCCGTGGCGGACCGCGACGTCGAGCAGTGTGCGCTCGCCGGCCAGCACCTCGGCACCGGCCAGGGTGAGCCGGCGCCGGCGCAGGTACTCGGAGAGCGGCATCCCGGCGAGCGCCGAGAACAGCCGCCGGAAGTGGTACTCCGATGTCACCGCGATCCGGGCGAGTTCGGCCGCGTCGACCTCCTGGCCGAGATGCGCCTCGATGTACTCCATGGCCTCGTTGAGCCGGTCCAGCACCGTTCCCCGCCCCCGTCCTTCCCTCTGACGCTCCTCACCGTAGGCGGCGGCCGCCCGCCCGGGCCCGACAACCGGTGCCCGCTGCGGTCGGGTGGCCCGGCCCGTTCACCGGGATCACCGGGATCACCGGGATCACCGGGATCACCGGGAAACGCGCCGCCTCCCCGGCCGGTGCCGCGGGGACCGGTCGGGGAGGCGGGGTGGTCGTGCGGTGGTGCGGCGGCCTCGCGGCCGGGGGTCAGATCAGGCCCTGCGCCAGCATGGCGTCCGCCACCAGCTCGAAGCCGGCGATGTTGGCACCCAGCACGTAGTCACCGGGGCGGCCGTACTTCTCCGCCGTGGTGTGACAGGCGGTGTGGATGTTCCGCATGATCTCGGCCAGCCGCTCCTCGGTCCGCTCGAAGGACCACTCGTCGCGCGAGGCGTTCTGCTGCATCTCCAGCGCGCTGGTGGCGACGCCGCCCGCGTTGGCCGCCTTGCCCGGCCCGAAGGCCACGCCGGCCTCCAGGAACACCCGGACCGCCTCCGGCGTGGTCGGCATGTTGGCGCCCTCGGCGACGGCGCGCACGCCGCCGCGGACCAGCGCCAGCGCGTCCGCCTCGTCCAGCTCGTTCTGGGTCGCGCAGGGCAGCGCCACGTCCACCGGGACGCTCCAGACGCCGGTGCCCTCCTGGTAGCGGACGTGGCCGCCGCGCAGCTGGGCGTACTCGGTGAGCCGGCCGCGCCGGACCTCCTTGATCTCCTTCAGCAGATCGAGGTCGATGCCCTTCTCGTCCACCACGAAGCCGGTGGAGTCGGAGGCCGTCACCACGGTCGCGCCGAGCTGCTGGGCCTTCTCGATCGCGTACAGGGCGACGTTGCCGGAGCCGGAGACGGAGACCCGCAGGCCGTCCAGCTCCTCGCCGCGGGCGCGCAGCATCTCCTGGGTGAAGATCACACAGCCGTAGCCGGTGGCCTCGGTGCGGGCCTGCGAGCCGCCCCAGCCGATGCCCTTGCCGGTCAGCACGCCCGACTCGTAGCGGTTGGTGATCCGCTTGTACTGGCCGAACAGGTAGCCGATCTCCCGGCCGCCGACGCCGATGTCCCCGGCCGGGACGTCGGTGTGCTCGCCCAGGTGGCGGTACAGCTCGGTCATGAAGGACTGGCAGAAGCGCATGACCTCGGCGTCCGAGCGGCCCTTGGGGTCGAAGTCGGAGCCGCCCTTGCCGCCGCCGATGGCGAGGCCGGTCAGAGCGTTCTTGAAGATCTGCTCGAAGCCCAGGAACTTCACGATCCCGAGGTTCACCGAGGGGTGGAAGCGCAGGCCGCCCTTGTAGGGGCCGAGCGCGCTGTTGAACTCCACCCGGAAGCCGCGGTTGACGTGGATCCGGCCCCGGTCGTCGGTCCACGGCACGCGGAAGATCACCTGGCGCTCGGGCTCGACGATCCGCTCGACGATCCGGGCGTCCGCCAGCTCGGGGCGGCGCGCCAGGACGGGGCCGAGGGTCTCCACGACCTCGTGCACCGCCTGGTGGAACTCGGGCTCGCCGGGGTTGCGGCGGAGCACCTCGGCGTACAGCGACTCAATGGCGGGGTTGCCGGCGTCGTGGGACGCAGCGGGCACGGGGGTAGCCGACATCTCTGAGGACCTTCCATGGTCTGAATCGACAGACAGGGCGCCTCCCCCGTCGTCCCGGGGGCAAAGGCACCGGCGGTCCCCTCGCCATTGAGGGCGTCACGGCGCAAAAAACACCAGCGCGGCAACTCCTGGACCGCTCGCGCGGGCACAGTCTCTCATTGCAACCCCCTGTTTGTCCGCCCCTGTCCGAGCGGACCTCTCCCCGCAACCCGCTCGTGAGCTGCGCCGACCCCCGATGGACCCCCTTCCGGATGTTGTTCAAATTGGAACTACCTAGTACCGTCGACACCCGAGCCCCACCCGAACCGCCCGTCACGAAAGGCCCGGCCATGCCGCAGCTGCAGCAGAACGACTCCTCCCAGGCCGCCGGCGCCGTGCGGGTGCGGGCCCGGGTGCGGATACCGCTCGCCTTCCCGGACGGGTACCGCACGGAGGCGGAGGTGTTCACCTTCCACGGGCTGGCCGACGGCGCCGAGCACCTGGCGCTGGCGCTCGGCACGGTGCCCGAGGGCGCGACGCCGCTGGTGCGGCTGCACTCGGAGTGCCTGACCGGCGACGTCTTCGGCTCCGCCCGGTGCGACTGCGGCCCGCAGCTGCGCGAGGCCGTCGAGCGGATCGCCACCGCCGGCGGGTACCTGCTGTACCTGCGTCAGGAGGGGCGCGGCATCGGCCTGTACAACAAGCTGGACGCCTACGCCCTGCAGGACTCCGGCCTCGACACCTACGACGCCAACACCGCGCTCGGCCTGCCGGAGGACGGGCGCGACTACACCGCCGCCGCCCAGATGCTCGGCGCGCTCGGCGTCGGCGGGGTCGAGCTGCTGAGCAACAACCCCGACAAGGCCGCCCAGCTGGCCGCCCTCGGCGTCACCGTCGAACTCCGGGTGCCGACCGGCGTGCACGTCTCGGAGAGCAACGTCCACTACCTGCGCGCCAAGGCGGAGCGGACCGGGCACTCGATCGAGCTGTCCCGGCTGGTGGGCTGAGCAGCCCCGCGGCCCTGCTGCCCGCGGCCCTCCTGCCCCGCGGCCTTCCTGCCCCGCGGCCGGCGGGCGCCCGCGCGGGCGCTCAGCCGGCGACCGGGCGCCCGCGCGGCTCCTCGGTGATCCGGCGGGCGATCTCGGCCGGGCGCACCGGGCGGCCGAAGTGCCAGCCCTGCGCCCAGTCGCAGCCGATGACGCGCAGCCGCTCGGCGTCCCGGCCGGTCTCCACACCCTCCGCGGTGACGGTCAGTCCGAGGGCGTGCGCCATCGACACCAGGCCGCTGACGATCCGCCAGCCGGTCTCCTCGTCCTTGGCCGGGTCGTGCAGGTCGCCGACGAAGGAGCCGGCGATCTTCAGGCCGGAGACCGGCAGGTCGCGCAGGTAGGCGAGGTTGGACCAGCCGGTGCCGAAGTCGTCCACCGCGAGCGAGACGCCGAGGCCGACCAGGCCGTGCAGGGTGCGCAGCGCCTCGTCCTCCGGGCCGACCACGGTGGACTCGGTGATCTCCAGCTGGAGCCGGGCCGGGTCGAGGCCGGTGGTGTCCAGGATCCGGCCCAGGTCGCCGACCAGGGCGGCGCTGCGGGCCTGCCGGACCGCCAGGTTGACGTTGAGCTGGGGCGCCGCGTCGCCGAACCGCTTGATCCACTCGGCGGCCTGGCCGCAGGCCTGCTCCAGCACCCAGCGGCCGAGCGGCATGATCAGCCCGGTCTCCTCGGCGGTGGTGACGAACTCGTCCGGGCCGAGCACGCCGAGCTGCGGGTGGCGCCAGCGCACCAGCGCCTCGACGGCGGTGAGCCGGCCGTCGGCGAGCGCGTAGAGCGGCTGGTAGTCGATGAAGAACTCGCCGCGGTCGAGGGCGGCGGGCATCCGCACCGAGACCGCGTAGCGGGAGACCGCGCGGGCGTTCTCCTTGGGGTCGAAGAGGATCCAGCGGCCCCGGCCGGCCTCCTTGGCGCGGTAGAGCGTCAGGTCGGCGGCGCGGACGGCGGCGCCGGGGGTGGTGGTGGAGACCCGGCGCTCCAGGACGCCGACGCTGGCGCCGACGGCCAGCTTGTGGTCGCCGATCAGCACCGGGCCGGAGAGCGCCTTCAGCACGGTCTTGGCGGCGGCGACCGCCTCCTGCTCGCCGCGGCTGTTCTCCAGCAGGACGACGAACTCGTCGCCGCCGAGCCGGGCGACCAGGTGCCCGAGCGGGCCGAGCGCGGCCTTCAGCCGGGCGGCGACGGCGCACAGCAGCTCGTCGCCGGTGTCGTGGCCGAGGCTGTCGTTGACCACCTTGAAGCCGTCGAGGTCGACGTAGCAGAGGCCGAACCGGGCGCCCGGGTCCGGGTCCTCGAAGAGCTTCTCCAGCCGTTCGAAGAACGCCGCCCGGTTGGGCAGACCGGTCAGCGGATCGTGGGTGGCCTGGTGACGCAGCCGGTCCTGGAGCCGGTAGCGGTCGGTGACGTCCTCCAGCATGGCCACCTGGTACTGCGGCACGCCGTCGTCGTCGCGGATCAGCGAGACCGTCAGATGGGTCCAGATGATCTCGCCGTCCTGGCGGTAGTACGGCTTGTCGAACTGGAAGTAGTCACGCTTGCCGCTGATCAGCTCCTCGTAGGCCTCCCAGACGCCGTCGGTGTCCTCGGGGTGGACGAGGTCGCCGACCCGGCGGCCGATCATGTCCTCGGGGCCGGCCCCGAAGAGGTCCTGGAGGGCCTTGTTGGCGGCCAGGATGTTGCCGTCGGTGTCGCCGATGCCGATGCCGATGGCGGCACTCTCGAACAGCGCGCGGAAGCGGGCCTCGGAGGCGCGCAGCGCCCGCTCGGCCTCCTTGCGGGCGACATCGGCGGCGGTGCGGATGGCCTCCTGCTCGCGCAGGGTGCGCTCGCGCAGCGCGGCCGCCCAGCCGGCCGCGAAGGCGCCGCTCAGCGCGGGGCCGCGGCCGTCGGCGGCGGGGTGGCGCTGGAGCAGCTCGACCGCCCGGGCGAGCACCACCGGGTCGGTGAAGTGGGCGTCGACCAGTTCGGCCCCGGCCGTGGAGGCCAGGTGGGGTTCGAAGGGGTGGTCGAGCTGGGCGCGGTGGAGCAGGCCCGCGGTCCGGGAGACGAGCCGGCCGAGCAGGCCGGGGTGGACCGCCGTCCCGTGGTCACCGGAGAGCAGCCGCGCCCAGTCCTCGTGGAACCGTTCGGCGCTGCTGCTCGGTTCCGGTGCCTCCGTCACGGACGGAGCCCCACGCCCGCCACGCCGGCGATCCGCTCGGGGTGCTCGCCGACCGTCCCGGGCTGCTCCGGGCGCCACTGCGGCAGGTGGACGATGCCGGGCTCGACCAGCTCGAAGCCCTCGAACATCGCGGCGATCTGCTCGTGGGTGCGCATGGTCAGCGGGGTGGGCGTCATCCGGTACAGCCGCTGGTGGTCCTCGGCCTGGTCGGGGCGGCTCTCCAGGGAGGCGTGGGAGAGCACGAGGGCGCTGCCCGGCGGGAGGGCGTCGCGGATCACCGCGATCAGCTTCCACGGGTCCTCGGCGTCCTCGACGAAGTGCATGACGGCGACCAGCAGGACGGCCACCGGCTCGCCGGCGGCGAGCAGGGCGGTCACCTCGGGGCGGGACATCAGGTCCTCGACGTCCCGCAGGTCGGCCTGGACGACGGAGCTGCCCGGGTCGTCCTCCAGCAGCAGGCGGCTGTGCGCGACGGCGACCGGGTCGCGGTCCACGTAGACGACCTGCGCCTCGGGGCGGATGGCGCGGGCGATCTCGTGCACGGAGTTGAAGGTGGGGATCCCGGAGCCGATGTCCAGGAAGCGGCCGATGCCGCGCTCGGCGGCGAACTGGACGGCGCGGCGCAGGAAGGCCCGGTTGGAGCGCATGATCTGCGGCAGTTCCGGCCACAGCGCGATGGCCTTGCGGGCCATCTCCCGGTCGACCTCGAAGTTGTGCGAGCCACCGAGGTAGTAGTCGTAGACGCGTGCGGCGTTCGGTTTGTCCAGGTCCGTGCCCTCCGGTACCCAGTTCGGTCGCCGCATCCTCGGGACTCCTTCGCTCCGGATCCGGTGGATCTGGTGGATCTGGTGGACCAGCCGCCGAATGTGGCAGCTGTGACTGATGAGACTACAAGCACAAAAGATCCTCCTCTGCACGCCGAACGCATGCAAGCGGAGTGACCCACTCCACCCCGGGCCGCGCCGCCGGCTCCCCGGCTCCTCCCGGCGCCGTGCCCAGCGCCCCGGCCCGCGCCGCTACAGTGCGTCCCGTGGACCCCAACCACTACCGGTTCCACGGGGTGTGGCGGCTGGCCGCGCCGCCGCGGGACGTGTTCGAGGCGCTCGCCGACGTCGCCGGGTACCCGGGCTGGTGGCCGGAGATCCGGGCCGTCCGGGAGACCGGGCCGGAGCGCGGCGAGGTGCTGGTGCGCGCGCTGCTCCCCTACCGGCTGGTCATCGGGCTCACCGCCGTCCGGCGGGACCCCGGCGCCAGGGTGCTGGAGGCGGCCATGCACGGCGACCTCACCGGCTGGTCGCGCTGGACGGTCACCGAGGACGGCGCGGGCGGCGCCCTGGCCCTGTTCCAGGAGGACACCCGCCCGGCCAAGCCGCTGCTGCGCCGGCTCGCGCTTCCCGCCCGGCCGCTCTTCCGCGCCAACCACGCGGTGATGATGCGACGGGGCCGGCGCGGTCTGGCAGCGCACCTGGCCGCCCGCCGCGCGCCGGGCGACTGAGGCGCGCGCCCGCGTGCACCTGCGCACGCCCGCGCAGGCCTTCGTGCACCCCGGCGCACCCGGGTTCACCGACTGTTCACCCTTTCGCATCGCCCCGGCCTGCGGCGATGCGCCTTCGCCCGATGTTTGCGCGGCGCCCCCGCATGGTCCGGGGCAGACTGGGCAGGGTAGACCGGGCCGCACCCGTGTCCAGAAGGATGGTGAGTCCGGTGATACCCCTTCGACCGCCCAACCCCACCGACCGGCAGAGCACCGCACCGCGCGCCGACGCGGTGACCCCGCTCACCGAGTCGGCCGCCCGCAGCCACATGTCGGGCGTCTGCTTCAAGATCGGCCCGCCCCGGCTGGTCGGCGTCGAGGCCGAGTGGTTCGTCCACGACGACCGATGTCCCGACCGACCGGTCCCCCCGGAACGGCTGCACGCCGCACTGGAAGCACTGCCCTTAGGCGGCCCCGACGGGACCTCGCTCCCCTCCGGATCCCGCCTCACCCTCGAACCCGGCGGTCAGGTCGAGCTCAGCTCCCCGCCCGCCGACAGCCTCACCACCTGCGTCGCCGACACCCGGCGCGACCTCGGAGCCCTGCGGGCCGCCTTCGCCGCCCAGGGCCTTCGCCTCACCGGCACCGGCACCGACCCGCTCGACCGCCCCCGCACCATGGTGCTGGACCATCCGCGCTACCTCGCGATGGAGCGCCACTTCGACGCGGCGGGCCCCTGGGGCCGGATCATGATGACGGGCACCGCCTCCCTCCAGGTCTGTCTGGACTCCGGGACGGAGGACGGCCCGCAGGCCTACCGGCGCCGCTGGCTGCTCGCCCACCGGCTCGGCCCGGTCCTGGTCGCCGCCTTCGCCAACTCGCCGCTGCTGGACGGCCGCCCCACCGGGCACCGCTCCACCCGGCAGACCGTCTGGTCCCGGATGGACCCCACCCGCACCCTCGCCCCGGCGCCCGACCACGGCGACCCGCGCGAGTCCTGGGCCGGGTACGTGCTGGACGCCGAGGTGCTCTGCGTACGCCGCCAGGACGACCGGCCGTGGACCGCGCCCGCCGGAATGACCTTCCGCGACTGGCTGCGCGGCGCCGGCGAGCACCCGCCCACCCTGGACGACCTCGACTACCACCGCACCACGCTCTTCCCGCCGGTGCGCCCCCGCGGCCACCTGGAACTGCGGATGATCGACGCCCAGCCCGGCGACGGCTGGATCGTGCCGACCGCCCTGGTCACCGCGCTGCTGGACGACCCGCTCGCCGCGGACGCCGCGCTCGCCGCCCTGGAACCGCTGCAGCCGCCGAACGGCGCGGACGACCCGCGCCCGCCGCGCAGCGACCTGTGGTGCCGGGCCGCCGCGCTGGCCACCGCCGACCCCGCGCTGCGCCGGGCCGCCCTCGCCTGCTTCGCCGCCGCCGACACCGCGCTGGGCCGGCTGCCCGGCGCCGAACGGCTGCGCGCCACCGTCGCCGCCTTCGCCGAGCGCTACCCCGCGCGCGGCCGCTGCCCGGCCGACGACCAGCTGGACGCCCTGCGCTCCGGCACCCGACGCACTCCCCCGGAGGAGGCCGCACCATGATCGACGACGCCCGCGAGGCCGGGACCGCCCACGACGCCGGGGGCGCGCCCCCGCCGGAGACCGTGCCGCCGGGGACCGTGTCGCCCGACAGCGTGTCGCCCGAGGTGCTGCGCGAGACCATCGCCGTCGAACTGCTGGCCGCCCGCGCCCGCACCGCCGCGCTCACCGACTGCGTCGAGGACCACGACCTCACCGCCCAGCACTCCCCGCTGATGTCCCCGCTGGTCTGGGACCTCGCGCACATCGGCAACCAGGAGGAGCTCTGGCTGCTGCGCAACGTCGGCGGCCGGGACCCGATGCACCCGGAGATCGACCCGCTCTACGACGCCTTCCAGCACCCGCGCGCCGAACGGCCGACCCTCCCGCTGCTGCCGCCCGCCGAGGCCCGGGCGTACGCGGGCGAGGTCCGCGGCCGGGTGCTCGACCTGCTCGCCGCCAGCCCGCTGGAGGGCGCCCCGCTGCTGGACGCCGGCTTCGCCTTCGGCATGATCGCCCAGCACGAGCAGCAGCACGACGAGACCATGCTGATCACCCATCAGCTCCGCAGGGGCGAGCCCGCACTCGCCGCTCCCCCGCCGCCGCCCGCCCCGGCGGACGCCGCCACGCTGCCCGCCGAGGTGCTGATCCCGGCCGGCCCGTTCACCATGGGCACCGACACCGAGCCGTGGGCACTGGACAACGAACGCCCCGCCCACCGCGTCGACCTGCCCGCCTACCGGCTGGACACCACCCCCGTCACCAACGCCGCCTATCTGCGGTTCCTCGCCGACGGGGGCTACGACGAGCCGCACTGGTGGACGCCCGAGGGCTGGGCGCACCGGCAGAGCGCCCGGCTGAGCGCACCGCTGTTCTGGCAGTACGAGGACGGCCAGTGGCTGCGCCGCCGCTTCGGCGTGCTGGAGCCCGTACCGCTCGACGAGCCGGTGCTGCACGTCAGCTGGTACGAGGCGGACGCCTACGCCCGCTGGGCCGGGCGCCGGCTGCCGACCGAGGCCGAGTGGGAGAAGGCCGCCCGGCACGACCCGGCCACCGGCCGCTCCCGGCGCTACCCGTGGGGCGACGGCGCCCCCGGCCCCGAGCACGCCAACCTGGGGCAGCGGCACCTGCGCCCGGCCCCGGCCGGCAGCTACCCCGACGGCCGGTCGCCGTACGGGGTACGGCAGTTGATGGGCGACGTGTGGGAGTGGACGGCCAGCGACCTGCGGCCCTACCCGGGCTTCCGGGCCTGGCCGTACCGGGAGTACTCGGAGGTCTTCTTCGGGCCGGAGTACAAGGTGCTGCGCGGCGGCTGCTTCGCGGTGGCGCCGGTCGCCTGCCGGGGCACCTTCCGCAACTGGGACTATCCGGTGCGCCGGCAGATCTTCGCCGGGTTCCGCACCGCCGCCGACGTCGACGCCGGTGACGGCGGGCGGCCCGGTGCGGGTGGCGCGGGCGGCCGCTCCGGCGGCTCCGCCGGCGGCCGGTCCGGCGCGGGGGCCGACTGATGTGCCGCCACCTCGCCTACCTGGGCGAGCCGGTGGCGCCCCGGACCCTGCTGGTGGAGCCGCCGTCCGGGCTCTACCGGCAGTCCTGGGCGCCGCGCCTGCAGCAGTACGGCACGGTCAACGCGGACGGCTTCGGCCTGGGCTGGTACGCGGACGGCGACGAGGTGCCGGCCCGCTACCGCCGGGCCGGGCCGGTCTGGGCGGACGAGTCGTTCGCCGACCTCGCCCGGGTCCTGCGCACCCGGGCACTGCTGGCGGCGGTCCGCTCGGCCACCGAGGGCTGCGCGGCGGGCGAGGAGGCGGCCGCGCCGTTCGCCGCCGGGCGCTGGCTGTTCAGCCACAACGGGGCGCTGGCCGGCTGGCCGGAGCGGACCGGCGCGCTCGCCGCGCTGCTGCCGCCGCAGGAACTGCTCGGCCTGGTGGCCCGCACCGACTCGGCGCTGCTGTGGGCGCTCGCGCTGCACCGGCTGCGCGCGGGCGCCGGGCTCGGCGACGCGCTGGCCGACACCGTCGCCCAGACCGTCGCGCACACCACCGGGCGGATCAACCTGCTGCTCACCGACGGCCGGGAGATCGCCGCCACCGCCTGGGGCGACACCCTGCACCACCGGACGGTGCCCGGGCTCGGCGTGCTGGTCGCCTCCGAGCCCTCCGACGACCACCCCGACTGGACGGCCGTGCCGGACCGGTCGCTGCTGCTGGCCGGGCCGGACGGGGTGACCGTCAAGCCGCTCTGAGCGCGGCGGCCCGGAGCCGGCGCCCGGTTCACCTCACC
Organism: Kitasatospora sp. NPDC057595; assembly: GCF_042800875.1. NCBI lineage: Bacteria > Bacillati > Actinomycetota > Actinomycetes > Kitasatosporales > Streptomycetaceae > Kitasatospora > Kitasatospora sp. NPDC057595. Next base: position 18,786 of record NZ_JBHVGL010000021.1, on the reverse strand, counting down.
TCACCTCACCTCACGTCTTCACTTCTTCACTTCCTGAACAGAGGATCAACCTGCCATGAGCACCTTCGATCTCACCCGGCTGCTGCCCGCCGACCACTTCAGCACGGCGCTGCGGCACGACGTCCGGACCGGCCTCACCGCCGAACCCAAGACGCTGCCGCCCAAGTGGTTCTACGACGCGCGCGGCAGCGAGCTGTTCGAGGAGATCACCCGGCTGCCCGAGTACTACCCGACCCGGGCCGAGCGCGCCATCCTCACCGCCCGGGCCGGCGAGATCGCCGCCGCCACCCGGGCCCGCACCCTGGTGGAGCTGGGCTCCGGCTCCTCCGAGAAGACCCGGCTGCTGCTGGACGCGCTGCGCGACCTCGGCACGCTGGAGGCGTACGTGCCGGTGGACGTCAGCGAGAGCGCGCTGACCGCGGCCGGCGAGGCGCTGGCCACCGAGTACCCGGACCTGGCGGTGCACGGCGTCCTGGCCGACTTCACCGCCCGGCTCGGCCTGCCGGCGGCCGGCGGCCCCCGGCTGGTCGCCTTCCTCGGCGGCACCCTCGGCAACCTGCTGCCGGCCGAGCGCGCCGCCTTCCTGCGCGGGCTGCGCGCCGCGCTCGACCCCGGCGACTTCCTGCTGCTCGGCACCGACCTGGTGAAGGACCCGGCGGTGCTGGTCGCCGCCTACGACGACGCGGCCGGGGTGACCGCGGAGTTCAACCGCAACGTGCTCGCCGTGCTGAACCGGGAGCTGGGCGCCGACTTCGAGCCGGAGACCTTCGCGCACGTGGCGCACTGGGACGCCGAGCGGGAGTGGATCGAGATGCGGCTGCGCTCGCTGGTCTCGCAGACCGTGAAGATCCCGGCGCTGGACCTGCCGGTGCACTTCGCCGAGGGCGAGGAGCTGCGCACCGAGGTGTCGGCGAAGTTCCGCCGGGAGCGGGTCGCCGAGGAGCTGTCGGCGGCCGGGCTGGAGCTCGCGGCCTGGTGGACGGACGAGCAGGGGCGGTTCGGGCTGTCGCTGGCCCGGCCGGCTATTTGATCGTTCACTTTACTAATAGCAGAAGGGCCTTGATCGCCATCTGATGTACAAGACTTGAACATTGACGGGTTACGATCTCTCGGCTACCGCACTCAGCGTTGAGTACCAGGAGTCAAGATCGTGAGCGTCACCCAGCAGTCCGCGGGGCCCTCGGGCCCCGCGGAGCCTTCGGAGGCGGAGACCGGGCCGGCCCCGTCCGGCCGGCTCGGCTTCGTCGTCTTCATCACCGCCGCCGCGGCCCTCGGCGGTTTCCTGTTCGGCTACGACAGCTCCGTCATCAACGGCGCGGTCTCCGGCATCCAGGACAAGTTCGGTGTCGGCGACGGCGTGACCGGTCTGATCGTCTCCTCCGCGCTACTGGGCTCGGCGGTCGGCGCGGCGCTGGCCGGCCGGTTCGCCGACCGCTACGGCCGGACCACCGTGATGAAGGCCGGCGCGCTGCTCTTCGCGGTGAGCGCGGTCGGCTCGATGCTGCCCTTCTCCGCCTGGGACCTCGCCCTGTGGCGGGTGCTCGGCGGAGCGGCCATCGGCATCGCCTCCGTGATCGCCCCGACCTACATCGCCGAGGTGGCGCCGGCCCAGTACCGCGGCCGGCTGGCCTCCTTCCAGCAGGCCGCCATCGTGCTCGGCATCGCGATCTCGCAGCTGGTCAACTGGCTGCTGGCGAACGCCGCCGGCGGCGAGACCCGCGGCCACCTGCTCGGCCTGGAGGCCTGGCAGTGGATGCTCGGCATCTGCGTGGTGCCGGCCGCCGTCTACTTCGCGCTCGCCTCGACCATCCCCGAGTCGCCGCGCTTCCTGGTCGCGGCCGGCCGTCTGGACGAGGCCCGCGCCGTCCTCGCCGACGTCGAGGGCGAGCACACCGACGCCGACGCCCGGATCGAGGAGATCCGCGGCCTGATCGACTCCGACCACCGCCCGCGCCTGCGCGACCTGCTCGGCGGGCGCTTCGGGCTGCTGCCGATCGTCTGGGCCGGCATCGGCCTGTCGGTCTTCCAGCAGCTGGTCGGCATCAATGTGATCTTCTACTACTCGTCGATCCTCTGGCAGTCGGTGGGCATCGACCAGTCGAACTCGCTGCTGATCAGCTTCGTCGGCTCGGTCATCAACATCCTCGGCACCGTGATCGCGATCCTGCTGGTCGACCGGATCGGCCGCAAGCCGCTCGCCCTGATCGGCTCGGCCGGCATGGCCGTCGCCCTCGGCGCCTGCGCCTGGGCGTTCTCCTCCGCCACCGGCAGCGGCGACGACGTCGTGCTGCCCGACCTCCAGGGCACCGTGGCGCTGATCGCCGCCAACGCCTTCGTGCTGTTCTTCGCGCTCTCCTGGGGCGTGGTGGTCTGGGTGATGCTCGGCGAGATGTTCCCCAACCGGATCCGCGCCGCCGCGCTCTCGCTGGCCGCCTCCGCGCAGTGGCTCGCCAACTGGGCGATCACCGTGTCGTTCCCGGCCCTCTCGCGCTGGAACCTCGCCGCCACCTACCTCGCGTACGCGGTGTTCGCGGCGCTGTCCATCGTCTTCGTGGCGCGCTTCCTCAAGGAGACCAAGGGCGTGCGCCTGGAGGACATGGGATAGGCCGGGTGTGCCTGTCGGCCCCCGCACCCTAGCGCGAGAACGCCGGGGGCGGGGGCCGAATCGTTCACTCCCTGCGGTGCCCCGGACACCTCCGGTATCCCTGTCCGGCAGGAGGGATGTCCTTGATCTTCGACCGGCTTCGCACCCGCAGCACGCGCCGATCCGCCGCCACCGCGCCCGGCGGCGCCTGCCCCTACTCGCACGCCCACGTCCACGGCCACCTGGTGCCCGACGAGCCCCCCGGAACACCCGCTCCGCCGGCGGAACCCGACCAGCCGCTCACCGACCCCCGGCAGGCCGCCGACTTCATCCGGCAGTTCCACACCGAACAGCCCGCCGCCGGCGACCCGGAGGCACGGATACGCGCCGTCCTCGACGAGATCGACCGCACCGGCACCTACGAGCACACCCCCGACGAGCTCGTCCACGGCGCCAGGCTCGCCTGGCGCAACGCCGCCCGCTGCATCGGCCGGCTCTACTGGCGCAGCCTGGTGGTGCGCGACCTGCGCCACCTGTCCGCCGCCGACGACATCGCCACCGAGTGCTTCGCCCACCTGCGCACCGCCACCAACGGCGGCCGGATCCGCCCGGTGGTCTCGGTGTTCGCCCCCGACCGGCCCGGCCGTCCGGCCGCCCGGATCCTCAACCAGCAGCTCGTCCGCTACGCCGGCCACCCCGGCCCGGACGGCCGGTGGATCGGCGACCCGGCCGGCGGGCAGCTCACCGCCCGGGCCCGGGACCTCGGCTGGAAGGGCGGCGAGGAGCGGTTCGAGGTGCTGCCGCTGCTCGTCCAGGAGCGGCCCGGCGAACGGCCCGCGTGGTACGAGCTGCCCGAGGACACCACGCTGGAGGTCCGGCTCTCCCACCCCGAGCACCCGTGGTTCGCCGAGCTGGGCCTGCGCTGGTACGCGGTCCCGGCGATCAGCGACCTGACGCTGGAGATCGGCGGCGTGCGCTACCCCACCGCGCCGTTCAACGGCTGGTACATGGGCACCGAGATCGGCGCCCGCAACCTGGCCGACGCCGACCGCTACGACATGCTGGCCACCGTCGCCGGACGGCTCGGCCTGGACACCTCCAGCGATCGCACGCTCTGGCGGGACCGCGCTCTGGTGGAGCTGAACGTCGCGGTGCTGCACTCCTTCCAGCGGGCCGGGGTGACCATGGCCGACCACCACGGCGAGTCCGAGCGGTTCCTGCGGCACGTGGCGCGCGAGAAGCGGGCCGGCCGGCCGACACCCGCCGACTGGAGCTGGATCGTGCCACCGGTCTCCGGCGGGCTGACCCCCGTCTACCACCGGTACTACGACCCGGTGGACCCCGCGCTGCGGCCGGCGTTCGTGGCCCGCGAGCCCTGGTGATCCTGCTCCGTCCTCCGCTTCAGCCGTTCGAAGCGCAGCTCCAGCCCGTCGAGCAGCGCCTCCAGGCCCGTCTCGAAGGCGCCCTCGTCGACGGCCGCCCGGTGCTCGGCCAGCCGGTGCGCCTCGCCGAGGTGCGGGTAGTCGGCCGCGTCGTACACCCCGGCGTCCTCCGGGAAGCCGGCCGCGAAGGAGGCCAGCGCCGAGCCGGTGACGAAGTAGCGCATCAGCGCGCCGATCCTGGTCGCCTGCCCGCGCGGCCAGCCGGCCTCGACCAGGTGGCCGAAGACGGCGTCGGCCAGCCGCAGCGCGTTCGGCCGGCGCCCGGGGCCCTGGGCGAGCACCGGGACGATGTGCGGGTGGGCGGCGAGCGCGGCGCGGTAGGAGCGGGCCCAGTCGCGCAGCGCCCGCGGCCAGGGCGCGCCGGGGGCGAACATCGACAGGTCGACCTCGCCCATCACGCCGTCCACCACCGCGTCCAGCAGCTCGTCCTTGGTCGCGAAGTGGTTGTAGAGGGAGGGCCCGCTCACCGAGAGCTCGCCGGCCAGCCGGCGGGTGGAGAGCGCGGCCAGCCCCTCCTCGTCGACCAGCCGCAGGGCGGCGGCGACGATGCGCTCGCGGCTGAGCAGGGGGGTGCGCGGGCGGGCCATCGGCTCGGTTCCTCCGGTCGGGTGGGGGTGGACCGATTCTGGCAGGTGCCCCTTCCCAGCGCGGCCGGTCGGGGCTACAGTCCCCTCATAAAACTTGCAGCGCTAGTTTAACTGGGGGCGCCCCTATGGACCTGGAACTCTCCGGGGAACAGGCCGCCGTCCGCGCACTCGCGGCCTCCTTCACCGACCGGGAGATCGTGCCGCACGCCGCCGCCTGGGACCGCGCCGAGTCGGTCGACCGCGCGATCGTCGGCAGGCTGGGCGAGGTCGGCTTCCTCGGCCTGACCGTCCCCGAGGAGTACGGCGGCAGCGGCGGCGACCACCTCGCCTACTGCCTGGTCCTGGAGGAACTGGGGCGGGGCGACTCCGCCGTGCGCGGCATCGTCTCGGTCTCGCTCGGCCTGGTCGCCAAGTCCGTCAACGCCTTCGGCACCGAGGAGCAGAAGCGGCACTGGCTGCCCCGGCTCACCTCCGGCGAGGCGCTCGGCTGCTTCGCCCTCACCGAGCCCGGCACCGGCTCCGACGCCGCCGGCCTCACCACCCGGGCCGTGCGCGAGGGTGACGGGTGGCTGCTCAGCGGCACCAAGACCTTCATCACCAACGGCACCTGGGCCGACGTCGCCCTCGTCTTCGCCCGCACCGGCGGGCCCGGCCACCGCGGCATCACCGCCTTCCTGGTCCCCACCGACCTGCCCGGCTTCAGCCGCACCGAGATCCACGGCAAGCTCGGCCTGCGCGGCCAGGCGACCGCCGAGCTCGCCTTCGACGGCGTCCGCGTCCCCGACGACGCCCGGCTCGGCGAGCTCGGCAAGGGCTTCACCGTCGCCATGGCGGCGCTCGCCAAGGGCCGGATGTCGGTCGCGGCCGGCTGCGTCGGCATCGCCCGGGCCTGCCTGGACGCCGCCGTCCGGTACGCGGGCGAGCGCGAGCAGTTCGGCGCGCCGATCGCCTCGCGCCAGCTGGTGCAGCAACTGCTCGCCGGGATCGCGGTGGACGTCGAGGCCGCACGGCTGCTCACCTGGAAGGTCGCCGACCACATCGAACGCGGCCTGCCCTTCGCCACCGAGTCCTCGGTGGCGAAGCTGTTCGCCTCCGAGGCCGCGGTGCGGGCCGCCAACAACGCCCTCCAGGTCTTCGGCGGCTACGGCTTCATCGACGAGTACCCCGTCGGCAAGTACCTGCGCGACGCCCGGGTGATGACCCTCTACGAGGGCACCAGCCAGATCCACCAGCTGCTCATCGGACGCGCGCTCACCGGCGTCAACGCCTTCTGACCCACCGTCCCCCCTCTCGACTAGGAGCCCGACGTCGTGCGTCCTGTCTACTTCGCCGCCGCCCGCCGCACACCCATCGGCCGGCTGCGCGGAGCGCTCGCCACGGTCCGCCCGGACGACCTCTCGGCCACCGTGCTGCGCGCCCTGCTCGCCGACCTGCCCGCCCTCGACCCGGCCCGGATCGACGACGTCTACTGGGGCGCCGCCAACCAGGCCGGCGAGGACAACCGCAACGCCGCCCGGATGGCCGTCCTGCTCGCCGGCCTGCCCGACAGCGTCCCCGGCGCCACCGTCAACCGGCTCTGCGCCTCCGGCCTGGAGGCGGTCACCATGGCCGCCCGGGCGATCGGCTCGGGCGAGGCGGACGTCGTGCTCGCCGGCGGCTGCGAGTCGATGACCCGCGCCCCCTTTGTCCTCCCCCGGCCCGACGAGGCGCTGCCGCACCGGATCGAGACCCACGACACCCGGCTCGGCTGGCGGCTCACCAACCCGCGGATGGCCGAGCTGCACGGTGTGCTCTCGATGGGCGAGACCGCCGAGGAGGTGGCCGGCCGGTACGGCATCACCCGGGAGCGCCAGGACGCCTTCGCGCTGCGCAGTCACCAGCGGGCCGCCGCCGCCCGCAAGGACGGCCGCTTCGACGCCGAGCTGATCGCGGTCGAGCGGGCCGACGGGGTGACCGTCACCGAGGACGAGTCGATCCGCGAGGACACCAGCCTGGAGAAGCTGGCCCGCCTCAAGCCCGCCTTCCGCCCCGGCGGCACGGTGACGGCGGGCAACGCCTCGCCGATGAACGACGGTGCGGCCGGGCTCGTCCTGGTCAGCGAGGAGGCGCTGCACGAGTTCGACCTGGAGCCGCTCGGCCGGTACGTGGCCGGTGCCTCGGCGGGCGTGCACCCGGACGTGATGGGCATCGGGCCGGTGCCGGCCACCCGCAAGGCGCTCGCCCGGGCCGGCTGGGCGCTGGACGCGGTCGAGGAGGCCGAGCTGAACGAGGCCTTCGCGGCCCAGGTGCTGGCCTCCGTCGACCAGTTGGGGATCGACCCGGAGCTGGTCAACCCGACCGGCGGCGCGATCGCGCTCGGCCACCCGCTCGGCGGCTCCGGCGCCCGGATCCTCACCACCCTGCTGCACCGGATGCGCCGCACCGGCGGGCGCCGGGGCCTGGCCACCATGTGCGTGGGCGTCGGCCAGGGCACGGCGGTGCTGGTGGAGTCCGCCTGACGGCGGGCGACCGGCTTTCGACGACTGACAACTGACGACTGACAGATTTCAGCTGACAGATGACAGCGAACAGATGACAGATTTCAGATAACAGATTCTGTCAGCTGTCAGCCGGACCTCCACTCCCCGAGGAGCACGCAGCATGACTCGTTTCGCAGGCAAGGTCGCCGTCGTCACCGGCGGGGCGCAGGGCATCGGCGCGGCCACCGCGCACCGGCTGGCCGAGGAGGGCGCGACGGTGGCCGTCGTCGACCTCTCGGCCGAGCGGGCCGCCGGGACGGCCGAGGAGATCGTCGCCAAGGGCGGCGCGGCCCGGGCGTACGGCTGCGACGTGGCCGACTACGACGCCGTGGAGGAGGTGTTCGCCCGGATCGCCGAGGACCTCGGCGGCCTGCACATCCTGGTCAACAACGCCGGGATCACCCGGGACAACCTGTTCTTCAAGATGCCCAAGGCCGACTGGGACGCGGTGCTGACGGTCAACCTGACCAGCGCCTACAACTGCAGCCACGTGGCGCAGAAGTACATGGTGGCGCAGAAGTGGGGCAAGATCGTCTCGCTCAGCTCGCGTTCGGCGCTCGGCAACCGCGGCCAGGCGAACTACGCCGCCGCCAAGGCCGGCATCCAGGGCCTGACCGCGACCCTCGCCATCGAGCTGGGCCCGTTCAACATCAACGTGAACGCGGTGGCCCCCGGCTACATCGCCACCCCGATGACCGCCGCGACCGCCGCCCGGGTCGGCGCCTCGGCCGAGGACCACCAGACCGAGGTGGCCGCCCGCACGCCGCTGCGGCGGGTCGGACAGCCTGAGGAGATCGCCTCGGTGGTCGCCTTCCTGGCGAGCGAGGACGCCTCGTACGTCAGCGGCCAGACCCTGTACGTCAACGGCGGGGCCCGCTGACCGGGCGCTGACACGGCGAACTCCACTGACAGTCAGTCAGCAGGCCGTCCCCGGTGTTGGGTTACCTTCACCTGGGACGGCCTTGACCTTTTCCGGTGGCCGAAGACGACCATGCCGACAGCATGAAATGACTATGGCATGATCATGCGGCTCTCGATGGGATGGCCGGACCACCCCGACCGATCCCGGTCGGGCCCAGCGTCCCGAGGAGTCCCATGGGCAGCTCCCACTCCCTCCGCCGCGCCCTGGCCGTGCTCGCCGTCGGGGCCACCGCCCTGGCGGCCGGCACCGTTTCCGCCGGCACCACCACGTCCGCCGGAGCGAGCGCACCGGTCACCCACCGCGCCGCGGGCGTCCACGTCCGCCCCGCCTCGGCCGGCCATGTGAACGCCGCCGGCCGCACGGCGCCGCTGACCACCTCGCAGTGCGTCAGCGAACTCGGCATCCACTGCTACTCCCCGCTCCAGTACCGCGAGGCCTACAACCTGAACACCCTCTACCGGGAGGGCGTCACCGGCAAGGGTCGCACCATCGTCATCGTCGACTCCTTCGGCTCGCCCACCATCCAGCACGACCTGGAGGTCTTCGACAAGCAGTGGGGCCTGCCGGACACCCAGGTCGAGGTGGTCAAGTGGGGCAACGTCCCGCCGTTCGACCCCACCAACCCCGACCACACCGGCTGGGCCGGCGAGGCCACCCTCGACGTCGAGTACGCGCACGCCGTCGCTCCGGACGCCCACATCATCCTGGTCGAGACCGGGGTCGCCGAGACCGAGGGGACCACCGGCCTGCCCGAGATGATGGACGCCGAACAGGCCCTCATCCGCTCCGGCCGGGCCGATGTCATCTCGCAGAGCTTCGGCGCCACCGAGAACACCTTCCCCGGCTTCGACAAGGGCGACTTCCGCTCGCTGACCGACCTGCGCTACGCCTTCAAGGAGGCCGCCGCCCACGACGTCACCGTGCTCGCCTCCTCCGGCGACAACGGTGCCACCGACGCCAAGGAGAACGGCACCGACCTCTACCCCTACCGGGTCAACTCCTGGCCCTCCTCCGACCCGCTGGTCACCTCCATCGGCGGCACCCAGCTCACCCTGGACGACACCGGCAGGCGCACCGCGCCCGACAAGGTCTGGCACGACGCGTACGGCGCGGGCGGCGGCGGGGTCTCCGGCGTGTTCGAGCGGCCGCTGTACCAGGCGGGCGTGGCCAGGGTCACCGGCAACCACCGCGGCACCCCCGACATCAGCATGAGCGCGGCCGTCGACGGCGGCGCCTGGACGTACGAGTCCTACGACCCCACCCGAACCGGCTGGCACCTCACCGGCGGCACCAGCGAGGCGGCACCGATCTTCTCCGGCGTGGTCGCCCTCGCCGACCAGCTCGCCGGCCGCCGCCTCGGTCAGCTCAACTGGCGCCTCTACGGCCTCGACCTGCTCCCCTCGCAGCGCAGCGGCCTGGTCGACGTGACCACCGGCGACAACTCCTGGGACAGCGTCACCGGCTACCAGGCCACCAAGGGCTACGACCTCGCCAGCGGCCTCGGCACCATCGACGCCGCCCGCTTCGTCCACGCCCTCGCGGGACGGTAGAGCAGGAAGCGGCCGTCCCCGCCGTGGGGACGGCCGCCTTCGGCGCTGTCGTCAGATCGTCTGCGCGAACTCGACGAAGGACTCCCAGGCATCCGCCGAGAAGGTGAGGTGGGGGCCGGACTTGTCCTTGGAATCACGCACCAACACCGACTCCGCCGTCTCGGCGACCTCGACGCAGTCACCACCCTCATTGCTGCTGTAGCTGCTCTTGAACCACACCAGATTGCCGCTCATCAAACCGACCGTGCGAACTCGACGAAGGACTGCCAAGCCGCTGGAGAAAAGGCGAGCTGCGGACCCGACTTGTCCTTGGAATCACGCACCAACACGGACTCGGTGGTCTCGGCGACCTCGACGCAGTCACCACCCTCGTTGCCGCTGTAGCTGCTCTTGAACCACACCAGATCGCCGCTCATCGCTCTCCCAGCATCTTCTCGATCAACGACAGGGAATCCTGCGGAGAGTGCGCCTGTGCCCTGAGGGTGCCGTATCGCGCATTCAGGAGACGGACCTCCTCCGCATCCGTGATGAGCCTACCGTTCGTCTGGACCTCGATGTAGGCGGTCTGCGGACGCCCCTTGGGAGTGAACAGCTTGAACGAACCTTCCACGCTCGCATGCTCGTAGCGGCCCATCGGCATGATCTGAAGCGTCATGCCACGGGTGTTGCCGATCTCCAGGAACCGTTCGAGCTGCCCCCTGTGCACCTCCGGCCCGCCGAGCCGCCGGTGCAGGACGCCCTCGTCGATCACCCAGCTGAAGACCGCGCGGGGCCACCGGGCGAGGATCTCCTGCCTCGCCATCCGAGCCGCCACCCGGATCTCGACCATCTCCTCCGTCAGCACTGGCTGTCGCATCCGGAACAGCGCCCGGGCGTAGTCCTCCGTCTGAAGGAGCCCCGGCGCCAGGTATGCGCTCCAGTCGTGAAGTTCGAGGGCTTCGGCCTCCAGACCGGCGTAGTTCCGGAACCACTCGGGGTGCCGCACACGTGCCTTGGCCTTCGCCCGCTCGATGTCGCCCGCCATGGCGATCAGCAGCCCTCTCGCGTCCAACACCCGCTCCGACGCCTCCAGCAGCTCGCGCTGCGGCGTCCGCTTCCCCTGCTCCACCGCGCCGATCAGGCTCTCGGTGTAGCCGACCTCCTTGGCGAACTCCTTCTGCGTCATCCCCGCCAGCTCACGCAGGATCTTGATCTGCCGCCCGACCGCCCTGAGGAAGTCCGACACCTCCGACAGGTCCTCGTCCAACTGCGGCCGCGCATCGCCGCTCTCGCCGCCGCCCCGAATCTCAGCCATTTCGGCCTCCCCTGATCTCCACCACGCCGCACCGTCCGCACACGCGCAAGCACGTACCGTGCCCACCGAATGCACCGTCAGCGTAGTCCGGGAGAAAGCCCGTTCCCCCAGGATCCGCAGTCCCCCTCGGCACCCCCGGGGCCGCCCTCCACCTCCGAGAGCCGCCACCGACCCCCGCCCCGCCGAACCACAGGCGACCGTCCCGGTGCTCAACTCACCTGCACCGACGGCGCTTCCACCCGCACTGGGTCACACTCGCGGAGCCGACCGCCAACGGCACACACCGGGGCGCGGGTTCGCGTCGCACCTCGCGCTCACCTCCACGCGCCGGGCGTGCACCACCGCGCTCCGCACCTGCTCGCGACCGTTGGCGGACACGCCCGGAGTGGGAAGTCGGACCGGCCGACTTCCCACTCCGTCAGTCGGTCGCCGTCGCGGCGAGAAAGGCCAGCCTGCGGCGGTCCGGGCCGACGGCCAGCACCCCCAGGTCCCACACCACCCGGTGGAACCACGGGGTGTCCGCACCGAACCGGTACCAGGCAAAGCGGCGGACGTGCTCCTCGACCTCGCCCGGCGACGCGTCCGCCCGTGCCCCGGCGAGCCCGGCCAGCGCGCGCCAGGCGTGAAGCCGGCCGTACGCGCCGTAGCAGCCTGACTCGTACGGGCCGCCGGTGGACGCCGCGGCGAACAGCACCCGCCAGACCTCGGCGGGCTCGACGGCGACCACACCGAACACGGTGGCCTTCCCCGGCGGTGGCAGTTGCCCCAAGTCGGCCAGGCAGTCCGGACTCAGCCCGACGAGGGCGTACGGCACCGCTCCCGGTTCCAAGGGCTCCGAGAACGCGAAGGTCCGCGCCTCGACGCGGGCCTCCGACTGCTCACCCTCGTCCACCCAGTTGGCCACCGGTGCCGCCAGGGCCTCGGCGATCGCGGCGGTTGTCGTCTCCACCGCCGCCGGCACGCGGCCAGCACCGAGGCCAGGTAGCGGTCACGCTCCGGATCCTCCGGCCCGGCCGCGGCGAGCATCCGCAGCAGCTGCCCGACGTGCCCGGCGCCCGGGCGTCACCGCGAGCAGCCGCACCAGCCGGTCGAAGAGCCTGTCGCACTCCGCCGCCGAGCGATGGTGCCGCGCCGGCCCGATGCCGAGGTCCGCCACGAAGGCCGCCCCGCCGTGCTTGAGGCCACGGCCCGCCAGCCTCTCCATCTTCCGAGCGTTCCGGCTGGTCAGCGGCTTCGTGAGGATCCTCGACAGCGCATCGTCCACGGCGGTGAGCATAGGCGGCCGCCGGGGTGCGGTCGCCCGGGTTTCCCGGTCGCTCAGTCTTCCGGTGCCCGGTCCCGGGCCATCGCCCGGGCCTCCCAGGGTTCGAGCCCGCCCCGGAGAACCCGGGAATCCCGCCAGGTCCCCTCCCCGGCCAGCGGGACGCCCACCAACAGGTGGTCGCCCGACTGGGTCACCTCGACCTCACCCGCGATGACGGCCCGAAGGAAGTCGAGCGCGAGGCACGTCGGCACCCAGTCGAAGACGTAGTCGTCGAACACGATCCGGCAGGAGTCACCGCCATCCACCAGCATGACGGTGAAGAAGTGGTCCTCCGAGGCCCCCAGACGGAGGTCGAAGGATCGCGGCGGAGCGACCGGCACCACCTCCACCTCCTCGAAGAGGCCCGACGCCTCGACCTCCGCGACGAACTCCGCCACGTCCACCGACGGCCAGGGCCCGCCGGTCCGCAGGGAGCGTTCGGTGTGGCGGCGGTTCTCCTGCCACCGGGCCAAGGCGTTCGCGATCGCCGACAGGACACGCGTCCCGGATCAGGCGGAGTCGGACCCGGCGGCCGCGAGGGTGGCGAGATGGCGTTCGGCGGCCCGGAGTTTGCGGCCTTCGCGGCCCGGGAGGTGGGCGCGCAGTTCGATGATCTCCGGGGCGATCCGGAGCGCCTCGGCGCGGTCCGGGATCGCCCGCCAGCAGGCCTCGGCGTTGGTCGCGGCGTGCTGGGTCTCCGGGTGCTCGGCCCCGTGGATGCCGAGCAGCGACAACGCGACCTCGCGGTAGATGCCGGCCGCTTCGGCAGGCCGACCGGCGAGGCGGGCGACGTGGGCGCGGACCTGACGGACCTGCAGCACCGTTGCGGAGACCGGGCCGTGCTCGGCGATCGCCTCCAGTTCGAGGGCGAGGGCCAGGTCGGTGGCGGCGCCGTGGTCACCGGCGTCGGCACTGCGGACGATCCGGCCGATCACCTCACGGTAATCGGCGCGGGGCTGGGAGGGGTCCGCCTCGGGGGCGGGCTCCTCGGTTGCCACCGGCTCGGCCTCGGACTCAGCCTCTGGCTCGGTCTCGACCTCGGGCTCCTCGGAGGCCTCGGCCCCGGGCTCGTCGGCGGGCACGGGAGCGGGCTCGTCGACCGCCATCGGCTCAGCCTCCGCCTCGGGCTCGGGCTCCGGCTCCGGCTCGGGGACCGGCGGCTGCCAAGCCCCCGGCTTCGCCAGGTCGACAGGCTTCGGCGGGAGGGGCGGCGTGGGCGGCACGCCGGGCTTGAGCAGGTTCACCGGCCCCTCGGGCAACGGCCCCTCGGGCAGCGGTCGATCGGGCACCGGTCGATCGGGCACCGGGGCGGCCACGACGACGACCGGCTTGTCCAGGACGACGGCCGGACGCGGCACCGCGTCGCGCGGCGCTTCGCCCCACGGCCGCTCGTCCGTCCACGCCGCCTCCCCCTGGGCGGCGGCCGGGCGGGGCAGCACGGCGGCCGGGCTCGGTCCCTCGTACGGGACGGCGTCGGCGAACGGTCCCTCGCCGCGCCGGGCGGTGTTGCGGAAGAACGGGCGGTCCGGCGCGTGCGTGCTGAACACGACCACGTCCGGGCGCAGCACCGAGTACACCTGCTGGCGCAGCTGTTCGGGCGCCAGGACGGCTTCGGCGCCCGGACGGCCGCCGTGCAGGGCCTCGATCAGCGCGCGGGTGAACGTGCCGATCTGCTCCGGGTCGGGGCTGACCACCGCCCACAGCGGCAGGCCGTCGCCGAGCGAGGAGACGGTGCCCTGGAGCAGCGGCCAGGCGTTCGGATCGGCGCTCAGGTCGGCGATGACCAGGGTCTGCCACTCCGCCGGGCGGTGCCGCAGCTCACCGGCGACCGCCTGCCAGGCGAGGCCGTCCTGACGGATGCTGCCGGGCTTGGAGTCCCGCAGGGTGAGGTGGAGTTGGCCGCCGCGCTTGTCGGCGAGCAGGTGGCCGCCGAGGTGGACGAGCAGCGGTCCGGGGTGGCGGGCGGCCGCGCGCAGGTGGGCGAGGACGGTGTGCGGGTCGCTCGCGCCGGGCAGGTGGACGGCGTCGACGGCGTCGGCGGCGAGCAGGACCTGCGGGGAGACGGCGGCGAGCATCGCGGACAGCACCGGCGCCTGGGCCGGTCCGCCGCGCCCCCAGGTGCGGCGGCCGGAGGCGCCGTAACCGCCCTCGACGACCAGGATCCGGCCGCGCGGCCCGCCGCCCAGGCCGCCGGGACCGGGCAGGCCGTGCGCAGGGGTGGCACCGGGAGCGTTGTACGGCGGCGGGACGGCCGTTCCACCGGGGGCACCGCCCATGGCGGGCATGCCGGTGACGGTCCATCCGGTGGACGGCGCGGGCGGTCCGGGAACCGGGCCGGGCGCGGGCAGCGGGGCGGGGGGCTCGTACAGAGCGGCCGGGCCGGGCGGGTGCTCCTCGTAGGCGTTGCGCGCGGGCGGCGGCGGCACGGCATCCCGGGGACCCGCGTCCGGTACGGGCTCCGGACCTCCGGGGACCGCCTTCGTCTCCGCCATCTCCAGGTCACCGCCCCGCCCCGCCGCCCAGCGGCGTTCTGCTGCCTCGTACCCCGCGTGGCGCTGGTCACCACACCCGTGTGCGCCACCCTACGAGATCCCGCCACACCCGATCCAGGCCGGGTCGACCTTCCGCCCGCCCCTCCCCCCGGAGTGGGGGGGGGGGGGGGGCCCCCAGCCCCACCCCACAACGGAACAAACGGCAAAAACCCCACACCGCCACCGCCCGCGCCGTGTAGGGAGCCGCCGCCGCACCAACACA